>JAFMCL010000029.1 GCA_017857815.1 Flavobacteriaceae bacterium | reverse complement strand
TATGTCGCCGCCTTCCTCAAGATCGCAACAGCAATGTTGCGGTCTTTTTTTTGCTATTAACTCAAGAGGGAGTCAACCGACTGAATGAACACCAGCCTTGGTGCGTTAGTTTTTCAAGAGATGTATCGTTAAATTTTTGTGTACCATTGCAGGCGTCTTTTTTTACTTCCTATCAGCAGTTGATATATTCTGTTAAATGCCACTAAATACTTAAATTATATCTAAGAATAGCATCTCTGGTTTTTTTAAAAGAGCCAGTAGTTTAGGCGGGATTGTATTTTAAAGGCGGTTTGCATAGTTGAGTATAAAAGAAAAAACCCAACCAGAGGGGCGATCCAGAGGGGTTTTTTCGTGGTTTTAAAGAAAAATTAATTTGAGGTTAAGTTCTGCTTTAAAAAGTTTTAGGTTTAAAAATAAAGGGGTCTTGCATAAGGGAAAGAATGAGCTTAAGTGATTTAAAAAAACTAAAACCCACTGAAGTGTACCAAAAACTAAAACCAAACAAGAGCCCCTTTAAATAATTACTACTAGAAAGCGTGGGTTGCTTTCTTGTGCTACCGAAAACTGTTATAAGAAAACAGTTTTGTTTTACATTTTGAGGATAAATTTTAACTTTATTTATTGATGTAGGTAGCATATTTAAACTATATATTTTTCAAAAGTGAGCAATATATATTAAACATCAAAACACATCTACATTTGTGGTTAGTATGAATGCATACTTTTGTATTAACGTGTAATATTTGGTGAATTTAAAGCTAAATTAAAAAGGCAATTACAATTGCAATCATTATAGCACTGAACTTCCTTAAGTTAAAAGAATGATTTTCAGTACTTTCAAAAAGTATTGTTGTGGAAATGTGTAGTAAAACACCCACGACCAACGCTGTGATCTCTGTTCGATAGGATTCTAATTCAGGAATCAGGTTCATAAAAGTATTCCCAAGTGGTGTCATTATTGCAAAAAGAATCAAAGCACTCCATTTAATGAACTTACTTACATTGGTTTGATCCAAAAGAAACACGAGAATCATGCCAATCGGTATTTTATGAATGAAGATTCCCCAGGTGAGTTCGCTTTCTTCAGACAAGGGTAATCCCTCAATAAAAGCATGGATGCAGAGACTGGCCCAAAGCCAAACAGGGAACTTTTTTATGTCATTGGCATGAAAGTGCCCATGCTCGGCTCCCATTGAGAAAAACTCTAAAACAATTTGTAAAACAATCCCTGCCATAATCCAGACGGGAATGAATTTTTTGTCATCGCTGAAGATTTCGGGTAAAAGTTCAAAAACGGTTATTGATAAAAGAAATGCTCCACTAAAAGCAAGGATCAACTTGAGTCCGGCTGAAGTTTTGGGTTTGAGTACTGAGGCTACAAAAATCCCCAAAAAAGCCCCCAAAAGAGGAATTGTTTGCATTAATATTTTAGGAAGAATCATGTAATCTGCTTTTATATAATTTCGACTCGTAAAATTAAAGTATTTTTGGGCTGTATTTCTTACTATGGAAAAAAATTTCGAAATGTTAGCCAAAACTTTTTATGGGATGGAATCCCTTTTGGCTGGTGAACTATTAAGTTTAGGAGCGCAGGATATTAAAAAAGGAAACCGATTGGTTCACTTTAAAGGAGACAAAGGTTTTATGTACAAAGCCAACTTGTGTCTGCGAACGGCACTCAAAATATTAAAGCCTTTTTATCATTTTAAGGCCAATAACGAACATGAACTTTATGAGAAAATATACAATTTCGATTGGAATGATCTATTAAGCCCAAATGAAACGTTCTTGATCGACAGCGTGGTTTCTGGTCAGGTTTTTACACATTCTCTCTATGCTTCTCAGCGAACTAAAGATGCCATTGTTGACCGGATTCGAAAACAAACTGGGGATCGACCCAATGTTGATACTCGCCATCCCGATTTTAGGATTCATCTTCACATTTACGAAAATGAATGTAGCATTTCGCTGGATAGTTCTGGCAGATCCTTGCATCATCGAGGGTACCGTTCGGCGACGAACATCGCTCCAATGAATGAAGTACTTGCCGCTTGTTTGGTGCAACTTTCGGGCTGGGACCGTCAGACTGATTTTATTGACCCTATGTGTGGTAGTGGTACGATCTTGATTGAAGCTGCTATGCTTGCTTGCGATATTCCTGCAAATTTAAATAGAAACGAGTTTGCTTTTGAAAAATGGAGCGACTGGGACGCTTCTCTTTTTGATAAAATAAGACAGTCTCAGCTTAAAAAAGTGAAATCCCCTGTTGGAAAAATATATGGATTTGACAAAGCTCCATCAGCTGTTGAAAAGGCAATTCAAAACGTTAAGAATGCCTCTTTGGAGGATTTTATTCATGTGAATCGTGCCAATTTTTTTCATTCTTCAAAAATTGGAGAAACCCCATTACACTTATTAACCAACCCGCCCTATGGTGAGCGCTTGGAAGGAGATATTGATGGATTGTATCAAGAGTTTGGCGACACGCTCAAGAGGAACTATCCCAATACCAATGCTTGGATGATCAGCTCTAACTTTGAAGCAATGAAGTTTGTGGGATTGAGACCCACACGAAAAATTAAATTATTCAATGGAAAGTTAGAATCGAGATTGTGTTTGTTCCCGATTTATGCAGGAACCAAAAAAATCCATAAATTAAAAAAAGATGAAAACTAGAGCATTAATTTTTAACCTGATTTCTTTCGGTCTAATGTTTTTTGTTTTTCGCTGGTTGATTGGGCAGTTCCTAGTGATTTCTTATCTGCCCATGGTGTTATGCAGCTTTCTTCTGGCGAGTATATTTTGTCCTAAGTTTTTAATAAATAAAAACAAACTCTTTGTTAAATTGCCATTAATTAAAACCCCAAAAGCACTTTAATCGCTCTAAAGTCTGATCGGAATGGCATAGGTGAGGGTGTAGTTAAATCCAGCGCCCCAAACATTTTCATCGGTTTTTCTGTTGAAACCTGGAATGTAAAGATTGTCAAAGTTGTTTGGTTCGGTATCGCTAAATAATCTGTTCATGCGCAAACTAAATCCCATATAAAAGTTATCGATAAGCCTAACCTTTATTCCAACAACAACCTCAGCCCATCGTGCATTTAAAGATTCTCTTTCCCCCGTTTGAAATCCATTCTGCGTAATTTCAGTTGGCCAGTAGTGATTAAGGCTGTACGTTTCATAGCTGTTTACGGTCTGTGTGTGAAAACTGTTGCAGAGTCGAAGACCAAGATGAATGGCGTTGTTCATGCCTTTCCAGTTTTTAAACATATTGTAATCAAATCCTAATTTTACGTAACTGCCAGCGGTAGTGAAGTTGATTAACTCAGACTGTTCGGTTCTCTTCTCGTTTCCAATTTCAGTAGCAATATAAAAATCACCATAAAGACGTAAATCTCCAACGAGTTCTAATCCAAAGTAGTCTTTTTCAAATTGTGCTGTAGCGGGTTTTATCAAATCAATGCCAAACCTAAGGGTATAGGGTTTTTTCACCCGTTTTTGAATTGTATCGATGCTTTCTAAAAGGGGTTCGCTTTCTTGAGCATTTCCCATTCCGCATAGTAGTATTAGATTAATGGTAAATAACCAAGTGCGTATTTTGCTCATCTGAAATGGTGTCTTTTAATTTTTCTATGTTTTGAATCCAGCCTTCACTTTTGGTCAATAAATAATGAGATGGTTCTTTAAATACATAATTTGATTTATAGCCACAGGCGCGATTTATATAAAGGTCAAACCGATCATAGTTGAACTGTAAAGAATCAGCAATTAAACTATCTGTATCTACGTTGAAAGAGAGTTTAAATTGTGAAAACTCAAAGTTTTTCCTAAGCGGCAAGGCAATAGAGTCTCCGGTAAAGGTTTGTAAGATTTCTTCTTGGTTAAAACCTTGAATCACTAGGTTTTCAACTGATTTTTTAACCTCCGTATCCTGATAGTCTCTAAAAACAACGATCAAACTTGGCGTTGCAGGGGTTCCTTCGAGACAGATGTCATCTCTTTCACAGGAGCTTTGGATTAATAAACAAACAATAAAGAAAATTCTAAAATTCATTTTATTTAAATCTTTTCCAAAAGTACAATATTTTCAACATGTTGTGTTTGAGGGAACATGTCTACTGCGCGACACCGCGTCATTTTGTAGGCATGACTCATTAAGTTTAAATCCCTAGCTTGCGTAGCATTATTACAACTGACATAGACTATTTTCCTGGCTCCCAAACCGATCAATTGCTTTACAACATCTGGATGCATTCCGTTTCTTGGTGGATCAGTGATCACGACGTCTGCCTTTCCATGTCGGTTAATAAAATCGTCATTGAACACTTCTTTCATGTCGCCCACTTCAAAAAAGGCATTGTCAATTTTGTTTTCTTGGGCATTTTCCTTTGCAGCCTCGATGGCCTCTGGTATAGACTCTACACCAACAACCTTTTTTGTCTTTTTAGCAACAAATTGAGCAATTGTTCCAGTCCCTGTATACAAATCATACACAACTTCATCTCCTTTTAAATCAGCAAATTCGCGTGTTATTTTATAGAGTTCAAAGGCCTGATCTGAATTGGTTTGAAAAAAAGATTTTGCATTAACTTTAAATTCAAGATCCTCCATTTTTTCCATAATGTAATCTCTTCCGTCAAAAAGTTCAATTTCTTGATCATAGAGCGTGTCATTGGCTTTTGAATTGATGCAATATAGAAGGGAAGAAATTTCAAAATTCTCTTTTAAATAATTTAATAAAGCAACCCTTTTGGTTTTGTCTTCTTTGAAAAACTGAATAAGTACCATAAATTCTCCGATTGAGGAGTTTCGAATCATTAGGGTTCTTAAAAAACCTTCTTGAGCTCTGGGGTTAAAAAACTCTAAATCATTTTTAATGGCATATTCCCTAATACCGTTTCTAATATCATTAGCAGGTTCTTTTTGAAGGTGACATTTTTGAATGTCAACAACCTTGTCCCACATTCCAGCTTTGTGGAATCCCAATCCCTTTTTTTCAAGTGACTCCTCTTTATTATCAATTTCCTCGGAAGTTAACCACCGCTGGTTGGAAAAAGAATATTCCATTTTATTCCTGTAAAAATAGGGGGAAGCAACACTTTTTATGGGTTCTATTTCAGGGAGCTCCATTCCTGAAAGGTGTGTGAGATTGTGAAGTATTTCTTTTTGCTTGTATCTCAATTGGGCTCCGTAGTCTAGATTTTGCCACTTACAACCACCACAAACACCAAAATGCTCACATGGGGGTGTAACACGATCTTCGGACGGTTTTACTATTTTAAGTAAGTTGGCTTCAAAATAACCCCTTCTTTTTTTGTAAGTTTCGACATTTACATGATCTCCAGGGACAACACCATCAACAAAAATAACTTTGCCACTTTCTGATTTTACGACTCCTTTCCCCTTAGCAGTAATGTCAACAACTGCGACATCATCAAAACGTTCTTTTTTAAATTTTCTAGACATCTTGCAAAAATAGTATTGTTTTTCACGAATTAGAGCTATTTATTCAGGAGAATCATATAATTCAGGAGGATTTTTTTGATTATGGAATATAGTGGAGTAAGATGACTGACTTCTTGTTATATATTTATAATTTTGTGAGAATCAATTTTAAAACGCTTTGTCTATGGAAACAAAACAACAAGTATCTCAGGATTATTACTTGGATCTAGAATCGCGACATGGAGCACATGACTACCACCCGCTACCTGTTGTTTTGGCAAAAGGGAAAGGCGTTTACCTTTGGGATGTTGCTGGAAAAAAATACTATGATTTTCTTTCGGCTTATTCTGCAGTAAACCAAGGTCATTGTCATCCAGACATTATTGAGGCTATGAAACAACAAGCAGAAACATTGACATTGACTTCACGTGCTTTTCATAACAATAAGTTAGGGGAATACATGAAGTTTGTGACAACGTATTTTGGTTTTGAACGACTCTTGTCAATGAATACAGGTGCTGAAGGCGTAGAAACTGCAATTAAAATTTCAAGAAAATGGGGTTACCTTAAAAAAGGAGTTCCAGAAAATCAGGCGCAAATTGTTGTTTGTAACAATAATTTTCACGGTAGAACAACAACTATAATTTCCTTTTCTACTGATCCTGATACAAAAGCACATTTTGGTCCTCACACCAATGGATTTACGCATATTCCTTATGACGATTTAGAGGCCTTAAAACAAACGTTGGAAAGCAATCCGAATATTGTTGGTTTTTTGGTAGAACCAATCCAGGGAGAAGCTGGTGTTTACACTCCAGGAAAAGACTTTATAAGCGGTGCAAGAGCCTTGTGTTCTCAATATAATGTGTTATTAATAACCGATGAAATTCAAACAGGTATCGGCCGAACAGGTTCCTTACTTGCAGTTTGTGGAGACTGTACTTGTGAAGATGCTTGTGAACAACAATCCGCAACCTATATTCGCCCTGATATTTTAATTCTTGGGAAAGCCCTGAGTGGTGGAACTTATCCTGTTTCGGGTGTCCTTTGTGATTCTGAGATTATGGATGTAATTCAACCAGGGCAACACGGAAGTACTTTTGGTGGAAATCCTATGGCAGCTGCTGTAGCAACCAAAGCACTAGAGGTTATTAAAGATGAGAAACTAACCCAAAATGCAAGACGTCTTGGAGAGGTTTTTAGAAATGAATTAAATAAATACATCGCCAATAGCAGAATCGTGCAGTTGGTGCGTGGAAAAGGTCTGCTCAATGCAATTGTCATCAATGATACTCCTGACAGTGATACGGCTTGGAACATTTGTCTAAAACTTCGCGACAATGGTTTGTTGGCAAAACCAACCCACGGGAACATCATTCGCTTTGCGCCGCCACTTGTGATCACCGAAGAACAATTGCTTGACTGTGTAAAGATAATAACCAATACTTTAAAAGGGTTTGAAAAGACTTCTTCTTAGCTAAGGAAAAGCCTAATTAACATTTGAGACACGAACCAAAAGAAAGATGAAAGTTTACTTTGACAACGCCGCTACAACACCGATAAGAAAAGAGGTTATAGATGTAATGGTCGGAAGTATGGAGTTGAACTACGGAAATCCTTCTTCATCACATGGCTTTGGACGAACAGCCAAATCTGCCATAGAAACAGCGCGTAAAAGTGTTGCTAATCATCTCAATTGTGAAGCGCAAGAAATTATTTTCACCTCTGGCGGAACAGAATCTGACAATATGATTTTGAGATGTGGAGTTAAAGATTTGGGTATTAAAACGATCATTTCTTCTCGAATAGAGCACCATGCAGTTTTACATGTGCTCACGTCTCTTGAATCTGAGGGAGTTGAAATACTATATGTTGATCTTGATTTGGAGGGATCTCCGGATTTGGTTCATTTGGAAAAGCTATTGACAGCGACCAGCACAAGGAAACTAGTCAGTCTGATGCATGTCAACAACGAAATTGGCAATATACTTTCACTTAAGAAAGTTGCTAATTTATGCAAATTAAATAATGCCTATTTCCATACAGATGCAGTGCAAGGAGTGGGGCATTTTCCGATTGATTTAAAAGAAATTTCAATTGATTTCTTATCTTCAGCTGCGCACAAGTTTCATGGCCCAAAAGGGATTGGCTTTTCATTTGTTAGAAAAAACTCAGGCTTGGATTCGTTTATCGCGGGGGGTCCTCAAGAGCGAGGTTTGAGAGCAGGAACCGAAGGAGTTCACAATATCGTTGGTTTACACAAAGCACTCGAAATTGCTTATGAAGAGCTTGCCGCTGAAAAAGCTTATATATTAGATTTAAAAAAATATTTTATTCAAGAAATAAAAGAAGTGTTCCCCAATGCCCACTTCAATGGACTTTCTGGTGATTTTGATCAGAGTACTTTTACGTTAATTAATGTTGCTTTGCCATTAGACCCTTCCAAGGCGCAACTATTAGATTTTCATTTAGATTTAAATGGAATTGCTTGTTCCAAAGGCAGTGCCTGTCAGTCAGGGTCAAATTTAGGTTCTCATGTATTACAAGAGCTCAATCGAAGCGAAGAAGTTAAAAGCTGGCCCTCTCTAAGATTTTCTTTCTCCTGTTTCAACAAGCGGGAAGAGATTGATTATGTCATTAAGACCTTAGCGGCCTTCGTAGACAATTGAAAGCACTAAATTTAAGATGTTTATTTCCTGAAAAACAAAGCGCTAAACAAAGTTTTGTTCCCCACATTGTCTTCCACTACTATTTCCAATTCGTGTTTTTCCGTTTCAAAAGTTAGGTCTGAAAAATCATAGGTCAAAAGTTTTTGTTTGGGTTCGTATTCAAATAAAATCCATTTTCCATTTATAGTTCCTCGGTAAGATTTTATTCCAGAAAAATCATCATCTATTTTTATCTTTAAAAATTTAAATCCACTGAGCCATTGATCATTCTTGAAATTTACAGCTTTAATTGAAGGCGGAGTTAAGTCGCTTGCGATAACAAAATCACCAAAATTTTTTAACTTGACAGTTAGTTTTCCGTTTTTGTTTTCGGTGGGGAGGTAAGTTAAATTGTCATTTTCTTTTAAAGCAATAAAAGATTTTTTCATTTTCAACGAGTCTTTGAGATCGGTTTTAAAACTCAATTCGTAAGCACCTTTAAAAGGATGAATGTCAGGACCAATTTTGATACCGTCACTGTGGGTTTGTATTTCTAATTGAATGGGATTAAAAAATGTATTTTTTGGAATATAAATTTCATTTGGATGAAATTCAAAAATGTAATCTAGCTCTGGGTTAATATTGTTCCCCTTTGATGGCTCAATTTTTGTTTTTTGTTTTTGACCTACAACGTAGGTCTCAACATAAGAGGTGTTTCCCGAGAAATCACTTACTTCGATCAATACTTGATATGACTTTCCTTCTTCGAGATTAAAAAACCCTCGATCCAAAGCAGGATCCATAAAACTAAACTTTGCGGTTTTAGGTCTAAATAACTTTTGAATCCGATAACGGTTTTCCTTAAAGTTTTTATAATCAATAATCAGATTGATGTATTTTGAGTCATTAAAATCAATTTCATCAAATTTATATTTGAAAGTGGGTTTTCCATTCACATTTACGGCTATGCTATAAATACCATTTTTGTTGTAACTCAAATCTTGTCTGTCAAACATTTGAATTCCCAACCCCAAACGCCCCGAAGCAAAAAGAATTGGCGTTTTGTAAACGCTATCATTGACTCTTTCCAGACTTGCGTTCTTAGTTTTAAAGATAACATTATCGGGATTTTCGTTATACAAAAACAATTTTTGAAGTTGCGGTCTTAGGTTGTCGTCAACGTTTAAATCAAAAAGTAAAGGGTTGAGCGGATGCTGATTTTTTGAATCACGAATTTCGAAATGCAGGTGAGGACCAAAAGAACCTCCGGTGTTTCCAGAATAACCAATGACTTCTCCGGCTTCAACAATTAAAGCGTCTTTTCTAGGGAATTTTTGAACTACATAGCTTTCTTTTTCATATTGTACAGCTTTAATGTATTTTTCGATTTTAGGAGAGAATTTTTTAAGATGTGCATAAACAGAAGTCTTGAAATCTGGGTGATCAATGTAAATAACCTTTCCGTAACCTGAAGTCGAAATTCGGATTCTGCTCACCCGACCATTGCTTACCGCTTTAACGGGGAGCCCCTGTCTTCCCATTGTCTTAATGTCAATTCCCGCATGAAAGTGACTCGATCTGATTTCAGCAAACGTACCAGAAAGTGCAATTGGAATATCCAAAGGGTTTTGATAGGTTGAATTGTGTTGTCCAATGACTTGAATTGAGAGTAGAAATAAGAGAAGGCTTAAAAAATGAAATTTCATTAAAATTAAATTATGGAACCTTTCAAAAATACATTTTTTTAAATCAAATGGATCAATATGTTGATTTGTTGCCATAACTTAAATCAATATTTATTAATCATTAAAAAAATAAAAAATCCATGTTCACAGGCCTTTTATGTTAAATTTTTTAAAAGTAAGTTTCAATATCAGTTATATTGCGTTTGAATTCTTAAATTTGTAAATTAAGGATTCAAAATCTTAAAAAAGCGTTTCAGTGAAGAATCTAGTATTATTAGAAGAGAGAATTGTTCAGCTATTAAATAAATTGAAAGAAAACCATTTGCTTATCAGTCAGTTAAGTGAGGAAAAGCAAGGTTTGGAAAAGCAAAATCTCGATTTTAAAGAAAAAGTTTCGTATTTAAAATCTGAAAATGATTCGCTTAAGGTTGCAAACTCTTTACTTGGCAGTGAAGAAAGTAAGGCAGTAACCAAACGCAAAATAAACAGTTTAATAAAAGAAGTAGATTTTTGTATACATCAACTCACTCAAATAAATTGATTAATGAGTGAAAAGCTAAAGATTAAATTGACGCTTGCAGATCGGGTCTATCCAATGACAATAACCGCCGATCAGGAAGCCTCACTGCGTGTTTCAGCAAAAAAAATTGATGCCATGATCAAACAATTGGAAGAAAACTACGCCGTGCGTGACAAACAAGATGTTCTTGCAATGTGTGCGCTTCAATATGCAGCACAGTTGGAAAAACAAAGTGAAAAAAAAGAAGTAGAAGGAAGTGATTCGATCAAAATAAATGAATTTATTGAATTGATTGATTTACACCTGGCTACTTATTAAGTTCTTTAAATAGAAATACAATACTGCCTGTATTAGTGATTTTTTGATAAACTCAACGTTTTTTTATTTAAAAGAGGTGAGTTGTGATTGTAAAAGCAAGCTGCCTTGAGCAGATCCTTGACCAGTCAAGTAGCCTCAAACCTGTTTGTTTGGGAGTTTATCCAAAACCTTATGCTAATACAGGCTTTTTTAA
This sequence comes from Flavobacteriaceae bacterium, assembly GCA_017857815.1. Taxonomy (GTDB): domain Bacteria; phylum Bacteroidota; class Bacteroidia; order Flavobacteriales; family Flavobacteriaceae; genus UBA8316. The sequence continues at coordinate 16,685 of JAFMCL010000029.1, read as the reverse complement.
TTTTAAAACGTAAAAAGAATGAACCTAGATATAACCTTAATTATTATAATACTTGCAAGCATCGGAGCAGGATTGATAATTGGAATTTTTTCTCAAAAAGGAAAAAATGCAAAAATACTTGAATCAACAACGCTTGAAGCTAATGAGATTCTTCGAAATGCAAAGCAAAAAGCAGAAAGAATAAAAGACGAAAAAATGCTTCAGGCAAAAGAGCGTTTTATTGAGTTGAAGTCGGAACATGAAAAAGTAATTTTTCAAAGAGAAAAGAAAGTTTCAGATGTCGAGGGCCGACTTCGTGATAAGGAAAATAAGCTCAACAACGAACTCAATAAAAACAAGAGCCTTTCCCAATCGCTTGAGCAGAAAAATGAAACACTTCAGAAGCGACTTGTTAAACTAGAGCAAAAGCAAAATGAACTGGATGACTCTCATAAAGTTCAAGTTCAGAAATTAGAGGTCATTTCAGGAATTTCCGCTGAGGAGGCTAAAAAAGAATTGATTGAATCTTTAAAAAATAAAGCGCAAGCCGAAGCCATGGCTTTTGCTCAAAAAAGTCTGGAAGAGGCCAAACTAACGGTCGAACAAGAGGCCAAGAAAATCATCATTAACACCATTCAACGGATTGGAACTGAAGAGGCTATTGAAAACTGTGTGTCTGTTTTTAATTTAGAGTCTGATGACGTTAAAGGAAGAATCATTGGCCGTGAAGGACGAAATATTCGTGCCATTGAATCTGCCACAGGTGTTGAAATCGTAGTTGATGATACTCCAGAGGCGATCATCCTATCTTGCTTTGACCCTGTTAGAAGAGAGATCGCGAGACTTTCTTTACACAGATTGGTAACTGACGGTAGAATTCATCCCGCTCGAATTGAGGAGGTGGTCAACAAAACAACAAAACAAATTGATAATGAAATCATCGAGGTTGGAAAGCGGACGGTGATCGAATTAGGAATTCACGGTTTGCACCCTGAATTAATTAAAATCATTGGACGAATGAAATACCGTTCCTCTTATGGTCAGAATCTTTTACAGCATTCCCGCGAAGTAGCTAAATTATGTGGCGTCATGGCAGTTGAATTGGGCTTGAATCCGAAATTAGCGAAACGTGCTGGATTGTTACACGATATTGGAAAAGTACCAGAAGAAGAAGCTGAAACCCCTCATGCGATATTAGGGATGGAATGGGCTGAGAAATATGGCGAAATTCCAGAGGTTTGTAATGCCATAGGTGCACACCATGACGAAATAGAAATGACTTCTTTGTTGTCTCCAATTGTTCAAGTGTGTGACGCCATTTCTGGCGCGCGTCCTGGAGCAAGAAGACAAGTTTTAGACAGTTATGTTCAGAGGCTTAAGGATCTTGAAAATATTGCTTATGATTTCGATGGGGTGAATAAAGCCTATGCAATTCAGGCAGGTCGTGAGCTTCGTGTGATCGTAGAAAGTGATAAAGTAACGGATGACCAATCGGCGGAACTTTCTTTTGAGATTTCACAAAAAATTCAAACAGATATGACTTATCCCGGTCAAGTAAAAGTTACTGTGATTAGAGAAACAAGAGCGGTAAACGTTGCCAAATAGCACTAAAAATTATTTTTTAGGATCGTATTTAAAAAATAAGTTTGCCCACAATATTTTTGAAATAGCATTGATGTATGGTGCCCCAGCAACAATCACCACGACCAGTGTGATAAACGTTTTGAGGAAGGAGAATTCATCGGAAAAGATTAAAAAACATGCAATAATCGCGCCCATAATTCCCACACCAACTGCATAAGAGACATACATAGAACCGTAATAAAAGCTGGGTTCTATCTTGTAGTTTAAATTACATTCCTCACAATGAGACCTCACTCTTGTGATTTTTCTCATGTTATAGGCAGGACTTTGAAGGAATTTTCCTCGATGACATCGCGGGCATTTGAGGTGAATGATGCTGTAAAGTTTTGAACCTTTAGGAATGAGTTTCATGTTTTTATTTTTAGACTTGAAATTATTGAAAAAGAATGGCCAATCCCCCCAATCCTGTAAAGATCAATATCAATTTTCTGTATTTGTCATTGTTGATTTTTTTAACCAAAAACACTCCCAATAATAATCCTGAAATTACTGCAGGAATAAGTGTTAAGCTAATTTTTAGAGATTCCAGATTAATCGTCTCCCAAACCCATATATGGAAAGGCACCTTAAAAAGGTTAATGATAAAAAACAGCCAGGCAGCGGTTCCTATGAACTCATTTTTGGGGAGCTTTATGGCTAAGAAATAAATATTTGAAAAAGCACCTGCCAGATTCCCCACCATGGTCGAGAACCCTGCTAACAAACCTGTTGACGCAGCGAAACTCCAATGGGTAGGGACTTTTTTGTTTTTCTTTTTTTCCCAATAATACATCATACCAACACTAAACAAGATGATCAATGCCATGCCCACGCGAAACAAATCTTCAGGTAAATCTTTTCCTAGAACAACACCGATTAAAACACCAATAATCATCCAGGGTAAAAGCCTGACGAGATAGATCCACTCTACATGACGTTTGTAATAAATCACAGCAAAGATGTCACCACAGATAAGCAAAGGCATCAAGATACCAGTGGACTCTCTTGCACCATAGACCAATGCCAAACCTGTGACAATTAAGACCGCTACCCCTTTAATTCCTGACTTTGCAATTCCCAATAGAAGGGAACACCCCAAGGCAACAAGAAAGCCTAAACTTAGAAATGGAACGGGCGTTTGAATAAACATCATTGGACAGTAAGTTTTTATCCCTATCTAAAGAGATGCGTAAAACTATTGAATATATTCCTGATGGAGCCAAACATTTTGTTTTTTGATTCTTTCGGTTTCAAACAAAATGTGATCTTTGTTAAAACTATATTTTGAAAACACATATTTTTGCAATTAGGTTCATGGTCATAAGTACACTGTTGTTTACAGTAATGAACACTATGGTTAAATATTTGGTTGATTTCGGAACATTTCAGCTGGTGTTTTTTCGATCACTTGGTTCTTTGTTTTTTACATTTTCCTTCTTAATCCAACAAAAAATACCCTTGTGGGGAAATCAAAAAAGATTATTAGTTTTTAGAGGATTTGCCGGGGTGATTTCGATGATATTATTTTTCTTTTCATTGCACTATATGTCAGTTGGTGCTGCTGTCACGCTTCGTTATACCTCACCTCTTTTTGTTGCACTGTTGGCAGTTTTTTTATTAAAAGAAAAAATAAAATATCTACAGTGGATTTTCTTTATACTTGCATTTATTGGGGTGTTAATGGTAAAAGGCTTCGACCCAACCGTTGATTTTTATGGATTTACGATTATTTTAACATGTGCTTTCTTCTCTGCAATTGTCTATTTATTAATCTCAAAAATTGGTAAAGGAGATCATCCAGTTGTTATTGTACATTATTTTATGTTAATCGCCACCTTAGTAGGTGCAATTGGATGTTTTTTTGATTGGAAAACCCCTATTGGGATCGAATGGGTTTTGTTACTTTTATTAGGAGTTGTTGGATTTCTCGCTCAGATTTTCATGACAAAAGCCCTTCAGATGGGTCCTGCTTTTCAGATAGCACCTTTTAAATATGTTGAAGTCGTTTTCTCTGTCTTGTTTGGTTTGCTCTTCTTTCAGGAGCTGTATAATTTTTATAGCTTAATGGGCGTATTTTTAATAATAATGGGTTTAGTACTCAATTTGATTTATAAGTCTAAACATAAATAAACTTCCAAAAAGTAGTTTAAATTTTTCTATATTTAAATTCGATTTATATTCTACAGTTAATCTTTTTTAAATTATGGAAAAGCCAAGCAGCAGACTGCTTTCTCTCGATGTCTTGAGAGGTCTAACAATCATTTTAATGATCATTGTAAATAACCCTGGCTCATGGAGTCATGTTTTTACCCCATTTTTACATGCTTCATGGAATGGTATCACTCCGACTGACTATGTTTTTCCGAGTTTCCTTTATATCCTAGGAGTTTCTGTGGTGTTGTCGATTTCGAAACAAATTCAGAATGGGATTTCCAAAAAAAGTATTCTAAGAAAAATAGTTTGGAGAAGTCTTAAAATATATCTCGTAGGTCTATTTCTATGGCTGTGGCCTGACTTTAATTTTGATTCGATCCGTTGGGTAGGAGTTTTACAGCGCATTTCTATCGTTTTTTTGGTTTGCGGCATACTGTATCTTTATACCAGTCAACGGACTCAATTGATAATTGGGTCGATTCTATTGATCTGTTATTGTATCGTTATGAAATACCTTCCGGTGCCTGGGATAGGAATTCCAGACCTCAGTTTGCCCGAAAAAAATTGGGCACACTATATTGACAAACTTTACTTACCCGGATATTTGTGGAAAACAACATGGGATCCAGAAGGTATTTTGAGCACTTTTCCAGCTGTGGTTACAGGTGTTTTGGGAATGCTCTCAGGTTATCTGATTGTTAAAAAGAATGACATTCAAGAAAAAATAATCTCCTTATTTTTATTTGCCACCATCTTACTCATTCTAGGAGATCTTTCAAGCTATATAGTTCCTCTTAACAAGAGTTTATGGAGCAGTTCTTATGCCCTAATGATGGGAGGGATTTCCAGCTTGCTTCTCGCTTTTTTCATCTATTGGGTTGATGTAAAAAACAACGCTAAATATTTCAATTTTGCTCATGTATTTGGGGTGAATGCCATTTTCGCCTTTACACTTTCTGGTCTTTTGGTTACAGTCTTTTACAGCAGTAAAATATGGGGCTTTACTTTTAGTGGTCTTTTTATGGAACAAATGACCGGTATTGGACTTTCCTCTAAGCTCAGTTCTTTTATCTATGCGGTTCTTTATTTAGTTATCATATGGATTCCAACTTATATCCTATATAAAAGAAAAATATTCATTAAATTGTGAGTTAAATTATTTTTGAGTTTTATAAAACCCCAAATTATTTATAAACCTAATCTATCATAAAAATGGAATTGATTTTTTTTTTTTGGTAGATGAACAATAGCGATTTGTATAATGTATTAAAATCGCATTTTAACATTAAATAAGTTTGATTTAAAATATGAAAAAAGGAAACACTTACTGGAATACCAATTTGAAATATTTAATTATTCTATTGTCAATATGGTTTACGGCCTCCTTCGGCTTTGGAATCCTATTTGTAGACGCTTTAAATGAAATTAAAATGGGAGGATTTAAACTTGGTTTTTGGTTTGCACAACAAGGCTCAATATATGTGTTTGTAATCCTGATTTTCGTCTATATCTATTTGATGAATCGTTTAGACGCTAAATATAAAACTAAAGAATAATGGAGTTACAATATTGGATTTGGATAGCAGTTGGGATAAGTTTTTCACTCTATATAGGAATTGCCATTTGGTCAAGAGCATCATCGACTAAAGAGTTTTATGTTGCCGGAGGAGGAGTTCCTCCCATAGCAAATGGAATGGCCACTGCAGCAGACTGGATGTCAGCCGCATCTTTTATTTCGATGGCAGGAATTATTTCATTTAATGGATATGACGGCTCCGTTTATTTGATGGGTTGGACGGGAGGATATGTTTTACTGGCGCTATTGTTGGCGCCCTATTTAAGGAAATTCGGAAAATTTACAGTTCCTGATTTTATTGGAGATCGGTATTACTCTAACTATGCACGAGGCGTTGCCGTTTTTTGTGCACTAATAATATCTTTTACCTATATAGCAGGACAAATGAGAGGTGTTGGGGTTGTATTTTCACGTTACCTCGAGGTAGACATAACGACGGGAGTTGTCATTGGGATGTGTATCGTTCTTTTTTACGCTGTTTTGGGAGGAATGAAAGGGATTACTTACACCCAAGTGGCGCAATATTGCGTGTTAATTTTTGCCTTTATGGTTCCTGCCGTTTTTATTTCTATAATAATGACTGGCAATGCAATACCCCAAATCGGTTTTGGTGCTGCAGGATCGGATGGAGTCTATTTATTAGATAAATTGGACGGCCTTCATCGAGAACTCGGTTTCCATGAGTATACCACAGGGTCTAAGTCTACTTTAGATGTCTTTTTAATCACTTTGGCTTTGATGGTAGGTACGGCAGGATTACCACATGTAATCGTTCGATTTTTTACCGTTAAAAAAGTAAGCGATGCAAGAAAATCTGCTGGTTGGGCATTACTTTTTATAGCAATTTTGTACACAACAGCCCCTGCTATTGCTGTTTTTTCACGAACAAATCTTATCGAAACAGTTAGTAATAAAGAACATGCAAATTTACCCGGTTGGTTTGAGAAATGGCAAACAACAGGACTAATAAAATTTGATGATAAAAATCAAGATGGATTGATCCAATATGTGGCGGACCCAGAGATTAATGAGTTGACAGTTGATGCCGATATAATGGTATTGGCTAATCCTGAAATTGCAAAACTACCCAATTGGGTAATTGCATTGATGGCAGCAGGTGCTTTGGCGGCTGCTTTGTCGACAGCTGCAGGATTACTTTTGGTTATTTCAGCTTCTGTTTCACACGATTTAATTAAAAAAATAATTAATCCAGCGGTGAGTGAAAAAAATGAATTAATTGCCGCAAGACTTTCTGCCTTTGGAGCAGTATTGTTGGCAGGTTATTTCGGAGTGAACCCTCCAGGCTTTGTGGCGGCAACGGTGGCATTGGCTTTTGGACTTGCAGCGGCTTCATTTTTCCCTGCAATTGTGATGGGGATTTTTAGTAAAAGAATGAATAAAGAGGGAGCAATTTCAGGAATGGTTGTCGGTATCCTGTTGATGCTCTTTTATATGACCAAATTTAAGTTTGGTTGGTTCGGAGGAGGAACGAAGGAAGATTGGTGGTTCGGAATTTCACCAGAAGGATTTGGTTCTTTTGCGATGTTGATTAATTTTGTAGTATCAATTATTGTTTCAAAATTAACACCTCCCCCAGGACAAAAAATTCAATCACTAATTGAAAACATTAGAAAACCAAATTAATAGAATTTAAAAATATCAACTACTCGTAAATGAAAAAAAACTCTATAGCATTCAAATTTCCAGGGTTATTCGAAGAGCAACGATTTGAAAAATTACACAATGTTGTATTTGAATCTTCCTTCTCAGGATCAAAGGAAATAGCAAATGAAATTGCATCCCTCATAAAACAAAAACAAAATATTGGTGAGAACTGTGTTTTAGGTTTAGCAACAGGCTCGTCTCCCTTGAGTGTATACAAAGCCTTGATTAAACTTCATCAAGAAGAAGGATTGAGTTTTAAAAATGTCGTTACATTTAATTTGGATGAATATTATGGTCTCGAAAAAAATGATTTGAATAGCTATCATTATTTCATGCATGAGAACCTATTTGACCACATCGATATTCCTGCTGAAAATATTAATATTCCTAACGGATTGGTTGAATTAAAAAAAGTTAGATCTTTTTGTAATGCTTATGAAAAGAAAATTAAAGACTTAGGAGGGATCGATCTACAATTGTTAGGTATTGGTAGAACAGGGCATGTTGGTTTTAACGAACCAGGTTCGCACATCAACTCACAAACACGTTTGATTACGTTAGACCACCTCACTCGATTCGATGCGGGCCCTGCTTTTAAAGGAATTCAGAATGTTCCTGAAAAAGCTATAACAATGGGGATTAAAACTATTCTTGCGGCAAAACGAATTATCCTTATGGCTTGGGGAACTAACAAAGCAGAAGTTATCCAAAAGGCCATAGAAGGAGAAGTCACTTCTCATCTACCAACGTCTTATTTACAAGAGCACGAAAACACAACTTTGGTATTAGACCAAGAAGCAGCATCGGATCTTACCAGAATCAAATCGCCATGGATCAGTGGAAATTGCAAATGGGAAGATGAATCAATTAAGTGTAAAGCGATCAACTGGTTGTGTGAAAAAACCAATAAATCCATACTTAGATTAACCGATGAGGACTATAACAAATATGGAATGTCCGAGCTTTTAAACATAGAAGGGAATTCCTACGAATTGAACATTAAAATGTTTAACCGTATTCAAAACACGATTACAGGTTGGCCTGGCGGAAAGCCAGATTCCGATGACAGTAAAAGGCCTGAAAGGTCAGTTCCTAGCAAGAAAAGATGTATCATCTTTAGTCCTCATCCCGACGATGATGTGATTTCTATGGGAGGAACTTTTGACCGCTTGGTTGCTCAGGGTCACGAGGTGCATGTTGCCTATCAAACGTCAGGTAATATTGCCGTTTCAGATGATGATGCCTTAAAGTATATTGAAGTAATTACGGACATGAAACCCGAGGAAAAAGTCACCTACAGTGACTTATTATCTGAACTTAGAAATAAATCTAAAGCAGCAATTGATTCCTTAGAATTAAGAAAATTAAAAGGAGCCATTCGTAAGAGAGAATCTATTGCAGCCACACGATACATTGGAATTCCTGATTCTCAAGTACACTTTTTAAATCTCCCTTTTTATGAGACTGGAAAAGTTCAAAAGTCCAATCCATCGCAGGTTGATATTGATTTTACGAATGAGTTGATCACTGACATTAAACCACATCAGATTTATGCGGCGGGTGATCTTGCAGATCCACATGGAACTCACCGAATATGTTTGAATATTATTTTTGATTCTCTTTCGCAATTGAAAAAACAATCGTTTATGGATGATTGTTGGGTTTGGTTGTACCGAGGTGCTTGGCAAGAGTTTGATGTTCATGAAATAGAAATGGCAGTTCCGATGAGTCCTGATCAAGTTTTAAGAAAACGAAAAGCTATTTTTTATCACCAATCTCAAAAAGATGGAGTAATGTTTCAAGGAAGTGATGACAGAGAGTTCTGGATGCGGGCGGAAGATAGAAATAGATTAAGTGCAAAAAAATATAAGGATTTAGGCCTGGCCGATTACCAAGCAATGGAATTGTTTAAGAGATATTATTTTTAACAGATCCACTTTTATTTATCATACCATTATAAAGCGTTACTTTTAAAACAACATACTAAAGAAAAAATCACCCTATGCAGATTATAGAAAATCAAAAGAAATACGATGTAGTAATTGTTGGCTCAGGTGCAGGAGGAGGAATGGCGACTAAAGTACTGGCTGATGCTGGACTCAAAGTTGCAGTTATTGAGGCGGGCCCTTATTTTGATCCTGCAAATCCAAGTCAACAAACACAACTTAAATTTCCATACGAATCACCTAGGAGAGGTGCTGGAAGCAGAAGACCTTTTGGAGAATTCGACATGGCCTATGGCGGATGGGAAATCGAAGGAGAACCCTACAACCAAGTTGGAGACACACAGTTTGATTGGTTTCGTTCTAGAATGCTTGGAGGAAGAACAAATCACTGGGGCCGTATTTCACTTCGTTTTGGACCTCGAGATTTTAAAGGTAAAGATCGAGATGGCTTGGGAGACAATTGGCCGATAGGTTATGACGACCTTAAGCCTTATTATGACAAAGTTGATAAGTTAATTGGGGTGTTTGGGAGTAAAGAAAATATTGCCAACGAACCAGATGGATTTTTCTTACCTCCACCAAAGCCAAGATTGCATGAGCTGTATTATATTAAAGCCGCAAGGAAATCTAATGTAAAAGTAATTCCTGCGCGTTTATCGATTTTAACCAAACGGATCAATAACGATCGTGGCGTTTGTTTTTATTGTCAGCAGTGTGCTCGATCTTGTTCAATTTACGCTGATTTTTCTTCAGGCTCCTGCTTGATTTTTCCAGCTCAAAAAAGCGGAGGACAAGTAGATTTGTATGTAAACAGTATGGTTAAGGAAGTCACCGTAGACAACAATGGTAAAGCTACTGGCGTAAATTTTATCAATAAAGACGATCGTCGCGAGTACTCAATTAAAGGAAGGGTTGTTGTTTTGGCAGCCTCTGCCTGTAGCACAGCACGTATTTTATTGAACTCAAAAAGTACCCATCACCCCAACGGCCTAGGAAACAGCAGTAATTTGGTTGGAAAATACCTACACGATTCCACAGGTTCAGATCGTATGGCTTTTGTTCCCGAGTTAATGAAACGCAAGCGCTACAACGAAGACGGTGTGGGAGGATTTCATGTCTATTCCCCTTGGTGGTTAGATAATAAAAAACTCGATTTCCCAAGAGGATATCACATAGAACTTTGGGGAGGTATGGGAATGCCATCCTATGGTTTTGGTTTTAATCAAAGTGCTGTCAACGAATACCTAGGCGAGGAAGTAGGAGGCTACGGTCATAAGATTAGGGAAGAAGTGAAAGACTTCTATGGTTCACTAGTTGGGCTATCAGGAAGAGGTGAATCTATCGCAAGAAAAGAAAACTATTGTGAAATTGATCCGGCAACTGTTGATGAGTTTGGTATTCCTGTTTTAAGGTTTAATTACCAATGGTCTGATAATGAACTCAAGCAAGCCAGACACATGCACGAAACCTTCGAGGAGGTTTTAGGAAACATGGGAGGCAAACTTTTGGGCGATAAACCAGGACCAGAAAAGAAATATGGATTGCATAATCCTGGAAGAATTATACATGAAGTAGGAACGACTCGAATGGGAAGTGATCCTAAAACTTCTGTAGTCAATGAATTTGAAAGACTTCATGACGTTGAAAATGTCTTTATCGTTGATGCTGGACCTTTTGTCTCACAAGCAGATAAAAATCCAACTTGGACCATCATGGCACTTTCATGGAGAACATCTGAATTTATTATTGAAGAACTTAAAAAGCAAAACATATAGATCGTGGATAGAAGAGAAAGTATAAAATCAATTTTATTGGGTTCAGTGGGAACAGGTTTCCTGCTTCAAAGTTGTGTGGACACTACCCCAGAAGAGCTACAAGAAAAAATTTGGCAATATCAATATGGGCGAACTCCGCAGGAAGCGGCCTTTGATGAAAAACTATTTGCAGAGCAATTTTTCAGCCCAACGGAGATGGAGACGATCACCAGAATGGCAGATCTTATCTTACCGCCTCATGATAAAGGTTCCATCGCTCAAGCTGACGTTCCTGAGTTTATTGAGTTTATCGTAAAAGATATCCCTGAATTTCAACTACCAATCCGCGGTGGTTTAATGTGGTTGGATAGTGAATGTAGCGAGCGTTTTAATAAACTTTTCGTTGCTTGTTCTGAAGCGGAACAAAAAGCTATTTTTGATGAAATTGCTTTTCCAGTTCCTGGAAAGAAAAAACAATCTCAAGAAATCAATTTTTTCTCCCTGATGCGTGACCTTGTGGTTACAGGTTATTTTACTTCCGAAGTCGGTCTAAAAGATCTTGGATACATGGGAAATTCACCAAATGTATGGGATGGAATTCCTCAGGATGTTTTGGACGATCATGGGATGGCTTATGAAGAAGCTTGGTTGGCAAAATGTATCGATCAGTCGAAACGAAACGAAATAGCTGTTTGGGATGACGACGGGAATCTATTGACTTAAAACACAAAAAATGAATATTTTTATTAAAAATTTAGTTTTAATTTTATTAATAACGGGCGCTTTTTCCTGCGAAAAACACCTTCCAGTTTTTACTATGGATCAAGTTGCATTAATTCCTTATCCAAATTCGGTTTCTCCGTCTGTAGAGGTTTTAAATGTTAAAAAAATAAAATCGATCCAGTTTGATGAATCAAATTCAACCTTGGTTGAAATGGGTTTGGATTTACAATCTTTTTGGACAGCGCATACCCAACTTGAAGTTGGATTGAAAAATAAAGCTGAAAACAATTCTAATGCCATTTCTCTTGAAGTAAAAGATTTTTCAAATCAAAATGAGGAATATTACCAGCTTCAGATGGGTGAAAATCAGATTTCCATCCTCGGTCAAACAGCTGCGGGTGTCTATAGAGGGGTTAAAACTTTAGAACAAATTATTTCGTTAAGTCATTTGAGTGGTGTACAAACAATCAAAGCACTCCCAACAGGTACTATTGAAGATGCTCCTGTTTATGGATATCGCGGTGCGATGTTAGATGTTTCAAGACACTTTTTTTCAGTTGAAGAGGTAAAACGATACATAGACTTATTAAGCATTTATAAAATCAATTTTCTTCACTTGCATTTGTCTGACGATCAAGGTTGGCGAATTGAAATAAAAGCGTGGCCAAAATTGACCTCAATAGGAGGGAAGACAGAAGTTGGTGGCGCTGAAGGTGGATTTTACACCCAATTGGATTACAAAGAAATCGTTGCCTATGCACAAAGACGCTTCATCACCATAGTGCCAGAAATAGACATGCCAGGTCACACGAATGCTGCATTGGCTTCTTATGCTGAACTTAATTGTGATAATGAAATCAAATCGCTTTATACGGGAATTGAAGTTGGCTTTTCTACATTGTGTGTGGACAAGGAACTGACTTATGAATTTGTTGCTGATGTGATTTCAGAAATATCTGCCATGACGCCCGGTGCTTATTTTCATATTGGAGGAGACGAGTCTCACGTTACTCCTAAAAAGGATTACATTAAATTCATGAATCGTGTGATTGATATCGTAAAGCAGAACAACAAAATACCAATGGGTTGGGACGAAGTCGTGTTGGCTGATATTCCTGAAGTTACAGTAGCGCAATACTGGGCAAAGGCAGAAAACGCCATCATGGCGATGGATAAAAAAGCGAATGTGTTGATGTCTCCTGCTTCTTATGCGTATCTGGATATGAAATATGACAGCATCACTAAGTTAGGTTTAAAATGGGCAGGATATATTTCTGTTCAGAAAGGATATGAATGGGATCCTGCGGAATTGGTCCCTGAGTTAGATCCTACCAGAATAATTGGTATTGAAGCTCCTATTTGGAGTGAGACTTTAGAGGATTTTGACGACATTGCTCAAATGGCTTTCCCAAGACTATTGGGGTATTCGGAAATCGGTTGGACCAAATCAGAAAAAAGAAATTGGGAAAATTATTCTTCAAGACTTTCATATCATAGTGCAATATTAGACTCTTTAGATGTTAAGTATTACCCGAGTAATGAAGTTAATTGGAAATAACTTCAATTTTTTTTTTTTAGACTCCACTTATTAATGTTCCTACTTTTGGTTAACACAACCAAAGGTCAAGATTTTATGCACACCAATAGCTTAATTAATGAAACCAGTAAGTATTTACTCCAACATGCTCACAATCCTGTAGATTGGGTGCGCTGGGATAAATCAGTGTTTTCAGAAGATAACAAAAGCGGTAAGATGATTGTTGTTAGCATTGGCTATTCTAGTTGTCACTGGTGTCATGTGATGGAGGAGGAGACTTTTGAGAGCAATGAAGTTGCCGAATACATGAATTCTAATTTTGTGTCGGTAAAAGTTGACCGAGAAGAAAACCCCGACATTGACATGTACTACATGCGAGCGCTGCAGTTAATGACAGGAAGTGGCGGCTGGCCACTCAATGTTGTTTGCCTACCAGATGGGCGACCTGTTTATGGTGGGACATACCACGGTAAAGATCAATGGATTCAGGTTTTAACCAACATTAAAAAGTTCTACGATGAAAAGCCAGATGAAATGATCGCATACGCTGACAAATTGGAGCAAGGGATAAAATCCTTAAATCCAGTTGCGCTGCAAACGGAGGAGGTGGTTTTTGAAAAAGAAAAACTTTTGGAGAGTTTAGTAGTTTTGAGCAAAGAATGGGATTTGGTTAATGGCGGCATGACAAGAGAATCTCAAAAGTTCATCAGACCATCGCGGCTTCTTTTTTTAATGAAAATGCAGTCCCTTCAGCCCTCTGTTGAAAAGGATCAGTACATTGGAGCCACCTTGCAGGCGATCATCAAAGGCGGAATTTTTGATCCCATCGAAGGTGGGTTTTACCGGTACACCGTTGACAATAACTGGAGAATCCCCCATTTTGAGAAAATGCTTTATGACAATGCACAGCTTTTGAGTTTAATGGCGCAAGCCTATAAAAGAGACAAAAATCCTGAATTTAAAAAACGTTCGAGGGCTATTAAATCATTTTTAGACCGCCGTTTGTTAAATGACACAGGCGCCTATGGAGCCTCGATTGATGCGGACAGCTCGGAAGGGGAAGGGCGCTATTATGCATGGGAAAGAGAGACTTTAACCCGATTGATTGATGACTTACCCTATTTTGAAGCTTACTATGGAATTGACTGGAAAAACCCATGGGAAGAAAAGTTTTATTTGTTGCGAAGTGTAATTTCTGATTCAGATTTTAAGAAAAAATACGGTTTGAGTGAAAAGCAATTTTTAACCCTAAAAAGTAATTGGGAAAAATTATTGAAAGCCGAAATGTCAAAGAGAGAGCTTCCAGGTATTGACAATAAGATCATCACTTCATGGAATGCACTTACTGTTATCGGATTGACTGATGCCTACGATGCTTTTGGAGATAAAGATTACCTAGTCCGCGCCCAAAAGGTGTTTGACTTCTTGGAAGAGCAACTAATCGTAAAAGATCGAATTTATCACACTTATCAAGAGGGAAGCGTCAAAATAGAAGGGTTTATTGAAGATTATGCTTTTCTAATTGCCGCCGCTTTAAAATTATATAGTACCACGACAGAAATTCGTTACCTCAATTTTGCAGACAAATTTGCTTTAAAATCAATGGCGCTGTTTGACGATCCGAATTCTGAAATGTTTCAATACACTTCCGAAAACTCGATCTATCCTTCGATGGTTCAAATTGACGATGGCGTAATCCCTTCCCCAAACAGTACGATGGCGAACAACTTTTTCCTTTTGGGAATTTTGTTAGAAAACAAAATCTATGCTGAGCAGGCGGATAAAATGCTTAAAGCCGCCAGCAAAGATGTTTTGAATAGTATTTCTGATTATAGTGTTTGGGCATCGCTCTACGCCAGCAAAGTTTTTCCTTTTGTTGAAATCATCGTAATGGGAGACAAAGCCAAAGCCTATACTTCGGTCTTATTGAAAAATGACCTTCCAAATTCAATACTTCAAGCCAGTGTCTCGGATGTTTATTTACCCCTTTTTGAAAATAGGTATGTCGCTGGAGAAACCTTAATTTATGTTTGCAAAAACAAGGTCTGTCGATTGCCAACCAGTGACTTGGAAGTCGCGCTCAAAGAAGTTAAGGCGATCAACAATGAAGACGACTCCGATGCTATTTTCCAATACATAAATAAACAGTAAGCCTAAGTACTTTTAATAGAACAAGCCCCTTAGAACTTAAAGAGTTTTTATGTTTATATTTCTCCACATCACTTTGATGCCTCCACCATCGTGAATTTGGAGGGCAATGGCGCCTTTGCCAGCTCCTATTTTTTCATCACTTAGGCAAACCATCTTTTTTCCATTGAGCCAAGTGGTTACTTTTTCTCCAACCACTCTTATTTTCATTTTATTCCATTCTCCCATTTTTAGAGCTTTGTCTTTTTTAGCGTCTGGTTTGATTAACCATCCCCTTCCGTAAGATTCATAGATCCCACCTGTGTCATGATTTGGTGGAGCAACTTCTACTTGCCAGCCGCTTATTTTGGTACCCTCCAAAGTTGATCTAAAAAACACACCGCTGTTGCCATTGGCTTCTTGTTTGAATTCAAGGGTGAGTATAAAATCATCATAAAACATATCTGTTGATAGGTAGCCATATTTTTCCTCAGGACCACTTTCACAAATCAAGACCCCTGCTGAGACATACCATTTTTCAGTTCCGTGAATGTTCCATCCTTCAAGGTCAGATCCATTGAAAAGAGAAGTTTTCTGGGCTGTCGCACTTGCCATTGTCGCAAGACTAAACAGTATTATAAAGATATTTTTCATTTAGTTTTAGATTTTATTTTCTCCTAATTTATTATAAATATTTGATTTATGATTAGCAGAACTTTCTTTTTTTTACAATCATTATTTGGATCAATCCATAGGGAGTACTTTTTATAAAAAAAAGGATTTTCTTTTATTTGGTAAAAATTTCCTCATCAATTTATTGAACTAATCTATTTTTTTGGATAATCTTTCAAGAATACAATCCTTTTAAATTATGTTTAAATATTTTCTCCCGCTGGCTCAAGCGTCACCTTTGTGCAGTTAAACAAACTAAAACGATTACTCACCATCACATATCTATTTCTAAAACTGTTTGGTCTTTTTTAAAATATGTCTAGTCGACTTTTTCGTACTCCCTAATATCTTTCGTATAGTCAAAAAAGGTAACTATTTCGATAGAAAGAGTCTCTTTACCAACAGACAAAATTTTCCCACTTATCAGCGGATTTTTAGGGTCAGAAAGAATAAAGGATGAACCCTCTTTTTCGTATTTAAGAGTGTACAAGGTGTCCAAATATCTAGTACCTAGGATAGGTATTTCCTTAGGCCTTTTTTTTCTTGATTCAATAGTTTGCTCAACTGTATTAAATGTGAGGGTGTGACCATGAAGAATAGGTCCAGGAACGTATCTTTCACCTTTGTAGATAATGTTAACAATACTCCATTTTCCATTTAGTAAATCGGGACTGGCTTCTATTTTTTCAGCAATTGATTCCTCTTTAGAACATGATAAAACAGAGAGTATAAAAAGTAATAAGATTGTTTTTTTTCATAAGTAGGTTTTATTAATGATTTGGAATATTAAAATAAAAAAAAAGATGTCATGAAAATCCATTAAAAAACAGAAAAAAGACATAAAAAAAAGCCGAAGTTAATACTTCGACTTTAATTGTAGCGAGAGGGGGGCACGATCCCCCGACCTCCGGGTTATGAATCCGACGCTC
>JAFMCL010000049.1 GCA_017857815.1 Flavobacteriaceae bacterium | reverse complement strand
TCTGGAGACATTATTTGTAAAGGAAATCCTAGGAAACAAAAAACAAAAGTGACCGGCTCAGGAGAGATTATTGTCCAGAATTAAGTTATTTTGGGATCTCCAGAACGATTGGGAATCCTAGTCAACATCAAAGCACCAGCAATAAACAGAACTAGGAAAAAGAGTATTGAATTACGCATGCTCCCTGTTATTTGATCGATCGTGCCAAACATAACCATTCCAAAAACAATTCCTACTTTTTCTGCGACATCATAAAAGCTAAAAAACGAGGTGGTATCTTTTGTTATAGGAATTAATTTTGAATAGGTGGAACGGGACAAGGCTTGCAAGCCACCCATGACCATACCTACACCTGCTGCTGCAAAATAGAATTCAACTGGGGTTTGGATGACGTATGCATAAATACAGAGTCCAGCCCATATGACGTTGATAACAATTAAAGTTAAAATATTACCAAATCGTTTTGACGCATGGGCGGTCAGGAATGCGCCTAAGATGGCAACAATTTGAATCAGCATAATGCTGACGATCAGGCCGATTGTTTTTTCTTGATTACTGCCCCATTGTATTTCCTCTTCCCCGAAGTAAGCTGCAATCAGCATTACGGTTTGAAGGGCTGTATTGTAGATAAAAAAAGCAGGAAGGAATCTTTTTAAATTAGGATTGTCTCCCAGTTGATTCCAAACTATTTTTAATTCTTGAAAACCATTCCAAATAACATCTTTGGTTACTTTGCCCGAATTGTTGTTTCCGTTGGGCAGGTGATAAAAAGCATATTGACTGAACAATGCCCACCAAATTCCAACGGCCACAAAGGAATACCTCATGGCTTTCATTGCTGCTTCTCCTTCTGTTCCTGTAATGCCATACCAGTCGGGCTGCATGACCATGGAGAGATTAAAAATCAAAAGTAAAACACTTCCAAAGTATCCCATGGAAAAGCCTCTTGCACTTGCTTTGTCTTGTTGTTCTGGATAGGCGATGTCTGGTAAATAAGAATTATAAAAAACCAAACTTGCCCAAAATCCTATTAAGGCAAAAAAATAAAAAGCCATCCCGACATAAATATTCTGTAAATCAAACCAGTAGAGCCCGATGCACGACAAAGATCCTGTATAGACGAAGATCTTCATAAAACGTTTTTTATTTCCTATGTAATCTGCAATTCCAGACAACAGCGGAGAATTAAACGCAATGATGATAAAAGCCATCGCCGTAATGAAACTGATCAAAGCGGTATTCTTAAAATCAAATCCTAAGAAAGCAATGGTTTTGGTTTCTGAGGAAAGCGCGGTAAAGTAAATTGGAAATATTGTCGAGGAAATTACTAAAGGATAGACTGAATTTGCCCAATCATAAAAAGCCCATGCATTTATCAACTTTTTTTCTCCTTTCTCTAGCGGAATTTGTCTATTCATTAAAATTTAAGATCAATAAGATTGACAATTTAGGGATTCATTTTAGATGGGATAAACTTATATTGATTAATTTAAAAAAACTTAACTTTAACTAACATTAAATCTATCAAATTTAAATTTATAAAAAATCCTAAATGAAAAATGTTACCGCCCTTATCCTAGCCATTTTCTTGTTCAGCTGCCAAGGAAAGGCGCAAGAAAAAAAGAGTGCTAAAAAATCCTATGCTGTTGAAAAAAGTGATGCAGAATGGAAATCACAATTGCCCAGTTTGTCTTATCGAGTACTTAGAAAGGCAGCAACAGAATATGCGTTTTCTGGTAAATACAACGACAATAAAGAAGAAGGCACATACCTGTGTTTGGCTTGCAGTACGCCTTTATATGAATCCAAACACAAATATGATTCAAAGTCAGGATGGCCCTCTTTCGATCGGGCGATAGAAGGGAATATTGAGTATGACACTGACTATAAATTGGGTTATAAAAGAACCGAATTAAAATGCAACACCTGTGGAGGACATTTGGGACATTCTTTCCAAGATGGTCCCCGAGCAACAACAGGAGTAAGACATTGCATCAATTCTGCTGCATTAAATTTTAAACCGAGTAAAGAAAATGAATGACAAAAAATACCCTGTTCAAAAATCAGAACAAGAATGGCGCGAGTCGCTTTCTGAGAAAGAATTTAATATTTTAAGAGAGCAAGGTACTGAAGCTCCTTTTACGGGGGAACTCAATGATCAATATTCGGATGGTACTTATTTATGCAAAGGCTGTAATGCTCCCTTGTATAAAAGTGAACATAAATTTGACAGTCATTGTGGATGGCCGAGTTATGACAAGGCAATAGACGGTGCGCTGGAACACAAACCAGATCGATCTATGGGAACCATTAGAACCGAAATTGTTTGCGCAAATTGTGGCGGACACCAAGGACATGTTTTTGAAGATGGACCCACGGAAACCGGGCTGCGCTTTTGTGTGAATTCTGCAAGCATCAACTTTATAGAAAATCAAGTAGACAAAGATTCCGAAAAATAGCTGATAGTTTATTAAATTTGCACTGAATTAAAACTTCAGACTACATGAACGCATATGACGTTATTATTATAGGGAGTGGCCCAGGGGGCTATGTGACTGCTATTCGTGCCTCACAGTTAGGGCTCAAAACCGCTATTGTTGAAAAAGAAAGTTTGGGAGGCGTTTGCCTAAATTGGGGATGTATTCCTACCAAAGCTCTTTTAAAATCAGCACAAGTTTTTGAATATCTAAAGCACGCTGGAGATTATGGACTTAGTGTCAAAGAATACGACAAAGACTTTGACGCCGTTGTCAATCGAAGCCGTGATGTTGCGGATGGAATGAGCAAAGGTGTTCAGTTTTTGATGAAGAAAAATAAAATTGATGTTTTAAACGGACATGGAAAAATACTTGCAGGTAAAAAAGTAAGTGTGACCCTAGATGATAAGACGGAAGAATACAGTGCAAAAAACATCATTATAGCGACTGGTTCGCGCTCAAGAGAGTTGCCCAGCTTGCCACAAGATGGTGAAAAAATAATTGGTTACCGCAAAGCGATGACCTTGCCCAAGCAGCCTAAAAAACTGATCGTGGTAGGTTCGGGAGCCATTGGAATCGAATTTGCTTATTTCTACAATGCCATGGGCACCGACGTAACAGTGGTGGAATTCCAAGATCGTATTGTCCCTGTGGAAGATGAAGAAATTTCTAAACAACTCGAGCGTAGTTTTAAAAAAAGTGGAATTAAAATCATAACCAGTGCTGAAGTTACGGGTGTTGACACCAGCGGAAAAGGCGTTAAGGCTACTGTGAAAAAAGCCAAAGGAGATGAGATTCTAAGTGCTGATGTCGTGCTTTCTGCTGTGGGCATCAAAACCAATATTGAAAATTTAGGCCTAGAAGATGTAGGCATCGTTGTGGACAAAGATAAGATTTTGGTGAATGATTTTTACCAAACCAATCTTCCCGGCTATTATGCCATTGGAGATGTAACTCCCGGACAGGCGTTGGCACATGTTGCCTCTGCTGAAGGTATTTTGTGTGTCGAAAAAATTGCTGGTCATCAGGTTGAGCCGCTCAATTATGGAAACATTCCCGGTTGTACGTATTGCTTCCCTGAAATTGCCTCTGTTGGAATGACCGAAGCACAAGCAAAAGAGAAGGGTTATGACATTAAAGTAGGAAAATTCCCATTCTCTGCCTCTGGAAAAGCACAGGCTGCAGGAAATTCTGAGGGGTTTGTAAAAGTGATTTTTGATGCCAAATATGGCGAGTGGTTGGGCTGCCATATGATCGGTGTGGGCGTTACTGAAATGATTGCAGAAGCAGTCTTGGGACGTAAGCTAGAAACCACTGGACATGAGGTTTTAAAATCAGTTCACCCCCACCCCACCATGAGTGAGGCGGTGATGGAAGCTGTTGCCGATGCCTATGATGAAGTGATCCATTTGTAGGTTTTTTTTAGACTTTATACAGTATTTAATAAGTAGTCTTAGGTTTTTTTTAGCATCTTGTTGTTTGTAAGACACAGATTTTACACTCCTATGATAGGCCTAAAGTATACGAGCTAGTTTATATTTTGAATCCATCACAAAGGTTTTTTTTGATTATGATGCTAAATTAATCCGTTGCATTAAATCCTTGCATGGAGTACTTTGGAGTATAACGCTTAATGCGAGGTATTTTAGACACAAATCTTTTGAGCTAGATCCTTTTTTTAAAAAATTTAAAGGCATTGCTTTTGTTAATTATTCAAAACTTAAAACAAATAAACTGGCTCTAAAGAAATTAACAAATAAGAAAGGGAATTAATAAAAGACTAATGCCAACGACAATGCCTACGTTTTTTGGATTTGTCATTTTTTGTTAACTTAGTGTCAAACAAAATCCCAAATTTGTTACACCGTGATTAAAAACCTACAATTAACACCTCACATACACAAAAAACAAGCCATCATAAGAGCAGATTTTGCCTATGATAGAGCTTTGGTGGATTTGGTCAAAAAACAAAAGGGAGTTCGTTGGAGTCAATCCCTTAAAGCTTGGTATTTTATTGAAAAAGATTTTCAACTCAACCGTTTTTACCAGGCGTTAAAAGGAATAGCGTTTATTGATTATTCACAACTCAAAAAACCATTTCCTAGAAGTTCATTATCTAAGAAAAGTTCTAAAGAATTTAAAAGTGAAATACAACTACCTAAGGGATTTAAAGAACAATTGATTTTAAAGCGTTATAGTCAAAACACGGTTAAAACGTATTGCTCTTGTTTGTTGAAATTTAAAGATTATTTTAAAGGGCAAAACATTGACAGCCTTTCAAAAGAAGAAATCAATAGCTTTCTACTCCATTTGATCCAAGAAAAAAAGGTCAGTCCATCCACACAAAATCAATATATAAACGCCATTAAGTTTTATTATGAAAAGGTGCTGAGAAGGTCTAAAATGATTTTTGAAATTGAGAGACCGAGAAAAGAAAAACAATTACCTAATGTACTTTCTAAAGGAGAAGTTTATAGACTACTTTCAAAAGTGTCGAACATAAAACATCGATGCATCTTATCTCTAATCTATTCAGCCGGTCTAAGACGGAGTGAACTACTTCATTTGAAAATTCATGATATTGACTCCTCACGGAATCTGGTTAAAATAAGAAGTGGGAAGGGGAGTAAGGACCGGCAAAGCATTATTTCAGAAAAATTACTTGAGCAACTTCGAAAATACTTTATTGCCTACAAACCCAAGCAATGGCTTTTTGAGGGCGTAAAAGAAAAACAATATAGCCCCTCTAGTATTTCAAAGATTTTGACTAGAGCAGCTAAAGATGCTGGAATTCAAAAAAAAGTAACTCCACATATGTTGCGCCATAGTTTTGCAACCCATTTGCTGGAACAAGGTATTAGCTTGAGGCATATACAAGTTTTATTGGGGCATAGCAGTAGTAAAACAACGGAGCTTTACACACAAGTTTCTGTTCATGAAATTGGAAAAATAAAAAATCCTTTAGATGATTTTTATAAAACCAAAAGTTCAACAATACATGCTGATTTGGGAAGTATTGTTGAACAAAAACAAAAATATAACGGAAATAAACACACCTGAAGGTGTGTATATACAATAGTTGTGCATAATGCGGAAAATCATACTAAACATCAACATTTGAATTAAAACGCC
>JAFMCL010000009.1 GCA_017857815.1 Flavobacteriaceae bacterium | reverse complement strand
CTTGGTGTAAAACTTAAGTTGAACTTTTCATAATAAGAGTCATTATATGATGAGTATCAATTAAGTCTCTTGGGATAAAACTAATGTTCGATATTTCAATAGAGTTATCTACTGTAACAATAAAACGGTTATACTATTATAGTGTAGCTGTTTTTTTTTATAAATGTTTAAACTAACCTGATTATTTTGTGCCTAAGTATAAGAAACAATGAGATGAAGGTCGCTTTTCTCGATCAATTTCTTTCCTGGGAGATTTAAAAGGGGATGGATCTAAAACTATAATTTTTGGAGTAGCAGCAGGAGGTACAGGAAGTTTATACATTCTTTATTATAACCCCCTTTAACCTTTGTAAATTGTAACTTTTATTTAGAATTAATTAGGTCTTAAGCTCAGTCACAAATTGATTTAGTAGTGCCGCAACTTTGAATGATAGTGTCAAGGGAAATCAAAATCATATTAATTCAACTTTTCATAAGAAGACTCATTGATATGATGCGAGTCAATTAAGGTTATTGAAGTTAAACACATGTTCGATATTACAAAAGTGTTATCTACTAAAACAATACTTAAAATTAATAAAAAGCAGTTTTATTTTTGATCTAAATAAATAATAATTTATTATATTAATAAATGATAAATTATTCATATGTTTGCAATATGAAAATATCACAACGAAATTTCACTATCGACAAGCTAAATGCTGTAGCCAAAATATTTAAAACGATCGCGCATCCAGTAAAATTAGAAATTCTCGAAATTCTTGAAGCAGAGGAGCCCCTAGATGTCTCTACGATTTGTGAACGAATAAATACATCTTGTGAGACCAGCATGATGTCTCACCATCTCACCAAAATGAAAGACAACGGAATCTTGCATTCTCAAAAACAAGGAAAACAAGTTTTTTATACCATTGTCGATAGACAAATTCTCTCTTTGTTTGACTGCATGGATAAATGCATGATGCTTTAATCTGAAACTATTTTATAAATTATGGAGATTTTGGGTTATACAATGGCATTAATAATTGGGCTTTCTTTGGGCTTAATTGGTAGCGGGGGCTCTATCCTAGCAGTACCTGTATTGGCATATGTTTTTTCATATGATGAAAAAGTTGCCACTGCATATTCTCTATTTATCGTTGGGGCAGCAGCATTAGCTGGTGGATTAAAGCATTACAATAAAAACAATGTTGATTTAAAAACAGCTATAATCTTTGGTATTCCTGCGATCATAGGAGTTTGGTTGGTAAGACATTTTGTTATCCCAATACTTCCAGATGTATTGTTTGTTTTGGGAGGTTTTGAAGTCACTCGCCGCATGGGAATGTTTGGGATCTTCGCACTATTGATGCTCTTTTCTGCCTATTATATGATCTTCGAAAATGAAAAAAAAGGGGGCACAGGAACGGTAAAATATAATTATCCATTAATCCCGATAGAAGGCTTGGTTGTTGGGGCTATAACTGGCTTTGTAGGAGCTGGAGGTGGGTTTCTGATCATCCCAGCCTTAGTCTTATTGGCCAATCTAGAAATTAGAAAAGCAATTGGAACTTCCTTAATAATCATCGCACTAAAATCTTTATCAGGTTTTTTTCTAGGGGATGCTTTGACCATGGAGATTGATTGGCGCTTTATCTTATCCTTTAGCGGCATTACAATAATCGGGATTTTGATAGGGGCGTTTCTCGGTAAGCATATTAATGGAGAAAAATTAAAAAAAGGATTTGGATACTTCATTTCTTTAATGGCAGTATTTATATTTATAATGGAGTTTATAATTAAAATTTAAAACATGAAAATTGAACAAATTTACACGGGTTGCCTTGCACAAGGTGCATATTATATTGAAAGCGATGGAGAAGCAGCCATTATAGACCCATTAAGAGAAGTCTCTACTTATACCAAAAAAGCAGCGATAGCGAAAGTTAAGATTAAGTATATTTTCGAAACACATTTTCATGCTGATTTTGTAAGTGGGCACATAACTTTAGCGCAACAAACAGGAGCGCCAATTATTTATGGACCTAATGCAAATCCAGCTTTTGAAGCCCATATCGCTAAAGATGGAGAAGAATTTAAAATTGGCAAGTTATCCATTAAGGTTTTGCATACCCCAGGACATACCATGGAGAGCACTTCTTATTTACTCTTCGATGAAAATGGAAAAGAGCATGCAGTTTTTACGGGAGATACTTTGTTTCTAGGAGACGTTGGCAGGCCCGATTTGGCGCAAAAAGGAGAAGAACTTTCCATCCAAGACTTGGCAGGTTATGCTTTTGAAAGTCTTAGAGGTAAAATAATGCCACTTCCGGATGATGTTATTGTTTATCCTGCTCATGGCGCAGGATCAGCTTGTGGAAAAAATATGATGAAAGAAACAATGGATACCTTAGGTAACCAAAAAAAGATGAATTATGCCTTGAGGGCTGACATGACGAAAGCGGAGTTTATCGAGGAAGTGACAGACGGTCTCTTACCTCCTCCCTCCTATTTTCCGATGAACGTAAAACTCAATAAAGAAGGATACGAGAATATAGATGTTGTATTAAAAAATGGTTCGAAACCACTAACGGTTAAAGAATTTGAAAATATTGCGAATGAAACCCAAGCCGTAATTCTGGATGTAAGGTCAATCGCTGATTTTGCGACTGGACACCTCCCTAAAAGCATCTTTATTGGACTGGATGGAGGTTTTGCACCTTGGGCTGGAGAATTGATTGTGGATGTGAAAAAAGCAATTTTACTCGTTGTCCCTGAAGGCAGGGCTGAAGAAGCTGTCACACGTCTTTCAAGAGTTGGTTTTGACAACACCTTAGGATTCTTATCTGGAGGGATTGAAGCTTGGAAAAAAGAAGGAAAAGAAATTGATACTGTCAATTCAATTCCAGCTTCTGAGTTTATTTCTTTACATAACAAAACAAAAGGTAAAATTTTTGATGTAAGAAAGCGAAGTGAATATTTGTCTGAACACGTTCTAGAATCCAGTAATATTCCTTTGAGTGATTTAAACCTTAATCTTTCAGAATTTCCTAAAAAAGCAGAATTCTTCTTGCATTGTGCTGGTGGATATCGTTCGATGATTGCCGCTTCAATATTAAAGTCAAGAGGTTATCATAATCTGATCGACATTCAAGGAGGGTATCAGGCTTTAAAACAAACTGAAATTCCAAAGTCGAATTATGTCTGTCCTTCTACTTTGTAAGAAAAAACAATTTGGAAAAGCAATGAAAAGAATAATCAAAATTTGAACTAGGGAATAGCAAAATTAAAATAAATGATAGAATACATCTCACAGCCTTGGCCATGGTACTTTTCTGGTCCATTAATCACACTAATAATGTTTCTTTTACTTTGGTCTGGGGGGTACTTTGGTGTGAGTAGTAACTTACGAAGTATCTGTGCCATAGGAGGTGCAGGTAAAAAAGTAGCTTTTTTTGATTTCGATTGGAAAAAACAAATATGGAATTTAGTTTTCATCTTAGGTGCTTTGATTGGGGGGTACATCGCTACAAATTTTCTCAGTAATTCTGAACCATTACAGATAAATCAAAAAACGATAGCAGACCTAGCAGAAATCAACATTCCCTTTCAGGGAGGGGTAATGCCCGAAGTACTATTTAGCTGGGAAAGCCTCCTAACCTTAAAAGGTTTTATAATCATCGTGGTGGGAGGATTTCTAGTAGGTTTTGGAACTCGATGGGCAGGTGGCTGCACCTCAGGACATGCAATAAGTGGCTTGTCAAATCTTCAATTACCTTCTCTAATTGCAGTAGTTGGGTTTTTTATTGGTGGCTTAGTCATGACACATTTTATATTTCCAATCCTTTTTAATTTATAACAGATGAAATACATTAAATTTTTATTAATCGGAATACTCTTTGGCATTATAATGACAAAATCTGAAGCCATTTCTTGGTACAGAATTCAGGAAATGTTTCGTTTCCAATCATTCCACATGTATGGTATTATAGGATCAACTGTTGTTATTGGAATGATAATGATCCAGCTCATCAAATACAAACAAATAAAATCAATCGAAGGAAAAACAATACAATTTCAACCTAAAGAGAAGGGAGTGAAGCGTTATTTACTCGGCGGGATTATTTTTGGATTTGGATGGGCGCTAACAGGTTCGTGCCCTGGTCCGATGTTTACTTTGATAGGGAATGGCTTTTCAATAATTTTAGTTTCAATTGCCTGCGCAATATTAGGCACCTACACCTACGGTTACTTTAAGGACAAACTGCCCCACTGATAAACCGTGATTTAATTATTAATTTCAAAAATCAGCTCTCAAAATTAAGGTTTAAAACAATCATTCGATTTTTCATATATTTATAAGAACCTTAATAAAAAATCAATGCATTACAAAGTATTAATTTCCAAGAAATTCTTTTGGTTTTTATTGTTTTTCATTTCCTTATCCTCAGTGTTTTCTCAAGAGAGTGAGATAAAATTAATCAGAAACAGGGTCTACCTCAACCTTATTGATAGAGAGATCAATTACGTTAATTTAGAAAAATTAGTCCAGGAATTTGATGGTGAGAAATGGCCTAATATAAAATATGAGGATGTTTCTCGCGAAGGTTTCGACAACAGAATTCACACCAGTAATATGGTTGAATTGGCCATTGCTTTCAAAAATCCGAAGTCAAAATATCACAATAAAAAGAAGCTAAAAGAAATTCTTGATAAAGCATTGAGCTTTTGGTGTACAAATGACTTTATAGGCGACAATTGGTGGAACAACCAAATAGGGACACCTACTGATTTAGTTCATTTAATGTTGCTTATGGGGAATGAGTTTCCTAAAAACCTAGTCATAAAATCTCAAGAAATTATTTCAAGGGCTAACATCAATGAAGGGGGAGCAAGGCCCGGCGGAGACAGGATTAAGGTCAGTTCGATTGCTGCAAAAAATCAATTATTCTTGAATAATACTTCAGAGTTTAACAAGATTATCAACATCATAGAAAATGAAATTAAGTTTGTTGAATGGACAGGAAGAGAATATGGTTATACCCATTCAAAAAATAATGTTGGTGGATTCAATGAATTTAGTCAAGCCAACGGAAGGGGGTTGCAATACGACAACAGTTTCCACCACAGAACAGATGGCGTTAACAATACTTTGTCTTATGGGCTGAGTTACTCCTTCGCTTTTATAGAATGGGGCTATTACACCCGAAACACAACATACGCCTTCTCAAAAGAGAAAATAAACCTCCTTACTGACTATTATTTGGACGGGGTTTGCAAGACTGCAGTCTATGGTAAATTTCCTGATTTTGCAGCTAAGAACAGAAGTATTTCAAGAAAAGGAAGTGTAAAGCCTTATACAACAGATGCTGTCGAGAGGCTTCTCGAGATTTCAAATTATCGGTCTAAAGAATTGAAGGAGATAATAGATTTGAGAAATAATAAGATTCAAAAGCCCACAGTTTCTCACGCTACTTTTTATTGGAATTCAGAACATTTTTCGTTCCAAAGACCCAATTTCTTTAGTTCAGTCAGAATGTTTTCCTCCCGAAATATGAATATGGAAAGTCCTTACAACAGTGAAGGTCTATTAAATCATCATCGAGGAGACGGTGCCAATCATATTGTGATTAAAGGAGACGAATATTATGACATTTCTCCAGTATATGACTACCTGAAAATCCCAGGTACAACGATCGTTCAGAAAAAAAAATTACCCAATCCCAATGCGATTAAAAAAATAGGAATCACGGATTTTGTTGGAGCAGTGAGTGATGGAAAGTATGGGGCAGTTGGCTTCGATTTTAAAAGCCCTCACGATCCTTTAGTTGCAAGAAAGTCTTGGTTTTTCTTCGATGAAGAATATGTTTGTCTTGGTGCTGGGATTTCTACTAAAATGAAAAACGAAGTCAACACGACGCTGAATCAGTCCTTACTAAGAGGTGAAGTGGTTGTTTCCGCTGCAGGCAAAAAAAAGAACCTAAAGTCAGGAGCACATATGCTTAATTATATTGATTGGATACATCATGACAATATTACTTACCTGTTCCCAAAGCCTCAGACGATCTTTATAAAAAATGAAATTGCCAAAGGATCATGGTGGAGAATTAGTAAACAAATATCTTCTTCAAAGGAGACGGTTAAATTAGCGGTGTTCAAGACCTGGATAAATCACGGCGAATCTCCAAGTAACGCTTCTTATGAATACATCGTCAAGCCCGGAATTCTAGATAAAGTTGATAAACAAAAAACTTTTAATAACATTCAGACCTTATCCAACACCCCTTATGTGCAAGCGGTCAAAAACAATGAACTAGGTATCATTCAAATGGTTTTTTACAAAGCGGGTGAAATTAAAATTTCCAAAGCATTAAAATTTAAATGTCACGCCCCAGGAATTGTCATGCTAAAAATGGATGAAAATACGATTCAAGAGGTTTCTGTTTCTGACCCCAACCGTGAATTGTCACAAATCAGTTTTTCCATTAATCATAAAATTGATGCTGAAGGGAAAGATTTCAAAACCTTATGGAATGAAGAAAATAATCAAAGTACTTTTTTAGTTGCCCTACCTGAGGGAAACTTTCAGGGAAGCACTGTTACAATTAAACTGTAAAAATGAAAAATAAATATTGGATTGCACTTATAGTTTTAGCTGCATTAGTAGGTTGTGAAAAACTAATTCAGCCTAATGTCATTCTTATTATGACAGATGACCAAGGTTATGGAGATCTTGGAATCACAGGGAATCCCAACATCCACACTCCCACGATTGATGCTTTTGCTGAGCGAAGTCTTCGGTTCAATAATTTTCATGTTTCTCCAGTATGTGCTCCAACAAGATCGAGTTTAATGACTGGAAGATATTCTTTAAGAACTGGAATCAGAGACACCTATAATGGTGGCGCTATTATGTCGAATTCAGAGGTTACAATTGCTGAAATGCTCAAGCAGGCTGACTATGCAACAGGAATTTTTGGAAAATGGCATCTCGGAGATAACTATCCCTCTCGACCTAGTGATCAGGGTTTTGATGAGTCATTGATTCACCTGGCTGGAGGAATGGGTCAGGTAGGAGATTTTACCAATTTCTTTAAAAAAGAGACCAGTTATTTTGATCCCACTTTATGGCATAACAATCAACCAGAACCTTACGAGGGCTATTGCTCTGATATCTTCACAGACAACGCTATTGATTTTATTGAAAAAAATCATAAAAAACCTTTCTTTTGTTACTTGTCGTTTAATGCACCACACACGCCACTTCAGCTACCTGACGAATACTATCAATTATACAAAAAACTTGATCCCTTAAACGGCTTTAATTCTGACGATCTGTATGGCATTGAGATGTCTGAGAAAGACAAAGAAGCTGCCCGAAAGGTTTATGGAATGGTGACCAATATTGATGATAATTTGGCCAAACTCTTTAGGAAAATAGAGGAATTAGGGATTAAAGAAAACACTATTATTATTTTTATGACGGACAATGGACCCCAACAAATACGATATGTGGGAGGAATGAAAGGGAGGAAATCTAGTGTTTACAAAGGAGGTATTCGCGTTCCTTTTTACCTACAATATCCAGCAAAATTCAAGAAACCAAAAGATATAGACGGGATGGCAGCCCATATCGACCTCCTTCCAACCTTGGCAGTGTTGTGTGATGCACCGCTTCCAAAAGACAGAAAAATCGATGGGAAAAACCTACTGCCTTTGATAGAGAATAGGTGGGTTGAAGAACGTAGTTTTTATTCCTATTGGACAAGGAAATACCCCGAATTATACAACAACATGGCTCTGCAGAGGGGGGACTATAAATTGGTGGGAAGGACAGATTTTGACGCCGTACTTAGTGATTTTGAATTGTACAATATTGGGAAAGATCCCAATGAACGAACCAATATAATTAATCAAAATATTGAAATAGCTGCTAATCTTAAATTAGAAATGGATGAGACTTATTCTGAATTAATTAACTCAAAAAATTTCGTCTCACCTCCAAGAATAACTGTTGGAAGTGAACATGAAAACCCAATTTTTCTAAATAGAAATGATGCCGGAGGAGAACGTGGCGTTTGGAATCAAGAAGAACTTTTCTCCTATTGGTCTGTTAATGGGAATGAAGGTTATTATAAAATAAATTTTAAATTCATAAAACCCGTTCCATCTGGTGGGAGAATGTTTTTAGAAACCAAAGGAGTCATTAATCAAAAGAAGATTAAAGGGGATAGTTTAGTAACAATCTCCTTCGACAATGTATACTTACCCGCAGGAGCATATGATTTTATGCCTTTTTATTTAATTGAAAACAAGAAGATCTTTCCTTTTTGGGTGGAAATAAAAAAATTTACTAATTATACTAAATAGTACTGTAGATACTTTTTGAAGGTTTATTAATGGCTTTCCCATTTTCATAATACGTATATGAAAATCCTGAGTGAATACTATAGGAACCAATTGCTCCAGCGGTGTTGACTGCTATAAAACCCACTTGAAATGAGGGCTTCCCCTTATACTTGGCCACCACTCTTTGGATGGCCTCCTCACAAGCAGCTTGAGGACTCATTCCATAACGCATCAATTCAACAATTAAAAAACTTCCTACGGTTTTAATAACTTCTTCTCCCATTCCTGTTGCTGTGGCAGCCCCTACTTCATTGTCGACAAATAATCCAGATCCAATGATTGGGGAATCGCCAACACGTCCGCGCATTTTGTATCCCAAACCACTGGTAGTGCATGCACCAGAAAGATCGCCGTTTTTATCAACACACAACATCCCA
Organism: Flavobacteriaceae bacterium; assembly: GCA_017857815.1. Classification (GTDB taxonomy): domain Bacteria; phylum Bacteroidota; class Bacteroidia; order Flavobacteriales; family Flavobacteriaceae; genus UBA8316. The sequence continues at coordinate 71,621 of JAFMCL010000009.1, read as the reverse complement.
ATGGTATCGTGATTTTCTATGTTTATTTTAGGTTGATAGTTTGAAGTTTTTAACCATTCTTTCCATTTGGCCTCCACTTCTTTCGTTAGAAGGTTAGTCTTTAGGAAACCTTTTTCATAGGCAAACTGTTCCGCTCCAATTCCATTGAGAATTACGTGGGGAGTTTCCAACATCACTTTTCTCGCTAAATCAGCAACATGTACTATGTTTTCGACAGCCATAACTGCTCCGCAGTTTCCCTCACTATTCATTACACAAGCGTCAAGGGTTACATGCCCTTCCCTGTCTGGAGTTGCTCCAATTCCAACAGTCGTGTTATTAACATTTGCTTCTTCTACCGCCACGCCCTTTATTACAGCATCCAATGAATTCGTTCCCGACATCATAAGATCGCCCGAGGTAATGATTGCCTCGGGGCAATTCCAAGTACAGATGGAAAAAGGAATTCCAGTTAGTTTTATTGGTGGTAAAGAGGTGGGATTAATTTGGGATGCCTTAACTTTTGACAAACCTAAAAAACCCATTGAGCTTAATATCAAGTTGTTTAAGAAAGATCTACGAATCATTTTTAAGTTTAAATTTTAAATTTTTCAGATTGAGTAACCACACTTTTTATAATCTCTAAATCTGAAATAGGGTCTTTGGATGTCTTTAAAGCATTTCCTTTTTTTGCAGACAAATGGACTTCTTTAAACCCGTTTTCAAAAAACACTGAACAGTTTTTGTCCGTAATTCCTCCTCCAGGCATGATGGTCAAATGCGCTTTCGATTCGGCTTTTAGTTTTTTCAATAATTCCAATCCAATAACAGCTGAAGGCTCTTGGCCTGAAGTTAAGATGCGATCAAACCCCAAATCTATTAAACCTTTGAGGGTTTCCATTGGATTTTCTGCTACATCAAAAGCCCTATGAAAGGTAAGGTCTAATGGTTGAATTTGATCCACCCACTCCCTAACAACATCGAAAGGAACCTGATGTTTTTCATTTAAAATTCCAATAACCATCCCTTGAATCGGGTAAGACTTGACCATTTCAATGGCTAATTCAGTGGCCTTAATGTCTGCTTTGTCGTATATGAAGTTTCCCCTCCTAGGTCGAATCAAAACATGGATAGGAATCGAACAGGCTGCAACAGTTGCAGATAAAAGCTCTGGAGATGGGGTTAATCCATCATTGATTAAATCTTCGCACAACTCAATTCTTTGGGAATTTCCTTTGACAGCATTATTAACGGATTCGATTGAGCTACAACAGATTTCAATGAGCATTAGTTCAAAACTTTAGAAATGGCTGTTTTTACCATATTAATCATTATTTGATATCCTTCTTTGGTGACGTGGACCCCGTCATTGGTAAGTTGTTTTTGCATTCCGTTTTTCCCATCAGTCATGGCACTAAAATAGTCCAAGTATTCCATTTGATTTTGTTCCGCATGATTTTTTAATAATTGATTCAATTCAGGAATCAAAACATCTGGATTTTTCCCGGGTGCCCAAGGATAAGTTGCTGCGGGTAATACTGAACAAATAATAACTTTTATACCATTACATTTTGCAATTTCAGCCATTGAAAAAATATTCCCAGCAACGGTTGCTAAGTCGATGAATGGAGTGTTTCCAGCAATGTCGTTTGTCCCCGCTAGAATCACAACAACTTTTGGTTGATGCGCGATTACATCTTGTCTAAAACGAACCAACATTTGTGGTGTCGTTTGCCCCCCAATTCCTCTATTGATAAATAGATTTTCTTGAAAAAACTCAGGAAAATAAGCACTCCAACCCTCTGTGATTGAATCACCCATAAAAACAGTATTTACTGAGTTTTCTCCGCTTTCTAAAAGCACTTGATTTTGTTCTGTGAACCTATTCATTCCACCCCAGTCCAATACACTTTTAACCTTATTAATATTGACGTTTTTCAGCTCCTCTGGGAGCTCCTGAGATGAAGCTAAGACTCCTACTAAGAGAAATAAAATATTTAATTTTTTCATTTTTAATGTTTAATAGTTAAAAATAATCTATTCGTTAAAATCATCTTCCCAATCGTCTGTTCTGAAGGATGAAGCAGGGAGCTTTTGAGTATTAAACAAAGATCCTACAACAAAGTTTTTCCAAGCATACCTCACTGCAACTGGATTTTTAACTTTTTCAGAATGTACCTGAATGGTTTTATTTCTTAAAATTTTCGCTTCGGCTGGATAGAACACTCGATCTTGTCCAGCGATTTCAAAATCTTTAAGTGGATGTCCAAAAGTAGAAAGTCCTTTCTCTGCAAAGTCAAATTTTAAGGTCATTTTATCTCCCTCTATTTCATTTGATTTATACTTTGGACCAGAAAAACCAACCTTTTTAATTCCATAATCATTCGCGAGTGCCCAATATGCCAATCGTTTTCCTACCAATTGTTTTTCGGCGGGATGAATGTTATTTTCTTCTCCTATATCAAGCGTAACCACCATGCCTATGTTATCCATTTTTGAAAGGGTTTTCAATTGACTTTCTCTTAGGTAAGCACTGTTTAAATTTTTAGAATAATCGAAGGGCGCTATTTGTACATAATAAAAAGACAGCTTGGGGGATTTCCATAGATCCCTCCAGTTTTCAATCATTAATGGAAAAGTTTTACTGTAAAGTCTTGGCTGATTTCTGTTCGACTCCCCTTGGTACCAAATCACTCCTTTTAAAGAAAAATCAAGTATTGGATTGATCATGCCGTTAAAAAGATAAGCTGGCGCATCTTGTTCTCTTTTATTTTTTGAAATATTAAAATTAAATAATTTCTGCTCTTCAAGCGTCACTTCATCTTCAATAGCCCCTAATTGAATCCACGCTTCCACTGGTGTTCCTCCCCAACTACTATTAATTATACCAATTGGCACATCCAGTGTGTTATTTAGCTGCTTAGCAAAATTATAGGCCACAGCGCTAAAGTCAGCGACAGTTTCGGGCGTTGCTTCTTGCCAAGATCCCTCACAATCATAAAGAGGTGTTTTACTTGTTTTTCGTTTTACTGTGAATAATCTTATTTGTTGGTTTTTAGAGGACAAAATCAACTCATTGCTGTCATTGATCGGTTGATTATTGTATCCTGTCATAGGCATTTCCATGTTAGACTGGCCTGATCCCATCCAGACCTCACCGATTAAAACATTATTAAGTGTTATTTGTTCTTTATTAGTAGAGATTTTAATAGAAAAAGGGCCTCCCGCAACGGGCGTTTTTATTTTGGTCTTCCATTTTCCAGAAGCATCAGTCTTAACGGTTACCGTTTCGGAATTCCAATCAGCCGAAATCATTACTTCCTTGTTTTTCTCTGCCCATCCCCATACACCTACTGAAGAAGACTGTTGCAAAACCATATTATCCGAGACCAACGCAGGAAGGATTAAGTGTTTGTCCGTTTCTTTTGATTGACCAAACAGGAGCGTTGTAAATAAAAAAAATAGTAGCGTTCTCATTGATTTTTTGTTAATTTTTAATATTAAAAATATAAACTTTCTTTGTAATTCTTTGATTATTTTACGTTTAATAAAAATATAGTGTTCGAAGAATAATATTAATGTTTACAAAACAGGTTACTTATGAAACAGATCGCTTTTAAAATGTATTTAAAATCCAATGCTTTAGGAGAATATAAAAAGCGCCATGACAAAATTTGGCCGGAACTCAAAGCCCTTTTAAAAGAAGTGGGTATTGCAGAATATTTTATTTTTCACGACCCTGAAACTAATTGTCTATTTGCTTTTCAACAAACTCAAGGTGAAGGCTCGCAAGGTTTGAGCGAAAATCCTATTGTCCAAAAATGGTGGTCCTACATGGGGGACTTAATGGAGACAAATACCGATCTTTCTCCAAGGCAAACTGACTTGAATAAAATATTCACCTTGTGAATATTTTATTCATAATTGATAATTACTCCCAACTATTCAGCCTTCAATCTTAATTGATAATCTCCTGATCCCAAAAGGAAATAAGTCTTGTCAGTATCCTCTTTTTTTTCTAAAACGCTCCCTTCGGCTTTCTTATCATTGAATGTCCATTTCCCTATGCTAGGTTTATTTAAAAATACATCCGATTGAGAGTTAGGGGGTATTGAAATTTTAATCAAAATAGCATCATTTGTCCTCGACCAATTCACTTTTATGTTCCCATAATTGGAATCGTAAGTTCCTGAGATATTATCGAAATTTTCGTCAAAAAGGGGCTGAATCGTAAATCGTTTGTAGCCAGGATACAACTCATTAACTTTTAATCCGACAAGGTTGTTATACATCCATTCTCCGATCGCTCCATAGGCATAATGATTGTATGAATTCATGGATTCGCTCGCCAAGTCGCCATTTTTCTTGATCCCATTCCAGCGCTCCCAAATGGTTGTTGCTCCCATGGTTACGGGGTAAAGCCATGAGGGATATTTGTCTCTTAAAAGAAGTTTTATTGCCAAATCTGCCCTTCCATTGGCCGATAATATTTCACACAAATAGGGGGTTCCAAGAAACCCTGTGGTCAAATGTCCATAAGATTCAACATTTGCGACAAGCCGCTCTACTGCAATTTTCTTATATTCCTCATTCAATAAATTGAATTTTAAAGCCAGCACATAACTGGTTTGGGTGTCAGAAGCAATCATCCCTTTCTTAGTGACATATTCATCCTGAAAAGCTTGATGTGCTTGATTGAGAAGGTTTTGATAATGAACAACATCCTCTTTATTTTCTAAAACTTTTGCGGCTTTTAAAAGTAAATCAATTGAGTAATGATAAAATGCCTGAGCAATCATTTTTTTGTTTGACACGGCAGATCTTCCTGGAGGATCATTGGGGACACTGTAAAACAACCAGTCGCCGAAGTGATTGTTTCCAACATAGGAGCCTTCAATTGATTTTGAATGCATATAATCTACCCACTTTTTCATACTATTATAACGCAGCTTTAACTGTTCCTTGTCACCATAAATTAGATAAGAATTCCAAGAAATAATGGTTACCGCATCTGCCCATCCAGCCGAAGCACCATCCCTGGGTTTTTTATTTTCTAAAACATCAGGAATCACACTAGGAACTACACCATTGTCATATTGATCATACTCAAGGTCCACCATCCATTTGTCGAAAAAATTCTTGACATCTCGAAGGTAGCCTGCCGTATTAAAAAAGGCCTGAGCATCTCCTGTCCAGCCCAATCTTTCGTTTCGCTGAGGGCAATCAGTAGGCACATCAAGAAAATTTCCTTTTTGACCCCATTCAATATTACTTTGTAATTGATTGATCAAAGGATTAGAACTAGAAAAAGTACCACTTTGCTCCATGTCTGAATAAAGAGCAACGGCCTTAAAATCATTTAAATCGATTTCCTCCATGCCCTCGATTTTTATAAATCTAAACCCTTGAAAAGTAAAATGAGGACGATAAAGATGATCAGAATCTCCATTTAAGACATAAGTATTAAGTTGTTTTGCTGCCCTCAGGTTGGCCGTATAAAATTCTTCTTTATGCAGGATTTCTGCATGTTGAATCTTAACCACATCTCCTTTTTTTCCATTGGCTTTAAACTCTACCCATCCCGTTAAGTTTTGACCAAAGTCAATTACCTTGTCTCCAGAGGGTGTTGTGATTAATTCCTTGGCAACTAAAATTTCTTGTCTTTTTATCATTTCATTGGAAGTACTCACCAATATGCCTTTATAATCATCAACCATAACAGCAGATTTATATTCAGGATTATTCACACCATAATTTGACCAATTCTCCTCAATGAGATTGGCATCATAATGTTCTCCGTTATAAATTTCTGAATCTAAAATTGCTCCATAAAAATAATTCCAGTTGGAATCATCGATGACACGCTCCTTTGTCCCATCTTCATAAGTAATCAATAATTGTGAAATAAACGAGACCCTGTTTCCTGAATAATTTTGTTCTCCTTTTTTAGTTCCCATAAGCCTCCCGTAGTGCCAACCTTTACCAAGAATAACCCCTATCCCGTTATTGGCACTTAGGAGGTCTGTTATGTTATATGTCTGATATTGAATTCGATTATTGTAAGAAGTCCACCCGGGCGTTAAATACAAATCCCCTACTCTTTTTCCATTAATGTAGGCTTCATACATACCCCTAGAAGTAATGTGAAGGTTGGCAGACTTTACTTTTTTATTAATTTTAAATTCATTTTTAAAATATGGGCTTTTTGGATTAGATCTATAGTTGTCATCTTCAGCAACGGTAATCCATTTTGTGTCCCAATTTTTGAGTTTCATCAAACCCGTCGACCAAGTAGCTATTCTGCTTTGAGTAGAGCGAGAAGATTGATTTGTCCAAACCTTAACCGTCCAATAATATTTTGTGTCAGGAGAAAGAGGTTTTCCTTCGTAAACAGTATATACAGATTCGGAAGAAGCCAACTTGCCAGAATTCCAGACCAAACTGTTTTTTGAAAAGATTGCGTCGGTAGCTACAAAAACCTGATAATGCGTTTGATTTACGTTATATTCTTTTGAAGCAGTTTTCCATGAAAAGATGGGAGTTTCACTATCAATTCCTATTGGACTGTAAAAGTCGTCGACTTGTAAATCGTATACTGTTACTTTTTGGGCGATGCCATAATGAAGACTAAAAAAAAAGAAAGTAGTAAGTAACAATATATGTTTCATTAAAGTATATTTTTTGTTATAATTCGAAATAAATGATATTCAATTGTTAAATCATCCTGTAGTGTCATGCATGGAATTGTTTGTGTATCAAAACAGTTTTGACAATCAATGACATCAACTAGATTTAAGACACTGACTTAACAGCAATTGCTGCTCCCAATGAAGATCCATAAGCTTCAGGTTTGGAGACAATGACTTGATTATAAAACTTGATTTTAAGTAATTTTAAAAAAATATCATTGTCAGAAAAACCACCATCTACAAAAAAAGTTTTAGGAGGTTCGTCATATAAAATTAAAATCTTCTCTTCCAACAAACTCATGAGTTCAATCATTAGCTGGTGGTAGGCTTCTTCAAAAGAGTTAAAGTTTAAATCCTCTCGCTCGGGACAGTCTTTTAGATCCAAATATTCCCACCTAAAATGATGCTTCCCTTTTTCTTTAATTGAGTTAAATATCTGAATATTAAACTTTAAGTTTCTATGATAAAGTTCAGGCTTTTCAAACTGAGAAATGAGTTTTGTAACCTGAATTTTATGCTCTTGTCCCATAAAAAGACGTGAGGTCTTCACAACAGATCCATCAATTTTCATATAGGCAATCGCCCCATTGTTGATTTCAGTCTCATTAAAAGCTGAGTCCTTTGCAAAAGGGTTAAAAGTAATGCACCAAGTACCTGTAGAAATTAATAAAAAAGGCGATGTTGACTTTATCAAGTAGATAAGTAATGCTGCAGAACTGTCATGAATTCCTATACCAAAATTGATTTTTTTTCCAGCCAAATCAACCAATACTGTTTCATTTGCTTTTGCAATAGGGGGGAGTAAATCGATTATCCCTTCTTTCAAAATCCATCGGTGGTATTGTTGTTTTTCAAAATCCCAAAGATCTGTATGACATCCAATACTGCTGTATTCCGAAAACATTTTCCCAGTAAAAGCATAGCTTAAGTATTGAGGCAAGTGAAGTGAATGTTTTACTTTTTTAAATAACTCGGGTCGTTTGGTTTTTAGCCAATAAATTTGCTTGCCTGAGTTAAGCATCTTTACATTCTTAGAACCAGTTTGAGTTGAAAAATTTGCCTCAGGGCCATACTTATGATAGAACGAATCAAAGGTGTTTTCCTCTACCGGCTTATGGTAATCATAAACAGGTGTGACAACCTCTCCCCCAGAATCAAGATGAACAAAAGTTGCACCATGCGCAGAAATATTTGCATTTTTTATCTCAAATAAATCAGAATTAAGTAAGCGCTCAAAGTTCGATTTCATCCACCGGACGATCTCTCTAATGTCCTCCGCAGGATGTTCGTCTTCATCTACAATTGTGGGAATATTGGTTTGCCCCTTGTCGAGCACCGTATGATTTTTGTCGAACACAAAATACTTTTGATTGGTTTTTCCAATGTCAAAAACAAGTGTACAATTCGTTTTCATTACAAGCCCGTTGATTTAGAATCCAGTCCGCGTTCCTCAATTAATCCTTTTCTTATTTCTAAGGATCGATAAGCTTCCAAGGGATCGATGGCGCCTCCAAGACCATAACAAGATTCTGAGACCAAAGACCTGACGTCCATATTAAACGCATCCTGAAGAATTGCTTGGCAGGCACTGACATCATTAGTTTTTTGAGCCACCTTTAACTTTTTATAATCGACTAATAGTGCCTTCGCAAACGATATTTTAATTGAAGCTATAGACTGGAGAAGATCTTCCATAGGGTCTTTTAGGTTGTGACTTGCATCTATCATCCAAGACAGTTCACCATTATCAGTTTCTTTCATTCCTTGAACCAATTCACAAAAGATTAAAAACAATTGGTAGGGTTTTAATGAGCCTACAGACAAATCATCATCACCATATTTACTGTCATTAAAATGAAATCCCCCTAGTTTATTTAGATGCATCAACAGCGCAACAATTTGCTCAATATTTGTGTTGGGTAAGTGATGACCAAGATCGACTAAAGTCGCTGCTTTCTCTCCCAATTTGGAAGCCAACAGATGAGAAGTTCCCCAATCAGGAATCACCATGGAGTAAAAATTTGGCTCATAAGGTTTGTATTCAATCAGCAACTTCCAGTCATCGGGAAGGTGTGTGTAAATTTCTTTTAAGGAGTCTAAGGTTCGCTGAAAAGCCTCCCTAAAATTGTGTTGTCCGGCGAAAGAAGTTCCATCCGCCAGCCAAACGGTCAAGGCCTTAGATCCCAACTTTATTCCGAGATCGATGACTTCTTTGTTGTGCTGAATTGCCGCAGCTCTAACGGTTTTGTCTGCATGACACAAAGACCCAAACTTATAGGAGTGAATGCTGTTGGGTTGGTCTTGAAAGGTGTTGGAATTAACCGCATCGAATTTTAAACCCAAATCTGCGGCAATTTTTCTTATAGAATCAAAATCTTGAGGAACGTCCCAGGGAATGTGAAGACTAATCGCTCCACTGGATTTATTGAGCGCATGAAGTATGCCCACATCTTTCACTTTATCTTCTAGCGTACTCGGTTCGCCCCCTAAAGGAAAGCGTCCAAAACGTGTCCCACCCGTTCCTAATGCCCAACTGGGAATCGCAATTTGAAAATCGGAAATCTTTTGAATTAAATCTTCAACATCAACTCCTTTATTCGTTAAACTTTCTTTTAAAAAAGACCAATTTCTTTGATGTTCAGAAATTTTTTTTTTGTTAATCTCAATAAGTTGATTTGAATCAAACATTCATTTTATCTTTTAATTATCTAACAAAAGCATTAGCAACACCACCATCCACATTAATTATATTCCCTGTGCTTTTATCCAAAATGGCCAAGAAAGCAAAAACTCCATTGGCAATGTCTTCAGGTCTTATAATTTCATTCAAAAGGTTTCGTTTGGCATAAAAAGCAGGCAGTTCTTCCACAGAGATTCCATATGCTTTTGCACGACCCTCTGCCCAGTCTCCTTCCCATATTTTACTCCCAATGATGACGCCATCTGGATTCACAGTGTTCACACGCACGCCATCAGGCGCTAATTCAGCTGCCAAAAGTCTAGACATGTGAAGCTGTGCCGCTTTTGCAGTTCCATATCCAGTATTGTTAGGCCCTGAAACCAAACCATTTTTACTTGCAATATTAACTAAATTTCCTCCTAGTTTTTGTTTTCTAAATACAATTGCTGCACTTTGGCTTAGTAAAAACTGACCCTTTACCAATACGTCTTGCAATAAGTCCCAATCTTTTTCTAGGGTATCTGCTATTGGTTTTGAGATGGCAAGTCCAGCACTATGAATCAGTATGTCCAAACCTCCATATTGTAATGAAGCTTTGTTTATAGCGACTTCGATGCTCTCTTTGCTGGTGACATCACAATAAGTTCCAATCGCTTGGTCAGAAGTGTAGGATGAAGTTGCTTCCTTAAGGTATTCTTTTGAGATGTCTGAAAAGATCACGTTTGCTCCTTCTCTAATTAATTTGTCAGCAATTGCTCTTCCAATTCCTCCCCCCGAACCAGTAACCAAGGCTACTTTTCTTGACAAAGGTTTTTCTTTTGGTTGACGTTGCAACTTTGCTTCCTCCAGCAACCAGTACTCAATATCGAAAGCTTCTTGATAGGGTAGAGATGTATACTTTGAAATGGCCTCGGCCCCGCGCATCACATTGATTGCATTGATATAAAATTCGGCCGCTACCCTTGCCGTTTGCTTGTTTTTTGAAAAGCTAAACATCCCCACTCCAGGGAATAAGATAATCACCGGGTTCGGGTCTCTAATCGCAGGACTGTTTGGATGTTTGTGATTATCATAATACGATTGATAGTCTTTTCTGTAAGCTTCAAAAGAAGGTGTCAACTTTGAAATCACACTTTCCACATCTTCTAAATTTTCATCGGCTGAAAGGTCGAGAAGCAGTGGTTTAATTTTTGTTCTTAAAAAATGATCTGGACAAGAAGTTCCCATAGGAGCCAGACGATCTAAATCATTACTGTTGATGAATTCAAGTACAACATCATCATCCGTAAAATGACCAATCATGTTATTCTCAGAAGAACACATTCCTCTTAGAATAGGAGACAGTTTGGCTGCTTGACTTTTACGATTTTCTTCTGAAAGACTGTATGTTTTTAAACCCCCAAATACACTTCCATTTTCAGCTACCTTTTTTTCAATATAAGCCGAAGCCGTTTCAATAATCTCAAGACTATTGACATAGGATTCATAAGAAGTTTCCCCCCATGTAAAGACCCCGTGACTTCCCAAAACAATCCCACGAATGCTCGGATTCTTAGCTAGACAGGCTTCTAATTGAAGTCCTAAATCAAACCCCGGACGCTGCCAAGGCACCCAGCCCATCGTGTCACCCCAAATTTCTTTGGTTATTCGCTCACTGTCTTCCGCTGCAGCAATTGCAATCAACGAATCAGGGTGTAAATGGTCAATATGCTTAAAGGGTAAAAGTCCATGCAATGGGGTGTCTATGGAAGGAGCTTTACTGTTTAGATCATATATGCAATGATTAAAAAGTGCCACCATTTCATCTTCATACTCGAGACCTCTATATACTTTTTTTAGATCGTGTAATCTTTGATTGTATAGGCCGGCAACACCATCGCGTTTTAAAGTTCCAATGTCGCCACCAGATCCTTTAATCCACATCACTTCAACGGCTTCGTTTGTGATGGGGTCTTTTTCGATCGTTTTACAACTGGTGTTTCCACCGCCAAAATTTGTAATTCTCAAATCTGCACCTAAAATATTGGAACGATATAAAAAAAGTGCTATTTGGTCGTCTCCAAATTCTTTAGCTTTCTTTTCATCCCACAAATAGTTAACAAATTTATATTTACTTTTAGTTTCCATAAATAGTTTTAATAATAACAAATTTATAATTGTGAGGGATAAAACGTATCCTGTAGCTAAGGGTAAAATTAAAAAATTATGATTGATTTTTTTAATCTTGAATTTAACGACACCAACAATACTCCAAAGTACAAACAAATTGTAGAGAGTATTTCGCAACAGATTCAGTCAGGGAATATAAAATATGGTCAAAAACTACCCTCAATAAACCAAGTTAGTTTTGATTATTATATTTCAAGGGATACGGTGGAAAAAGCATATGCTGTATTAAAAGAAACTGGTGTTATTGAATCCGTAAAAGGAAGAGGTCACTTTGTTGTCAATACCAAGCCGAAAACTCAGAACAGAGTTTTGGTGGTGTTTAACAAATTAAGTTCTTATAAAAAAGAGATATTCAATGCTTTTTGCGAAACCTTAGGGGACAGTGCTAGTGTCTATTTTCATGTACATCATTGTGAATTTGATAACTTTAAAAAAATCATTGAGGAAAATTTAACCGGCTATAATTATTATGTATTAATGCCTCACTTCAATGATTTCAACTTTAATAAGTTTAACAACTTAATGCAAAAGATCAATAAAGAGAAAATAATTCTACTGGATGATTTTATTCCAAATTTCACTCATTACAACTCCTGTATTTATCAAGATTTCAAGGACGATCTTTTCAGTTCACTTAATCAAGCAAAGGAATGCTTAATCAAATACAAAATGTTGTGTTTGGTTTTTCCAAAGGGTTTTAACTATCCCTACCCAAAAGCAATTGTTCAAGGATTTATGTTTTTTTGTAGCATCAATGGTTTTAAAAGTGAATTGATTAATCAAATTTCAAGTGATCAAGAGGTAAAAAAAAATACGGCTTATATTGTGATTAAGGAATCCGATTTGGTAAATTTGATAAAAAACATCAGGCTTTCCAAACTCGAATTAGCAAAAGAAGTAGGGGTGCTTTCTTACAATGATACTCCACTCAAAGAAATACTATCTAAAGGGATCTCGGTGATTTCTACGGACTTCAAAGCCATGGGAAAATTAGCTGCAGCAAGTATTCTTGAAAAGAAAAATATTTTACAAAAAAATAAATTTAGGTTTATTAAACGAAACTCACTCTAAAACAGGACAATACAGGTCATTCTATTTTATACGATTCTTTACTTTTAAATAAAAATAAAATATGGCAGCCGATAACGAGCAAACCTCCGAATTTGAAAGAGAAGCAGTTCCTTCAAATAAATTAAAAAATTGGAAAAGTTTTTTAGGAATGTATGCCGGAGAGCATGCTGCGGGTACGGAGTTTATGATCGGACCTCTTTTTTTGACTGTAGGGGTCAGTGCATTTGACTTATTAGGTGGATTACTTCTAGGAAACTTATTCGCTGTTTTATCCTGGCGGTTTTTGACTGCAAAAATTGCCGTAAAGGAAAGGCTTACGCTCTATTTTAAACTTGAAAAAATTTCAGGTAAAAAACTAGTGACATTTTATAACCTTGCTAATGGAGTTCTTTTTTGCTTTTTAGCCGGTTCTATGATTACTGTTTCAGCAACAGCTATTGGTGTTCCTACAAACATTGAAATGCCAAAACTGACCGATGTTATGCCCAATAGTTTTGCTTGGATTTTGATTGTTATTGTCCTCGGTGGGCTGACCACTTGGATTGCCTCAAAAGGTTACGGAATGGTTTCGAGGTCTGCCAATTGGATGTCCCCTATAATTGTATTGGCTTTTTTAGCTTGCGGTATTGTTGCGTTAATGCAACTAGAAGTTAAAAGTTTTGGAGATTTTATTGCAATTTGGGGCAAAGGTTCTGAGCCTTTTCCAGGGCAAATAAAATATACTTTCTGGCATGTTTTTCTGTGGTCATGGTTTTGTAATGCGGCCATGCACATCGGGATGTCTGACCTTACTGTTTTTAGATATGCAAAGTCCGAAAGTTCGGGATGGACAACAGCTGCTGGGATGTATGTTGGTCATTATATGGCATGGATTGCTGCAAGTCTTTTGTATGCTGTTTATCTAAAATCTCCAGAAGGAATGGCTTTCTTGGCTGATGGATTAGCACCTCCGGTTGCTCCAGGACCTTTGGCTTTTAATGCAATTGGGTGGTTTGGAATCATCGCTGTTATTTTGGCAGGTTGGACAACTGCTAATCCTACCATTTACAGATCTGGACTTGCATTTCAAGCAATTTTTCCAAAATTGTCAATCACAAAAGCAACAGTACTTGCAGGAACTCTCGCCACACTTGCTGGGATATTCCCTGCCTTTGCCATGAAGCTTTTGGATTTTGTTGCTCTTTACGCCTTCCTACTTGCTCCTTTTGGCGCGGTGATTGTCTTCGAATACTTTTTTGCAGATCGATTTGGCGTTGTTAAAAATTACGCAGAAAAAAACAATGTTGCTTTTAACGGTTCTGTGTTTTTTGCTTGGGCCATTAGTTTTTCAATATTCTTTGGACTGGCACAAACCCAAGGTATCTTTTTATCTTTTCTAACTTTACCGGCTTGGGTATTATGTGGTATACTTTTTATTATCTTTAGTAGATATTATCAAAAAAACTGAATTAAATTGACCAAAACAATTTCCTACAATCCAAAGTATCCTTCCATTGAAGACCTAAGAAAAAAAGCGCAAAAAAAAATACCCAAATTTGCTTTTGATTATTTAGATGGTGGATGCAATGAAGATGTTAATATTCATAAAAACACCAACGAACTAAGAAGGGTTGAGTTAAAGCCCAACTATTTGGTGCCGTTCACAAAACCCAGCCTCAAGACAGAATTATTTGGACACACCTATGACGCGCCTTTTGGAATATCTCCCGTAGGACTTCAAGGGTTAATGTGGCCCAAGTCTCCAGAAATACTCGCGAAAGCTGCGTTTGAACACAACATCCCTTTCGTTTTGAGTACGGTGACAACTTCAAGTATAGAAACCATTGCAAAAATAACTGAAGGGAAAGCGTGGTTTCAGTTGTATCACCCCGCTAAACAGGAAGTTACGCATGACATCATTAAAAGAATTGAAGAAGCAGAATGTCCTGTTCTGGTAATCCTCTCTGACGTTCCCTCTTTTGGTTACCGTCCACGAGACATACGCAACGGTCTATCGATGCCTCCAAGAATGACTTTACAAAATATTTTGCGCGTGATGACCAGACCAGAATGGGCTTTAAAAACTTTGATTAATGGCCAGCCCAGTTTTGAAACCCTTAAGCCGTATATGCCTAAAAATTTAAATTTAAGTCAATTGGCAGGATTCATGAATGATACTTTTTCAGGAAGACTTAATGAAGAAAAAATAAAAAAGCTAAGAGATCTTTGGAAAGGAAAACTTGTACTTAAAGGTGTTGAATCTGTTCAAGATATGGAGACTGCTGTTCGTTTGGGATTGGACGGCGTCATCATTTCAAATCATGGTGGTAGACAGATTGATGTTGGTCAAGCGACCATCAACTCTCTACAGACGATTGCACCGCTTTATAAGGACAAAATAAAGGTAATGATGGACAGTGGAATTCGAGGGGGTACTGACGTTTCAAGGGCGCTTGCCTCTGGTGCTGATTTCACTTTTATGGGCAGAAGCTTCATGTACGGAGTCGCTGCGATGGGTAATAAAGGGGGAGACCACACGATCTCAATTTTAAAAACCCAATTGAATCAGATTATGGAACAACTTTGTTGTGAATCTACTGGAGATTTTAATAAATTTCTAATCTAAAAATTCTTTGGGGAAAACGTCCTTGTCTATCTCCCAAACTAATGGCAGTAAATAATAGACCATTAGGACAATTATTAATATTGAAATAATATTTAAAAGAAATCCCTTTTTAACCATGTCCGGAATTCTTAAATAACCCGATCCGAAGACAATTGCGTTTGGTGGCGTTGCGACTGGCAACATAAACGCACAAGAGGCTGCCACTGCTGCTGCAGTCATCAAGATAAAGGGATGGATGTCTAACTCCAAGGCTATGGGAGCGATAACAGGAAGTAGCATTGCCGTTGTAGCGACGTTTGAGGTAACTTCTGTTAGAAAATTAATTGCCGTAACCAATAAAATCAGAAATAAAAATAAATCGAAATTTCCAATAACAGTTATTTGATTACCGATCCAAATTGCCAAACCACTGACGTCAAATGCTTTTGCCAAAGACATACCTCCTCCAAAAAGTAAAAGAATACCCCAAGGCATTTTTACAGCTTCCTTCCATTCTAATATTTTATCTTTTTTAGATTTTGCGTTAATAATAAATAAAATCATTGCAAAAATGATTGCTATGATTGCGTCGTCTAAAGCAGGAAATATTTTCTGAAGTAAAAAAGACCTAGTAATCCAGGAGAAACCAACGGATATAAATACAAGACCCACTATTTTTTGTTCGTAGGAAATAACTCCTAATTCATTTTTTAATTTGAGTATCTCCTCTCTTCCATCTGGAAATTTATCTTGCTTAAACGTAAATGCATATCGGGTTAGGTAAACCCAGCAAATTGCCAAAAGAAGCATTGAAACAGGAAGGCCAAAAACAATCCATTCCAAAAAAGAAATTTCATATCCATAAACCTGTGAGACAATTCCTGCCATAACCAGATTGGGTGGAGTGCCGATAAGCGTTGCGATTCCACCGATTGATGCACTGTAAGCAATTGCGAGCATCAAAGCCTTACCAAATATGTTGTTTTCATTTTCATCAGTGTTGGGGTTATCCTTTAGTTGTTTTATAATGACAACCCCAATGGGAAGCATCATCACAGCAGTGGCTGTATTGGAGATCCACATAGATAAAAATGCAGTGGCTACCATAAAACCTAAAATGATTTTTCTTAAATCGGTTCCAATAAAATAAATGATATATAATGCGATTCGCTTATGCAAATTCCACTTTTCGATCGCAATTGCTATCATAAAGCCTCCCATGATAAGAAAGATGAGTTTGTGCCCATAAGAAGCAGTGGTTTGAGCAAGATCCATACCTCCTGCAATCGGAAACAAAACAATGGGAAGTAGCGCGGTAACAGCTATTGGCAAAGCTTCGAAAATCCACCAAATGGAGATCCATATTGTGGCTGCCAGAACAGCATTCGATTGATCATTTAAGCCCGATGGATGAAAAAACAAAAGAATAATAAAAAACATTAGTGGACCTAAAATCAGTCCGAAATTTTTAGATACTTTCATTTCTTCTAAACGATTGTTGTTTGCAATTATTAAATATAAATCTAATTAACAGTTTTGTAAAAGTTAGTGGATTTTTTTTTTTTGTATCCTATTAAAAACAATAGCTTTGTTTTCGATCCTATCTTATAAAATCAGGATAAATAAATTACATTATATTTTTACACTACTAACTAACAAATTGAATTGAACCCATGGAGCAAGTAAAGACCTTAATTATCGGAAGTGGACCTGCTGGATACACTGCTGCAATTTATGCTGCAAGAGCTGATTTAAAACCTTTGTTATACACAGGGATGGAGCCTGGCGGACAGTTGACTACTACTACAGAAGTTGACAATTTTCCTGGTTATCCGGATGGCGTTGACGGTCCAACGATGATGGTTGAACTTCAAAAGCAAGCAGAGCGATTTGGTACGGAAGTGAGAATTGGTCATATCGGTAAGGTTGAGTTTTCAAAAGAAGCAGGTGGAATTCACAAAGCCTTTGTGGATGATGGCACAGAAATTCATGCCAAATCCATAATCATAAGTACGGGAGCAACTGCAAAGTATCTTGGATTACCAAGCGAGCAGCGACTAAGAGGGGGAGGTGTTTCAGCCTGTGCTGTTTGTGATGGGTTTTTCTACAAAGGACAAGAAGTTGCCATCGTTGGCGGAGGAGATACTGCAGCAGAAGAAGCTACTTATTTAGCCAATATCTGTTCAAAAGTAACCATGCTGGTTCGAAAAGATGAGATGCGTGCTTCTAAAGTAATGCAGCGCCGGGTAATTGAGACTCCAAATATTGAATTGCGGTACAATACTGAAATTGATGAAGTAATCGGTGATATGGTTGTCGAGGGGTTAAGGATGATAAATAATAAAACTGGTGAAAAAGAAGAAATCGCTATCACTGGACTTTTTATTGCCATTGGTCACAAACCTAATACTGAGATTTTTGATGGACAATTGGACATGGACGATGCTGGTTATTTGATTACTAAAGGAAAATCTACGCATACCAATCTACCAGGGGTCTTTGCATCAGGAGATGTTCAAGATAAAGAATACAGACAAGCTGTAACTGCTGCTGGAACAGGCTGTATGGCTGCCCTAGATGCAGAGCGTTATTTACAAAGTCTCTAACTATTGATTTTTAATCCATTGTTTGCGCAGAAAAGCTGACAATGGATTCTTCTTGCTGCTGAAAGCTTATATTGATCGGATTACAACATACTTCACAATCTTCTATGTATTCTGTCTGGCTTAAGGAACCGTCTAATAACATTGATATTTCTTCCCAACAGTAAGGGCATTGAAAAAAATGCTCAATCATTAACTTTTGTTTAGAGCTTCTATTTCACTCGCCATATCTTCCCATTTTTTCATCAATTCGACCAACAACTTTTTTTTGTTTTCATAAGACTCAAAAAAGTTAGGCTTACTAATGGTTTGGTCATAATTTTTTTGCAACTCTAAATCAATTGCTTTCAATTCCCTTTCCAAATCAGCAATTTCAGTTTCTGTCTTAGCCAGTCTGTTGTTGATAGATTTGTTCTTCTTTTGTAAAGAGTAGTCAATATCTTTGGGCTTTTCTTTCTTGACTTTTGGACTGTTTTTCTCCAACTCTTTTAAAGAATTTAATTTTTTATTTTCTAAATAAGCACTAATTCCTTCAAGATATAATTTGGTCTTAAAGTCTTTAAATTCTAAAACCTGATTGCAAAGACCCGATAGGAAATCCCTGTCGTGGGAAACCAAAAGTAAGGTACCCTCAAACTTTGCGAGAGCTTCCTTTAAAATGAGCTTAGATTGAATGTCTAGGTGGTTGGTGGGCTCATCCATAACCAAGACGTTAAAGGGTTGAAGCAACAGCTTGCATAAAGCCAATCTGTTGCGTTCTCCACCCGACAGGACACTCACTTTCTTATCAACGGTGTCCCCTCGAAAAAGAAAAGCACCGAGTAAATCTCTTACCCTACTTCGATTTTCGTTTGTGGCAGCGTCCTCAACAATTTGCAGTATTGTCCTCGAGGGATCTAAAGTTTCCGATTGATTCTGAGCAAAATAACCGATTTTAACATTGTGACCCCGAGTTAGCTCCCCTTCCCCTTCTAAAACATCAACTAGAATTTTAGCTAAAGTTGATTTCCCTTGTCCGTTTTGCCCAACAAAAGCCAACTTTGTTCCTCTTTCGATAAAAAGGTCTACACCATGCAGCACCTTTTTTTCTCCATAACTTTTTGCCAAACCTCGGGACTCAAAAATCATTTTGCCTGGCTGAACAGAAACCGGAAATTTAAGCTTCATCGCTTGCGTTTCTTCCGCATCCACTTCTATGCGGTCAACTTTGTCAAGTTTCTTTATAAGTGATTGCGCCATACTGGCCTTAGAAGCTTTCGCTCTAAAACGCTCGATGAGTTTTTCGGTTTGTTGTATTTCTTTTTCTTGATTTTTCTGAGCCGCCAGCTGTTGTACTCGCATTTCATCCCTAAGTTTCATAAACTCTGAATAGGATTTTTTTAAATCAAAATGACGTTTGTTTACGATTTCGACAGTTCTGTTGGTCACTTTATTTAAAAACATGATGTCGTGAGAAACCAGGACAACTGCTCCTTTGTATTTAGTTAAAAACTGTTCAAGCCATTCGATGGAATCAATATCCAGGTGGTTGGTTGGCTCATCTAAAAGCAAAATATCATGGGCTTTAAGCAAGATTTTAGCCAACTCTATTCTCATTCTCCATCCTCCCGAAAAAGTATTTGTAATTTGATGTAGGTCGGTTTGAGTAAATCCAAGTCCAGTTAGAATTCGCTCAGATTGTGCCTCATACTGATAGCCTCCTAAAATCTCAAACTCAGTACCCAAATCAGTAAGTTCTTGGATTAACTCCTGATAGGATTGACTTTCATAATCCTCTCTAGTATTTAACATGGCACTGATCTCTTCTTGCCGGTCTTGAATTTTCAACAATTCAGGAAAAGCCTGATAAGTTTCATTAAGAACCGTTCGGTGGTCGTCTACATCTAGTTCTTGCGGAAGATAACCCATAGAACAGCTTTTTTCGAGAGAGAGTGTTCCTGAGGAAGGGCTGTTTTCTCGAGCTAATAATTTCAATAGTGTTGATTTCCCAGCTCCATTTTTACCAATCAATCCAATGCGATCCCCAGCAGCAATTCTAAAAGATACGTTTTCGAAAAGGACCTCTCCTCCAAATGATACTGAAACACTCTGAACGTCAAGCATGGGTTTTCTTAAATTTAATTGCGAAAATAGTGATTTTCAAAACGTTTAATGTCAACCTCAGGAGGTAGTTTGGAATTTCCTTCAATATATTCGTAAAGCCATTGTGAAAGTAGTGGAGACATCATCACCCCCCTTGTACCCAAACCATTTAGTATATAAGCGTTTTGATGCTTGGGATGTCTGCCTAGAAGGGGTCGACGATCAACTACCGTTGCCCTGACTTGTGCTTTATGGTCAATGATTTTATAGTCTGCTAAAAGGTTTTGTTGAAGTTTTTTGATCAGCCAATTTTTACCTTCCTCAGAGGTTTTTGAAGTTTTATCCGTTCGATTGAAAGTAGCGCCTACCCAAAATTGGTTTTTCCCCAAGGGAACAATGAAAATTGGACCTTTAATGATTACTTCTTCACTTAGTTCATTGGACTCAATGAAAAGCATTTCACCTTTTGAGCCGACCAAGGGAAGGTAGTTAAACAATGGATTGTTCACCGAATGAAAACCCTCACAGAAAACAATTTTTTTGGCTTTAATATCCTTAAAAGAAACTGAATTCTCCTGAAAGTATAATTCGGAATAATCAATTTCATCAATGATTAAACGCTCCTTAATAGTTTCCTTGAGATAGGTTTCAATTAATTTTTCGGTTGCGATCCGAGCTGAACAATGAACCTCGCCATAACCAAATGGAGATTGAATGTGTGTTAAAGCTTCGGAACTTATAAGGTCAGCGGTCAAGTATTTTTCCAACAAAGGTTTTGAAGCTGCAACACTCCACTCGTTCTGTTCTAAAACACTATTCAGGATTCGGTATATTGGTTTAGAGTACAAAATCTGATCGCTAAGAGATTTTTGGATTTCATTATAAGAATGTAAGGCATGGTATAAAAATTCTTCAGATTTCCAAACGGGATTGTATCGTTTTAATACAGTTGGATTGATTATGCCAGCCGCGACATGAGAGGCGCTTTTATCTTTCGGAGCAATGACACAAAAGGCTTTATTTTGTTTGCGAAGCTGTTCGGCATAATTTAAGCCTGCAATTCCAAAACCAACAATTATTGAGTCTAACACAGTGTTAAAATAAAAAAGCGTTATCGAAAGATAACGCTTTTAATTATATGGAATTCAATTCTTAATTGTTCCACATATCTTGTTCGAAGTCACGTATTACAGATTTTATTTTTTCAGATTCTAATAAAATTCTTAATGCATCCTCGTATATGTAGTCTTTTACTTCTCGATCTTCATAAACATTTTCTTCTTTATAAATAATAGAATTAAAACGTCTGGAATTCAGCATGTGATCATAAGTGATCGGTTGTGATGAGTTTCTCGTATTAAAGACTTTACTTTTGTTCAAAGAAATTCTTGCATCAGGAAACCACACCCAGAACAATTCAACCAAATCTTCCTCTTCTCCCTTTGCTGTTTTAACAGCAACGTCTGGAGCGACAGGGCACAGGCCGAGTAAACGATATTTCAATTCACCCAAACGTTTGTCGAAATACCAAGTACCTTTAATTTTATACTGACGAATTTCAGCGGCAGTAATACGTCTTCTCTCTATAAATTGAGGATCAACAAAACCGTCTGCATTGTACTGCTCATATCCAGCGTCAGTAGTGTCAATAGCGACAAGTCGCTCTTGAATCTCATTGTATGAAAGCTTTTCTTGAAAGTAAGAAGATTTATATACTTCTGTTATTTGGTCTTTACTCAAACTTTTTTTCAAAACATCAAATAAAGATCTTCTGTCTGGCCCAAGATTTAATGTATCCGTTGGATAATAATATGGGAAGTTAACTCTTTCGTCTAAATCAATTAGCTCCCAAATGGTTTTAGACCATAGAACATCACGATCGTCTACATAGCCATAGGCAATCGGCAACTCATCATTAGCGGCTATTTGTTGTTCGTTTAAAACTCCAACTTCTTGTGGTACTTTAGCGTTCAATAAATTTGCTTGTGCAAAAATGGCCGCAAAACCGCTTAAGAAAAGAAGAACGAATAATGACGATTTTAAAACTTGACTCATGATCTTAAGTTATTAGTTTACCAACTCACAAATTACAGGTGAAATTTTCTTGAATTTGTATGATGGGTTTTTTGGATTTACTACTTTAATATCGAAAATTTGAACTGACTGTCCTGCTTTAGCTCTCTTCAGTGCACTTTTAGCACGAGCGTCTAGCTTATTACCTTTGATGTTTATGGTTGGTTGTCCAGGGACTTTAAATTTAAAACTTACTGTTTTGAGTGTAATATCGAAATCAAAATCTTCCAACATTGCTCCCACAGATGAGATCGCCAAACTTGATTTAGGAATGGTAACTGATCCAGACTGTTTTCTTACTGTACCTTGAGGTGCAGGAATGTCCTTGATTCTGAATTTAGTAGTTGTTGTTATTTTTTGACCATCAGGCATGCTCCCACTTGCAGAAATGGTTACTTCTCTTCCTTTATTAGGGGTCATGTTATATTTACTTCCCTTAACCTTCTTTAGTCCAGGGGCAGAAGCTGATACTTTATTATCAGGAATACCAGGGATAGATATGGTCATCGGATTTTCTACACCACGATAAACAACGTTCATCTTGTCTGCAGAAATAACTGCAGAATTGGGTTTTGAGATTACAGCAAAAGACTGATTCACAGGTATTCTAGATTCTTTTCCTTCGCTTAGAAAAACAAGATCACCTTTGATTTCATGGTCACCAGGATTCCCAGCGCTGATCTTAAGTTTAATACCTCCAGCAATCAAATCATAATCATTGGTTGTAAGTGGTCTTCCATCAATAGTAAGATTTACTGAATTAGGATTCTGCGCTCCACCTTTTCGACCTAAGACTACACTTCCATCAAAAGTTTCTCCTTGATAGTAAGCTCCTTTTTCAGTTTTCAAAAGACTGATATAATTAGATTCGTTAACCGTAGAAGACATTTTCAACTCTTTTCCCATGAGGGTTGTTAAAACGTCGTGTTCCGTTTGACGAACATCATTTTGCATCATACTCAGCTTTGCAAGTGATGATACCAACGGAAAGCCTTCAAAATTTGAGTTTAACCAAGGGGTGTCCTGACCGTCTTTATTTTTGATGCTATTGTTTTGATCACCAGTATAAAAACGAGCCTCTACCAATTCTATATACTCTGGATACTGGCTTCCAAAAACTTGAATAACCTTCATCTTATAGTTTTGGATCATGTCCAAGAATTCTTTTGCAGCAGCATCAGAACCTTCCTTAAAGAAAATTACATCTAAGGCCTCTCCTTTATCCATCTGAGAGTACTCCTTAAGTTCAGGATCTTTTTCCCTTTGTTTTTCAGTAATGGTGGTTATTATCTCAGTAATCCTGTTATATAGAGCATCCGATTCTATCTTTATTTGCTTCGCAGTTCGGTCGTGGCCTACCCACTTTCCTCCCTTTTCTTGAGCGTTGACTTCAATATTCTCGTATAAATTGGTATTACCATCAGCTACACGGAGATTTGCATCGCTGATTTTAACATACATCTGACCAAATCCATCGAGTACTTCCTTGCTCACATTTAGTGCAAGCATGGTGATAAATACCAGGTACATCAAACTAATAAGTTTCTGCCTGGGTGTTTCTTTTGCTCCCGCCATTTTCTACTCTATTTTTTGTTCATTGCATTAAGCATACCGTTGTATACCTGATTGAGAGAAGCAAGGTTATTGGATAGCACATCCATCTGTTCTTTCAATTTGTCTGCATTGCTAGCGATCTGTGCATTGTATGCAGTAGTGTCACCAGCTGATTTAGCTTGATTAGTATATAATTCGTTC
Organism: Flavobacteriaceae bacterium; assembly: GCA_017857815.1. Lineage (GTDB taxonomy): Bacteria > Bacteroidota > Bacteroidia > Flavobacteriales > Flavobacteriaceae > UBA8316. The sequence goes on along the minus strand of JAFMCL010000009.1, from coordinate 47,936 downwards.
AATTGCTCCATTTTTTTGGTAGCAATTGATAATTGTTTCGCATAAGTTTCTGATGAAGCTGCTGCATTTGAAGCTGGGGAAAGTGCTTGTGCGGATGCTTCTAAATTCTTAATACTTTTGGTGAGGTTGTTCATTAATGTAACGTCCAACTTGGCTTCTTTAAGCATTTCATCAATTTTAGAAGAAAGTCCAGGCTCTTCTCCTCCAGCTGGTTTCGTTGCTGATTTACCTCCCTTAATCTTATTGACATAATCATCATGCTCTTCTTTGATCTCTCCAGTATTAAGCGCTGAGACCGTAAAAATCAATGCCTCAGTTCCTAATCCTAACCCAAGTACCAAACCTCCAGTAATTGGACCAATTTCTAAGTGGAGAATCTTAAATAGTGCTCCAATAATAACCACTGCACCTCCTAAACCAAATAGCATGTGCATTGCCACTTTACCTCTTAACCTTTTCTTTAGTAATTTATCGTCCATTTTATAGAATTTATTGTTTTTATAAAAATAAAAAATTATTTAATTTTAACCTTAGAAGCTCCTAGATAATCTTGTACAGTTCTAAAACCTATATAACTTCTTGCAGTGTCTGAGTATTCAAAGTCTCTTGAACTTACCCTAAGATAATAGGCAACATCTTTCCAAGATCCTCCTCGGATTACTTTTCTAGCTTCTTCTCTTAAAGAATAATTCGGGTTTAATGAAGCAACGTATTCGTAGGAACCTGAGTCATAGGAAGAATTTGTCCATTCTGAAACATTCCCTGCCATGTTATAAAGGTTGAAGTCATTGGGCAAATAAGATCTTGCCTCCACTGTATACACTGCTTGATCAGAGGCATAATCCCCTCTTAATGGTTTAAAGTTCGCTAAAAAACATGCCCTGTCATTTAACAAATATGGTCCGCCCCAAGGATAAGTTCCTGATGGAATTCCACCACGGGCTGCGTATTCCCATTCAGCTTCACTGGGCAGCCTGAAACTATTTACGAGTGGTTTACCTTTAGATTTTTGATAACTATTCTTAAAGTGAGTTCTCCAATTACAAAACGCAACGGCCTGTCCCCATGATATCCCAACAACAGGATAATCTTGAAAAGCAGGGTGAGAAAAATACTCATTGTGCATCGGTTCGTTGTAGGAATAAATGAAATCTTTTATCCATACTGTTGTATCTGGATATATTTCTACTTCTTCTTTTTTGATAAACGGTCTGCGATCTATAAATTTATTTCTGGTTCTCTTAGATTCTTCTGCTGCACCCTGGGCGTCAAACCATGTGTACTTGTAAATCATCTTAGAAACGTCAATCTTCATCTCACCGTTGTACCACAAATCTGGGGGTAGGTATAATGAATCTATGACTTCTACATACGCTTGGTCAGGATACTCATCTGGACTCAATCGAATATCATTATCCCAATCGAGTGATCTTCCTTCGTATATATCTTCACTCAGATCATAATAATTTGCACGCATGTATTTTTGAAATTCACTCAAATCCGAAGTATCCGCGTTTTTGAAAGAAAATTCAGCAATTCCCTCTTGGCTTTCTTCACCCAATTCGAGCTCTTCTACTTTTCTAGCCAAAAGTGCCATGGTTACTGAATCTTTCACCCATCTAACAAACTGTAGATATTCAGAATTAGTTATTTCGGTTTCATCCATGAAAAACGAAGGAACAGTAACTGTTCTTGCAGCAGCATTATTCAACTGTGCAATATCCTCGTCAGATTTTCCCATAATATAGGATCCTCCTTCAATCAATGTCATTCCGTATGGTTTTTCAGGAAACCATTTTTTTTGCTTTACCCCTATTAGTTCACCCCTGCCTTTTTTGCCGCAGCTAAAAACAGTGAAAGCGACAACAACGATTAGTATTAGTCTTTTCATATTGTATGATAAACTCCTATCCTCAGAATTTGAGCATAAAAATAAATATTTTTTCACTATATACATCTCTCTTATCCATAAAACATCCAAGTTATGTAATAATTTTATTGTTTAAACGGTTTTTGACTCACATTTCAAATTCTTTTCGTTGCTTTCAACCACTTTTCTGGTAATTTGTCATTGCAAGCTTCTAAATAATCTTTGTGTGTGCATGGTAATAACGTATTAGTTTTTATTTTATTACTTAGATAGCTTTCATTTGTTATTTCCATCCACCATCTATCACTTTTTTCACTTTGGTGAAAAACAAGTTCTCTGTCAGATAATGTAACAGTATACTTAATGAAACCCTCACTCGTTAAAACTGGATATTCTGAAAATCTACAATTAAAACCTTCAATAAAATACCAAACAATTTGTGCTAAAAGTTTATGAAAAACATTGGACGGAATCAATTCAAACAAACCGAAAATACCTAACCGATCGCTTATCCCTGCATATCTGGCAAGGGCGCAAATCGTCCTTGCATCAATTCCATTGGGATTTCCAGAAGAGCTACCTGTTGCCTGCCAAGAAAGTGACTTCATGTCAAAACTTGCAACGTCGGCGTCTCTAAAGTAAGGTTCTGATTGCCTCACGTCGTCTAGTAAAGCGCCCAATCTTACGGATTCAAAATGAAGCTTGTCCATTAAGTCCAGTTCTTCTTGAGCAATGTAATAACTCTGATAGCCGAGGTTTGAATAATTTAATAAGTAATTGGGTTGCTCCATTATAATCCTACTCATATAAGACCTTCCGGAAATTAACTCCTCCTCTTGAGAAAAATCAAATTGATTGTCAACCGACACAAAATTTACCAATTGCTTATTCATTTGGTAGGACTCATATAGTGGAAAAACCATATCGTGACTTCCTCCTAAAACAATGGTTACTACATTAATTTGTTTTAAATAATGACAAATCTCTTTTAAAGCAAAATAAGTATCCTCTGGAGTTTCTCCGTTAGGCAAGTCGCCTAGGTCACAAATTTTGAAATTCCAATTTCCAGGAAATAATTGATAAAATGATTTTCTGAAATCGTCTAATTGATAACCAACTACAGGGAAAAAAGCGTTTCTAGTTTCTTCCAAACCGATGATTGCAATTTTACAACCTTGAATTTCTGGGAAACCAGACTGTTTAGTATGAATTTCTATATTCCTCCCCAAAGCCTGCTTGGGATGTAAAACCATAGATAAAATAGCTTCCTCAGAGACCGGTATGAGGGATTCTAAACTCATTTCTTCTTATTTACAGCTTTCTTTTTTACAGCTTTCTTTTTTACAGATTTTTTTGGGGCTAAATATTTCAAGGCAACTTCCAAGGTGATTTTGGTGGCATCAATGTCTTTCCCAAGCTCTACTTTGGTTTTTCCCTTAATGATGTTTGATCTTCCCCATCGTGCTTTTTCAACACGAATTCCTTCCTCAGGCCAATTGTGGATTACCTTATCTTTTTCTTTCTGTATTTTATTGGTTATCAGCTCTTCAATCTCATCTACAGATAAATTATCAAAGTCATACTTTTTATTAACATTGATAAACATTGAATTCCATTTAAGAAATGGTCCAAACCTTCCAACTCCTTTGCTTACAGGTAACTTTTCGTAGGTATGGATGGGTGCATCCGCTAGTCTTTTTTCTTCTATCAATTCAATGGCTCGATCTAAATCTACACTCATAGGATCCTCTTCCTTTGGGAGAGAAACAAACATGGTTCCAAATTTGACATAAGGTCCAAATCGTCCATTGTTTACTGTTACTTCTTCGGACTCATACTCCCCTAATGTTTTAGGAAGCTTAAATAATTCGAGTGCCTCATCCAAAGAAATCGACTCTAGTTGTTGTCCTACAGACAAACTCACAAAAATCGGTTTTTCTTCTTCCTCTGAATTTCCAATTTGGGCAATCGGCCCAAAGCGTCCCAGTCTTACTTTTACAACCCTTCCTGACGCAGGATCCTCTCCTAAAACGCGCTCTCCAGATTCTCTTTCAGCATTTTCACTTACATGGTTTACGGTTTTATGAAAATCTCCATAAAACCCCTTGATCGTTTCAATCCAATCTTCTGAACCGTCGGCAATTAAATCGAAACTTTGTTCAACTTTCGCTGTAAAACTATAATCGAGTATGTTTTTAAAATTTGCTACTAAAAAATCATTAACAATCGTTCCTATGTCAGTAGGGATTAGTTTTCCTTTATCCGCTCCTACTTTTTCATTTAAAACTTTTGTGGTTATTTCATCATTCAAAAGTTTAATCTGAACATAATTTCGAACCTCTCCTTCAGAAATTCCTTTTTGAACGTATTTTCTACTCTGAATGGTTGAAATTGTTGGCGCATAAGTTGAAGGTCTTCCTATTCCTTGTTCTTCTAATTTTTTAACCAATGAAGCTTCCGAATAACGATAAGGAGGTCTAGTAAATCTTTGGTTAGAAATTATTTCTTTAAGATCTAAAACTTCTCCTTCACTAACCGCTGGTAAAATATCACTTGTTTCATCATTTTCATCGTCTACCCCTTCGAGATAAACTTTTAAAAACCCTTCAAATTTTATTACTTCACCTTTGGCAACAAACAATTCGTTGTGAGAATTGGACGAGATTTTAATTTGTGTTCGCTCTAGTTTAGCATCACTCATTTGAGAGGCAATTGCTCGCTTCCAGATTAATTCGTACAAACGAGATTGATCATGGTCTATTGCGACTTTAGAGCGACTAAAATCCGTTGGCCGAATGGCCTCGTGTGCTTCTTGAGCTTCCTTATTTTTTGTTTTATATTGACGCTGCTTTACAAAAGAAGGCCCATAGAGCTTTTCTATTTGCTTCATTGCACCTTGTTGCGCCTCCTTAGACAAGTTTACACTGTCAGTTCTCATATATGTAATAAGCCCTGCTTCATAGAGTCGCTGAGCCATATTCATGGTCTTACTCACCGAAAAATATAATTTCCTCGAGGCTTCTTGCTGTAAGGTCGAAGTTGTGAACGGGGCCGTTGGACTCTTGGTCGCAGGTTTAGTCTCTACGCTGCTCACCTTGAACTGACTTCCTTTATTTTTTTCTAAAAACTCAAGTGTCTCCTCTTGAGATTTGAAACCTTTGCTCAATTGAGCATAGATTGATTTGTTGTTATTTGTTTGAAAAAGCGCCTGAGTCTTGTAAGATTCTTCAGGTGAAAACGTGTTTATTTCACGTTCTCTTTCAACAATCAAGCGAACAGAAACAGACTGTACCCTTCCTGCAGACAGTCCTCCTTTAACTTTTTTCCACAAGACAGGAGACAATTCATAACCCACCAAGCGATCCAAAACTCTTCTCGCTTGTTGAGCATTCACAAGGTTATAATCTATTTCTCTGGGATGCGCTATTGCATCCAAAATAGCGGTCTTCGTTATTTCGTGAAAGACAATGCGTTTTGTGTTTTTAGAATCGAGCTCCAAAGTATTGGCAAGGTGCCATGCGATGGCTTCTCCTTCTCTATCTTCATCACTTGCTAGCCAGACAGTATCCATTTTTTTTGCCAATGACTTCAGCTCACTGACAACTTTTTTCTTATCCGAGGAAACAATGTATTTTGGTAAAAAATCTCCATCAACATTCACACCCAATTCATTGGCTGGGAGATCTACAATATGACCAAAACTCGAGGCCACTTTATAATCTTTTCCCAGAAATTTTTCTATGGTTTTCGCCTTTGCTGGGGACTCAACAATCACTAAATTACTCGCCATCGGTTCAAATATTTGATCGTAAAATTAGATAGTTTTTTTTTATGACCTAGTATGATTTAACATATAAAATTTAAATCTTGAAGAATTTACGTGAAGAAAGTGCTGATTTATGTTCAATGTTTATATGTAGCTTTTTGCTTCTCCATTAAATCATGTGTTCATAATTGATTTGAATTTTTAAAATTATTGAGGTAAAGAAATACATTAAAAAAATTATTTTTGGTAACTAGAATTTTAAATTAATACTATATAATTTTTAATCAAATGAAATCAAACTACACTTGTTTAGTAATTTTCCTTTCTGTTATAATGCTTGGATTTAAAGCGGATACTAAAACCCCTAAACTCAATGTCCTTTTCATAATTGCCGATGACTTGAATTGTGACTTGGGGAGCTATGGACATCCCACAGTAAAAACGCCCAACATTGATCAATTGGCTAGAAATGGGGTCTTATTTGGAAGTGCCCACAATCAGTTTCCCTTGTGTGGACCCTCTAGGGCGTCTTTTATGACAGGAATGTATGCCGATCAAACCAAACTAAAACTCAACCGGGTGTATCTTAGACAAACTGTTCCCAAAGTAACCACCCTAGGGCAAAAGTTTAGAATGGAAGCTTACCATTCCATACGCATTGGAAAAATATATCATTATGACAACCCGGCTTCAATTGGAACCTCTAGTTTTGACGATGTTTACACTTGGGATCAAACCATCAACCCCTATGGGAGAGATAAAATTGAGGAGTATAAAATAAACACATTAAAACCTAATTCTTATGGTGGCACCCTGAGTTGGCTTGCAGCAGGAGGAACTGACGAAGAGCAAACTGACGGAATCGCTGCTACTGAAGCCAACGAACTTTTAGATAAGTTCTCGAAAAACGGTGAAAATTTCTTCCTCGCAGTTGGACTCTACAGGCCACACACTCCTTATGTAGCTCCCAAAAAATATTTTGAAATGTATCCCCTCGAAGAAATCTCTGTTCCAAAAAGTTCTACTGACTACTTAAGGACTTTACCTCCAGCAGCAGCCAAATCGATAAGGGCTAAAAAAGAGCAAATTGACTTGGACGAAAAAACAGCTAAAACCGTAATTCAAGCCTATTATGCTACGACTTCTTTTGTTGACGCTCAAGTGGGAAGAATATTAGACAAGCTTAAGGAAACTGGGTTGGACAAAAACACCATAATCGTTTTCACTTCCGATCATGGCTATCATATGGGAGAACATGGGCACTGGCAAAAACAAACACTTTTTGACAATGCAACTAGAATCCCATTGATTTTTTCAGGCCCTGGAATTAAAAAAGATATAAAAATCCATAAGGCACCCGTAGAAATGATTGACATTTATCCAACACTGATGGATTTGCTGGGAATGGAAACGCCATCGTTTGTCTCTGGAAAAAGTTTAGATCCCATGTTGAAGGGCTCCTCCAAAAGTGTCAGAAATAGTGCTTTAACAGAATGGTATGGTGGTTATTCAATCAAAACTGATCGTTATCGACTCACACAATGGGGAGAAAAAGGAACAGGAGGCTATGAACTCTACGACCATAATTCGGATAGAGAAGAGCTTAATAATCTAGCTCAAAAACCCAAATATCAAAAAATAAAAGACTCATTGGTTATAGTAATCAACCAGCGAATTGCCGAGGCGAGAAAGATACCTAAAGGATTGGGGCCTCAAATTGAAGGGGTCAGATCGATGAATAAACCTAAAGCAATTCATGCTACAAAAAAATAGTAAAAGACGCCATTACATTTACTTTTCTTAAAATCAACTGACAACTTGACATATTTTGTAAAAGGTAGTATATTTGTCGTAGAAGTATTTGATTTAAATGAAACATAAACCATTTAGTTTGGTTAGGTTGCTCAAGATCTAAAAAACATTATTTATAAAGTATTACCTAAATGGAAATTGTCACAAAAAATGAAAGGTTTAGTGTTGCTGACGAGGAAAGAAATCATCCCTCTAAAAACCCAAATTTATTCAATGGTGAAGCTTTAGATGGCAAAAACATAGACCGCAAAAAAAAAGGAACCAAAAAAGTCTATTTAGAATCATATGGCTGCCAGATGAATTTTTCTGACAGTGAAATTGTTGCTTCAATTTTATCTAAAGAAGGCTATCAGACTACGCAAATAATGGAAAGCGCCGACTTGGTTTTGGTCAATACCTGCTCCATTCGCGAAAAAGCAGAATTAACCGTCAGGAAACGATTAGAGCTATTTAATAAATTAAAGAAAAAAAATAAAAAATTAAAAATCGGAGTTTTGGGCTGCATGGCAGAACGATTGAAACATAAATTTCTTGAGGAGGAAAAGATGGTAGACATTGTTGTAGGACCAGATGCCTACAAAGATCTTCCCAACTTACTTCAGGAAGCAGAAGCAAATAGAGAAGCGGTCAATGTTATTTTATCAAAGGAAGAAACCTATGGAGACATTGCTCCCGTTCGTTTGGATTCAAATGGCGTTAGTGCTTTTGTTTCCATTACACGAGGGTGTGACAACATGTGTACTTTTTGCGTCGTTCCTTTTACAAGAGGAAGAGAAAGAAGTCGCGACCCTAAAAGCATATTGGAAGAAGTAAATCAATTGGCAAAAAAAGGCTTTAAAGAAATCACCTTGCTCGGTCAAAACGTAGACAGCTATTTGTGGTATGGTGGAGGACTCAAAAAAGATTTTCAAGACGCCACTGCTTTGCAGCAAAAAACGGCTGTAGACTTTGCCCAACTACTACAATTGGTAGCAGAAGCACAGTCAAAAATGAGAATTCGTTTTTCGACTTCGAACCCCCAAGACATGTCTTTAGATGTAATTCATACCATGGCAAAATACCGAAATATCTGTGACTATATTCATTTGCCTGTTCAGTCTGGAAGTAATACTATTCTAAAAAAAATGAATCGTCAGCACACAAGAGAAGAGTATTTCGAATTGATTGATAACATCCGAAAAATCATCCCAGATTGTGGTATTTCTCAGGACATGATTGCTGGATTTCCAACAGAAACAGAAAAAGATCATCAGGACACCCTTGATTTACTGGAATATGTTAAGTATGATTATGGGTTTATGTATTCTTATTCTGAAAGACCTGGAACTCATGCTGCTCGAAAGATTGCTGATGACATTCCTGAAACAACCAAAAAAAGAAGATTACAAGAGATCATAGCCCTTCAAAGAGAACACAGCGAATTGAGAACCAAAGCAAATATTGGAAAAACCTTTTGCGTTTTAATTGAAAAAAGTTCAAAAAAATCAGATGAATTCTGGAGTGGCAGGACGAGTCAAAACACCGTTGCTGTATTTCCAAAAGAAAATTATCAGATTGGTGAATTTGTAGATGTTAAAATTGATGCTGCCACTTCTGCAACTTTGATCGGTAGAGCAATTGGAATTTCTCAAGACATATAAGAAATCATGGAATCTATTCAAAACATAAAACAACGATTCGGAATTATTGGAAACCATTTTGGGCTCAATCGCGCACTGGAAAAATCATTGCAGGTAGCTGCTACTGAAATTACCGTATTGGTTACTGGAGAAAGTGGAGTAGGAAAGGAAAATATCCCTAAAATCATTCATCAATTCTCTCCACGAAAGCACGCAAAGTACATTGCAGTAAATTGTGGAGCAATTCCAGAAGGAACGATTGACAGTGAGTTGTTTGGACACGAAAAAGGAGCTTTTACAGGAGCCACCAGCAGCAGAAGTGGTTATTTTGAAGTTGCTGATGGAGGTACAATTTTTCTAGATGAAGTTGGTGAACTTCCTTTGCCAACTCAGGTGCGGTTACTGCGAATTCTTGAGAATGGAGAATACATGAAAGTAGGGTCTTCTAGCATTCTTAAAACCGATGTTAGAATTGTAGCAGCTACCAATGTAAAAATGGGAGATGCGATTCAAAAAGGGAAGTTTAGAGAAGATTTATACTATCGACTAAGTACCGTGGAAATAAACTTACCACCACTTAGAGAAAGAAAAGATGACATTCCACTACTTTTTAGAAAATTTGCGGCAGATTTTGCTCAAAAATATAAAATGCCCACGGTTAGATTAGATGAGGATGCTCAAAACATGCTCTCCCAATACCGTTGGGGTGGAAATATTCGTCAACTTAGAAATATCGCTGAACAAATCTCTGTACTCGAAAAAGAAAGAGATTTAAACCCAGCAATTTTAAGAAACTATTTACCAGAACTAGGATCTCAGCTCCCTGCTGTTATCAAGAGCGAAAGTAAAGACGCTGATTTCTCTTCAGAGAGAGAGATTCTTTATAAGGTGTTGTTCGATATGAAGAGCGATCTCAATGATTTAAAAAAATTAACCTTGGAACTCATGGAAAACGAAAACCATTCCTCAGTCCAAGAAAAAAATCTGGATTTAATAAAAAAAATATACGGGAACGAAAAAGATACTCTAGAAAAATCTTTAGAAGTAATCCCTGCTGAAAAAAATAATTCTTATAATTATGAAGAAAATTCTGGCACTAACAGTTACGAGTTTGCCGAAACTGTCATTGAAGAAGAACCTCTATCTTTATTAGAAAAAGAAATTGAAATGATCAAGAAATCTTTGAAAAGAAGCAATGGAAAAAGAAAAATTGCTGCCAAAGAATTAGGGATTTCAGAAAGAACGCTTTATCGTAAAATCAAACAATTTGACCTTCAAGACTTAGAAGATGAATAATATTAAAAATCCATTTATTTACTTACTTGTGCTGGTCTTCACTTTTGGCTGTGGTATCTATTCTTTTACCGGAGCCTCTATACCAGCAGGAGCAAATTCTTTTCAAGTAAATTTTTTTGAAAATCAAGCTGGGAGTAGACCTGGGTCTACGGTTGAACCAGGAGTAGATCGAGATTTTACATTAGAACTTCAAGATCTTATATTAAATCAAACCAATTTGAATCTGGTTTCGTCTAATGGAGACTTAGTCTATGAAGGAGAAATTGTTGAATACAGCGTTACTCCAATGACCTCAACTGCCAATTTAACTGCTGCTCAAAACAGGTTGACAGTTACCGTAAATCTGCGCTATACCAATATAAATAATGAGGAAGACGACTTTGAAAGTCGTTTCTCATTCTTTTATGATTTTCCAGCAGAACAACAGTTATATGACATTAAAGGAGCTGCTCACGATGAAATTTTCGAGCGTTTGACTCAAAATATTTTCAATGCAACACTCGCTAAATGGTAAGTATGGTAAAGGAAGTAGACTTTTTTAAAACCATCAATAATTTTGATCCTCTCAATGATCAAACCTTAACTGATCTAAAAAACGTAACAGAAGAGTTCCCCTATTTCCAATCCTCTCATGTGTTTTATGCAAAGGCGCTTAAATTCAGGGAAGATCAGGACTACCAAAAAGTTTTGAATAAAACAGCCATACTGTCAAGCAACAGAAGCGTATTAAAAATTGCTATCGAAAGCCCGATTAAGCTTAAGGCTAAACCAATTAAATTGAAAACAGCCAAACAAAAAGCTGTTCCTACAAAAACGAAAACGGTGAAACCTGTTGTCAAAAAAGAGGCGGTAATCGAAGCTGAAGTTAAAATTGAAAAAATAAAAAGCGCTGAAATTGAATTGAGTTTTACGGACTGGATAATCTTTACTGAGGAAAAGGGAATTCAGACAACGATTGAAAAAAGCCCATTGAGTGACAAGCTCTCTATAATTGACCGTTTTATTGAAAATGACCCAAAAATCTCTCCCGTTGGAAAAACAGAAAGTTCACCCATAGAAGTTGAAAATATATACCAACCGGAAGAGTTGATGACCGAAACCTTAGCCAAGGTTTTTGTCAAACAAAAAAAATACGGAAAAGCAATAAGGGCCTACAAAATATTAAGTTTGAAATATCCGAAAAAAAATGTTTTCTTTGCAGGGCAAATAAAAGAAATAAAACGTTTGCAAAAACAATAACAACTTGATATGAGCACTTTTTCAATATTTATTGGATTAATAATTTTCGTTTGTTTTTTACTAATACTAGTAGTAATGGTTCAAAACCCTAAAGGTGGAGGACTCTCTTCTTCTTTTGGAGCTGGAGCACAACAAATGGGTGGTGTCCAAAAAACCTCTGATTTTCTAGATCGGAGTACTTGGATTTTAGCCACACTTTTATTGGTTCTTATCTTACTTTCGAACATCTCTCTAACTTCTGACAACACGCCTGCCGATTCTCGGTTGATTCAAGACAATGCAATTGAAGAAGTTATTCCTGAAGCAATTCCTGAAATACCAGCGGCACCACCTGAGCAATAGCAACTTATGTCATGCTGTCAGTTCTGTGTCAATTAAAACATCAATTTGTCACACAATAATTGGGTGGCACGATTTGTGGAATTTTATGTTCAACTAATAAATTTATATTAAATAAAAAAATTAATCAAATGAGTAAACTAAATATTCAACCGCTTGCGGATAGAATTTTAATTGAATCTGCTGCTGCAGAAACAAAAACTTCTTCGGGTATAATCATCCCTGATACCGCAAAAGAGAAGCCTCAAAGAGGAGTTGTTGTCGCTGTTGGACCTGGAACTAAAAAAAATCCTGTAACCGTAAAAGTTGGAGACAACGTTTTATATGGGAAGTATTCTGGAACTGAACTACAGCATGAAGGAAACGATTATTTAATTATGAGAGAAGCCGATATTCTCGCTATTGTTTAACAAAAAATAACACAAATTAAGATGGCTAAAAAAATAGAATTTGACTTAGATGCTCGCGACGGAATTAAACGTGGTGTTGATGCACTAGCAAATGCCGTAAAAGTAACCCTTGGACCAAAAGGAAGAAATGTAATTATAGGAAAATCATTTGGAGCACCTCAAGTAACTAAAGATGGTGTTACTGTTGCAAAAGAAATTGAGCTGGCTGACCCGCTTGAAAATATGGGGGCTCAGATGGTAAAAGAAGTTGCTTCTAAAACCAATGATTTGGCTGGTGATGGAACCACAACTGCAACAATTCTTGCACAAGCGATTGTGAAAGAAGGATTGAAAAACGTTGCAGCTGGTGCAAACCCATTAGATCTTAAAAGAGGAATTGACAAGGCTGTTGCATCAATAGTCGCTGCACTTGAAATACAATCGGTAGAAGTTGGAAATGCTTCTGATAAAATAAAACAAGTTGCTAGTATTTCTGCTAACAATGACAACGCCATCGGAAGTCTGATTACTGAGGCTTTTGAGAAGGTCGGAAAAGAAGGTGTAATCACAGTAGAAGAAGCAAAAGGAACTGAAACTTACGTGGACGTTGTTGAAGGAATGCAATTTGATCGTGGATATTTGTCTCCTTACTTTGTTACGGATTCTGAAAAAATGGAAGCTGATCTAGAATCACCTTATATTTTATTATACGACAAGAAAATTTCTTCAATGAAGGATTTACTTCCAGTACTTGAGCCTGTTGCTCAAACTGGAAAGCCTTTGTTAGTTATTGCAGAAGATGTTGATGGTGAGGCTCTAGCCACATTGGTAGTAAACAAACTTCGTGGTGCCTTAAAAATCGCTGCTGTAAAAGCACCAGGTTTTGGAGATCGAAGAAAAGCAATGCTTGAAGACATCGCCATCTTAACAGGAGGTACTGTTATTTCTGAGGAGCGAGGTTTTTCTCTAGAAAACACAACCATTGAAATGTTGGGTACTGCTGAAAAAGTAACCATTGACAAGGACAACACAACTGTTGTTAACGGCGCTGGTGAAACAGCTGAAATTCAAGCTCGTGTTAACCAAATTAAAGCTCAAATTGAAACGACTACTTCTGAATATGACAGAGAGAAGCTTCAAGAACGTCTGGCTAAACTTTCGGGTGGTGTTGCCGTACTATATGTTGGTGCACCTTCAGAAGTTGAAATGAAAGAAAAGAAAGATCGTGTAGATGATGCACTTCATGCAACGCGCGCCGCAGTAGAAGAAGGTATTGTTGCTGGTGGTGGTGTTGCTTTATTGAGAACACAAGAAAGTTTGTCTAAATTAAAATCTGACAATGCTGACGAAGCTACTGGAATTCAAATCATACTCAAAGCAATTGAAGCTCCTTTAAGAATAATCGTTGAAAACTCTGGAGGCGAAGGTTCTGTTGTAGTTTCTAAAGTGCTTGAGGGTAAAGAAAACTTTGGATACAATGCCAAAGATGGAACTTTTGTTGACATGCTTAAAGAAGGGATTATTGATCCTAAGAAAGTAACGCGTGTGGCGCTTGAAAATGCTGCCTCCGTTGCTGGAATGATCCTAACTACTGAATGTGCTTTAGTAGACATCAAGGAAGACGCTCCTGCTATGCCACCAATGGGCGGCGGCGGAATGCCCGGAATGATGTAATTCCATTTTAATATTAAAAAAAACCCTGCTTTTAACAAAGCAGGGTTTTTTTATGTCTATTCTTTTCTAATGTACTGACAACACAGAGGCAATGCATTATAGACTGCAAGCGGAGAAATACTCTTTTCCGTATCATGTCCAATTGCTGAAATTGATTTATGAATACTGTCTATATGAGCTTTTCTTTGATCATAAATTATAGAAATTACATTGGAAGGAATGTCCCATTTTGCCATTTTAACCCCTTTGACTGAAAGGGCTGCTTTTTCAATTCTTTTTTGACAAGCATCACAATTTCCAACAACTATAAATTTGGTTTTGGCGTTTTTTTTTGGTTTCTCTTGTGCATTTATTCCCAAGGGAAGTAGCATTAAGATTAAAAATAATTTTTTCATAAATATAATTTTAATGATTATGGATTAATTTTAAAACGCAAACCTGCGTATATCATGTTTCCAAAGACGGGTGCATAGACTTGTGAGGCATCGAAATCAGGTCCAAATGGGTTTTCCCCACCAATAATAGGATTGGTTTGTCTATAGTTTCCAATGTTTTCTCCACCCAAATATACTTCGAAAGTTTCAGAAAAAACTCTGGTTAATTGTGAATTCCAAAGTGAATAATTTGGAGAATAGCTATTTGCTTTATCCCTAGTCGTTTCAACCAATCTTTGGGTTCCAACCAGATGATATGTCAAATCCCATCTCCATTGTTGGTCTTTAGCTGTCAAGTTAGACTCAAAACCTACGTTGGCAAAAAATCGATTTCTTGCTTGTAAGGGTTTTCGAAACGATCCACTTTTATAATCTAATTTAACATCATAATTCTTGTAGGCTGTTCGAAAATTCCAAAGATTATGAGAGAAATCTACTTCAAGCTGAAAACTTTTCGCACTGCTATCCCCAGCTAGATTATAAAAAGAAATCTCCTCTGATTGTTCCCAATCAACAACAACTTGATCAACAAAATCTGTGATATAATAATCGGCTGAAACCGTTAAATCATCGGATCCTATATCAAATGATTTACTAAGACTCAGTCCATAATTCCAGGCTTTTTCTGGTTTTAAACCATAGACCTGACCTCCCGAACTGGCTATATTGATTTTTCTATTGGTTGCAAACAAGGTTTGATTTTCGGCAAATAGGTTTGCAGCTTTTCGACCGCTTCCTGTTGATAATCGAATTACGAGTTTTTCGAGGGGCAAATACTTAAGGTGAAATCGGGGGGTGACAAAAGTTCCCAATCTGTTGTGTATATCAATTCTAATCCCTCCTATCCAGCTAAAGTTTTCATTATTATCATGTGAAAATTCAAAGAAAGCGCCAATATTTTGGTCTGTCCTTAAATAATTAAAATTATTCACTTGTTCATCATATTCATCATGACCAAAATTAATCCCAGACTTAAACTTATTGAGTGTATTCCCAATGATGGAATTAAATAAAATGTTGGTGTAAAAACTTTTATGATTGATGTCATAAATACGCAGTCCATAGTAAGAATCTTGGTCATGATTACTATAGGCACTTTGAAAACCAAAACTTTGATAGGGAAGTTCAGGAAAAACATAACCCAGTTTGAAAGAGGCATCAAATCGGTTAGTTTTAATTTCGCTCCCCCAATTTGTTGTCTTTCCGCTGTCTAAGTGGGGTTCAAAATTAACTGTCCCGCCTTGTTTCTGATCATTCATCCACCGCCAACTCAAAAAACTTACCCAACCTTTTTCAGGAAAAACATATTGCCAACGGTTCATGATGTTGAACTGCTGTGCAAGCGGTTGGTCCAAAAAACCATCCTTATTTCTATCAAACTTTTCCTTCCTTTGATTCCCGTGTAGGTATAACCCTAAATGTAAACGATCGCTCAACTTCCTATTGAAATGGGAATTTAATTCGAATCGACCGTTTGCTGAGCCAAAAAGGTTAAGGAAAAATGGAACATCTGTTAATGGTTTTGTTAACGCTGTATTAATCTCCCCCGCGATACTTTCAAATCCATGGGTAACACTCCCGGCGCCTTTACTGATTTGTATACTTTCGATCCATGTTCCTGGTGTAAATGTCAATCCATAGGCCTGAGAAGCCCCCCGAACCATAGGAATATTTTCTTCAGAAATCAGTAAATAGGGACTCGAAAGTCCTAACATTTTGATCTGCTTGGTTCCTGTCAAAGCATCCGAAAAGTTTACATCGATGGCAGGATTGGTTTCAAAACTTTCTGAAAGATTACAACATGCTGCCTTGAGCAACTCGGCGCTACTCACTTTTGTGATGTTTTGTGTTTCAATAAAAGATTTCTGTAAAGATTTTCTGCGTTGTATAAGCGTAACCTCCTCCAATTCGTCTTCATCATCTGGAGTTAAGAAATGATCAAGTCTTTCGTTGGAATTCACGATCAGGGTATCTGTTTTAAACCCTAAATGACTAATTATCAATACATTACTATTCGAATCTCTTTCTAAGGCAAACCTACCCCGCCCATCGCTCACCGTACCTTTAAAGGTGTTTTCCCAATAAAGATTTGTACCCGCTAAAGGGATGATTTTATTATTTTCTTTATACTTAATTGTTCCAGAAAGATTGTCCTGCGAAAAAGTTACCACCCAACTTAGGCACAAAATCACGACCTGTATTTTCATGATTTATTTTTCAACGTTTTAAACAAAATTAGTTAATTAACATTGAAACGCACATGATTAACATAATGACATTTTCGATTAAAGTTGCTTCAGACATGGGAAGCTTCAAAGCTGTACCGAGACAAGCGCATGTAATTTTATTTTTGTTTAATAAAGAAAGTAAAACGCCAATAGTAGTGATCGACAATACAATCAACGTAACCCACAAGGCGATGTCTAATTTCCAGCGCATTAAAAAAAGGACCCCAAGTACTGCTTCTAAAAATGGATAAACTTTGGCATACAGAAGACTTTTTTTTGCCAAAGGGTCGTATTGGGCAAAAGATGCTGGAAATCCATTGTAATCAAGGAACTTGAAAAAACTAAAAACGATAAAAAACAAACCCATAAAATCATACATGAATCCTTCGATGGTTAATAATTCTTTTTGAAGATAAAAGGTTCCAGCGATAAGGTAACCAAAAATCAAAAACAAAGGAAACAACAGTCTCCATTTGGATTCAGAAAATTCAGTACCGCTATCAAAACTTTTGCTTTCAATGACCTTTTCGGCTTTATATTTTGGATTTAGTTGCTCGTTAATTAAGTTTAAGGATATTTTTTGAGTCACTTCTAAATCCGTAATACCTGAGCTTAAATCAATTTTGGCTACATTAATTTCTTTAAAAAAAGACAGCTTTTCAAGGACGCTACTTTTGCAATTTCCGCAAGTCATCCCACTTATTTTTAATCTTTGATTCATTTGAATTGAATTGAAATTGGACGAATTAAAATATTAATAAAAAAGATAGATTCTCTTTGATGTTTTTTAATATTTTTGCTAAAACAACATTCGAGCTATATTTAGCTAAAGTACTTAAAAGCTATTAATTTTTTAATGATTTTAATCTAACAAATATGGTTCGTCCATATGTCATCTTTCAATTATTCTAGATGCATCCGTTTTTCAAATAATTTATCCTCAGTAGAGGCTAAGAAAAAAATAAAGTAAAATTATGAGCCAAAAGAAAATTTCTTCCGCACTAATCTCTGTTTTTGATAAAACTGGATTGGCACCAATTATTCATGAATTGAATAAAATGGGAGTAACGTTTTATTCGACAGGAGGAACCGAAAGTTTCATCCGTGATTTGGGATATGACGTTGTGGCTGTAGAAGATGTAACGGGCTATCCTTCAATTCTAGGAGGAAGAGTGAAAACACTTCATCCTAAAATATTTGGTGGAATTCTTAACCGACAGGAAGAACCCAAGGATATTGAAGCTCTTGAGGCTTATGAGATTCCTCAAATTGATCTTGTAATTGTTGACCTCTATCCTTTTGAAGACACAGTAGCTACTGGGGCATCGGAAGAGGATATTGTAGAGAAAATTGATATCGGAGGAATTGCTTTAATTCGTGCAGCTGCAAAAAACTTTAAAGATGTAATCTGTGTTTCTGACAAGAATGATTATGATGAGTTTTTAAATTTAATAACGACAAAAGATGGAAGTCTAGAACTGAGCGATAGAAAATATTTTTCTACCAAAGCGTTCCAAACTTCTTCTCACTATGATTCAGCGATTTTCAATTATTTTAACGAAGAAAAAACGGTTCTTAAATTAAGTATTAAAGAATCTAAACGATTGCGCTATGGGGAGAATCCTCATCAGGAGGGTTACTTTTTTGGACCTTTGGGGGACTTACTGGAGCAAGTTCACGGAAAAGAAATTTCCTACAACAATCTTCTTGACATTGATGCTGCCGTTAATTTAATTGTTGAATTCTATGATGAAGATCCCACTTTTGCGATCTTAAAACATAACAATGCTTGTGGATTTGCTCAAAGGAAAACCCTAAAACAAGCTTATGTTGACGCCTTAGCCGGTGATCCTGTATCTGCTTTTGGAGGAGTATTGATTGCTAACAAAGAAATTGACACTGAAACGGCTACCGAAATTCATTCACTGTTCTGTGAAGTAGTAATTGCGCCTTCCTTTAGCGATGATGCCCTAAGTATCCTCAAACAAAAAAAGAATCGTATTTTACTCATTCAGAAAGGAACTGAATTGCCTTCCTCGACCTTTAGAAGCTGTTTAAATGGTGTGCTACAGCAAGAAAGGGACAATAAAACAGATGCAGTTAATGATTTGAACATGATTACTGAACTTAAACCTTCACAGGATCAAATCGATGACCTTCTTTTTGCCTCTAAAATATGTAAACACACGAAATCAAACACAATTGTATTGGTCAAAAACAAGCAGCTATTGGCTTCAGGAACTGGACAAACTTCACGTGTAGACGCCTTAAATCATTCGATTGAAAAGGCGATTCATTTCAAGTTTGACCTTAATGATTCGGTCATGGCAAGTGATGCTTTTTTCCCTTTTCCGGATTGTGTCGAAATCGCATACAACGCTGGAATAAGATCTGTTTTACAGCCAGGTGGTTCAATTAAAGATCATCTTTCAATTGATTTTTGTAACGAAAACAAATTATCAATGGTGTTGACAGGAACACGTCATTTTAAACATTAATTTTTATACCTTTAACAAAAACGAATGAAAAACTTCTTGGGCTTTCTGACAGAAGAAATCGCGATTGATCTTGGAACCGCAAATACCCTAATTATTCACAATGATAAAGTTGTTGTGGATAGTCCTTCTATCGTTGCAATTGATCGAACTACTGGCAAAATAATTGCCATTGGTAATGAAGCGAGCATGATGCAGGGTAAAACTCATGAAAATATAAAAACCATCCGACCTCTTAAGGATGGTGTCATTGCTGACTTTAATGCTTCTGAGCAAATGATCAATACGTTGATTAAAAGCATACCCACACTTAAAAATAGATTTTTTACGCCTTCCTTACGGATGGTTATTTGCATTCCTTCTGGCATAACAGAAGTAGAAATGCGAGCTGTTAAGGAATCTGCTGAACGAGTAAACGGAAAAGAAGTTTATTTAATTCACGAACCGATGGCAGCGGCCATTGGAATTGGAATTGACATCATGCAACCAAAGGGAAACATGATCGTAGATATTGGAGGAGGGACTACCGAAATTGCAGTTATTGCACTTTCAGGAATTGTTTGCGATAAATCTGTTAAAATCGCTGGGGATGTTTTTACGAATGACATCATTAACTTCATGCGAAGCAAACACAACCTTTATATTGGAGAACGAACTGCTGAAAAAATAAAGATCATGATCGGTGCTGTCATAGAGGATCTTGAAAACCCTCCGGAAGACATGTCTGTACAAGGTCGTGACTTAGTGACGGGAAAACCAAAACAAACCATGGTATCCTATATTGAAATTGCAAAAGCACTTGATAAATCAATCATTAGAATTGAAGACGCTATTATGGAGGCGCTTTCTCAAACCCCACCTGAGTTAGCTGCTGATATTTATAATACTGGAATATATTTAGCCGGGGGCGGTGCCCTGCTTAGAGGACTAGATGTGCGCCTTTCCAGGAAAACTGATTTACCAGTTTATATTGCAGAGGATCCGCTACAAGCTGTTGTTAGGGGAACTGGAATTACTTTAAAAAACCTTGATCGTTTTAAAAATATTTTGATTAAATAAATACTTTATGCGGCAGATTTTCAATGCCCTGTTGAAGTACAAAAACACTTCGCTTTTTCTAGGGCTGTTGTTTATTTCCTTCTTAATCGTAAACCAACGAAGCTTTTATCACAAGAGTGTTTTTAGCGCAATAGGTCTAGGTATTTCATCTAATTTATACGGTGTCTCAAAAGGGATTTCTGACTACTTCAATCTTAAGAAAATTAACGCAGATCTTGTTAAAGAAAATAATAAGCTTAAAGCTTTAGAAATCATTTATTTCCAGAATCAAATTCTTAAACAAAAAACACTTGATACTTTTAATTTTGAAGTAACAAGTGCCAAAATTATTAAGAATAGCTTTAATAAAGCCAATAATTATTTGATCATAAACAAAGGGTATGAAGATGGTGTGATGGAGGATATGGGGGTTATTTCAACCGACGGAGTCATTGGGATTGTCAATGAAACGAGAGCCCATCATTCGAGCGTGATTTCTATTTTACATCAAGAGATAAAAATAAATGTTAGCTTTAAGAAAAATGGAGCTTATGGATCACTTGTGTGGCCTGGTATTCATCCTAAAAAAATGATACTAGATGACATTTCCATCATCAATTCGGTTTCTGTTGGGGACACAATTGTGACTGGAGGAATGTCGGCTTATTTTCCTTTTGGAATACCAATCGGAGTTGTTTCCAAATTTGTTCAACCCAAGACGGAAGGTTATTATCAGATCGAGGTGGATTTGTTTAGTAATTTGACCCAAAAAGAATTTGCATACGTCATCAAAAATAAAGATTTGGACGAAATAAAAAAATTGACCGGCGATGTTTCAAAGTAACACAAAGTCTTTTCTTCAATTTATCTTACTGATTTTATTGCAGGTTTTTTTGTTAAATAACGTAAATTTATTTGGCTTCCTTAACCCCTATATTTATCTACTCTTTTTGATAACTTATCGTTTTGACAATAACCCTACATTACTTATTTTGATTGGATTCCTAATGGGGTTTCTTCTAGATTTACTTTCACATGGTGCAGGAGGACATATGATTGCGTCACTTGCAATAGCTTTTTTAAGGCCTTATATCATCCAATTTTCATTTGGGGTTAACTCTGACATTTCTATGGGTATGGTTAGGGGCACCTCCTTGTCCAATCGATTGCTTTATTTAGTACTGATGGTATTTATTCATCATCTTATTTTATTTATTGTGGTTTACTTTAATCTGAAAAGTATTTCCATAATTTTTAAATACACTTTAATTACAAGCATTTTTTCATTTATCTTGTTGTGGATATCCTTAGGTTTTTTCAAAACGAGACATGATTAGAAAGTATTTTTTAATAGGAGTCACTCTGATAACCTCCTTAGTTTTTGTTTTTAAACTCATCAGCCTTCAGTTGATCAATTCCTCCTACAAACTTCTTTCTGACAATAATGCAGTAGTTGAAAAACTTATTTTTCCTGAAAGAGGATACATCTATGACAGGAATCAAAAACTAATGGTTTCAAATCAACCTGTTTATGACTTAATGCTTATCCCAGAAAACTTAAGGGTATTTGATACACTTGAATTGTGTCAATTGATCGGCATTGAAAAAACTGAGTTAGAAGTTAAACTAAAGCAAGCGAAAAGATTCTCAATAAAATTACCTTCAATAATTGTAAGTCAAGTATCAAAAAAAGACCATGCTACTATTCAAGAAAAAATATGGAAGTTTAAGGGGTTTTTCTTACAGAAAAAGTCAATCAGAAAATATCAAGATTCAATTGCAGCAAATCTTTTAGGATATGTCAGTGAGGTAAGTAAAAATGATCTTAAAAAAAATGACTATTATACCCTTGGGGAACTCATCGGGAGACAAGGAGTTGAAGAATTTTATGAAAGTCAACTTAGAGGGGTTAAAGGGAAAAAGTTTTTTCAAAAAGATCGTTTTAATAGAATCATTGGATCTCTTGAAGACGGAAAGTATGACGAAGAATCAAAAGGTGCAAAAAATCTGACTCTTTCGATAGATTCTGAACTTCAGAAATATGGAGAATTGCTCATGCAAAATAAAAGAGGGGGTATTGTATCAATAGAACCTAAAACTGGAGAAGTGCTCACTTTGATTTCTGCCCCTAGTTATGATCCTAATTTATTGCTAGGCAGAGAGAGATCTGAAAATTATCGAAAACTAGCGTTAGATACCTTGGCAAAGCCACTATTTGATCGCGGTCTTCAGGCGCAGTATCCACCAGGATCTCCATTCAAAACATTAAACGCTTTGATTGCACTTCAAGAAAATGTAATTACTCCAAACACCACTTATTTATGCAATCATGGTCATTTCTATGCAAGAGGAATATTTATGGAATGTCACTGTGCTTATGGCACCCAGAACAATCTTATAAAAGGAATTTATAAATCTTGTAATACTTATTTCGCAAACACTTACAGAAAAATCATTGATGAAGCAGGCGAAAGCACTGCAGAAGGAATGGATATTTGGAATAAGCATGTTAAGAGTTTTGGGTTTGGTAATTTTTTAGGGTACGACCTCCCCTCAGGAAAAAAGGGATTTATCCCTGATGCTTCTTATTATGATTTTTGGTACAAAAAAGGCAGATGGAGATCTGCTACTGTTATTTCAAATGCAATTGGTCAAGGGGAAATTTTAACCACACCCATTCAAATGGCCAATTTCACTGCAGCAATTGCCAACAGAGGTTATTTCTACACCCCGCATTTTGTGAAATCTATAAGTGGAGATCTTCTCCCGAAAAACTATTCGAAAAATACTACATCAATAGATTCCATTCATTTTGAAACCGTCATTGAAGGGATGCACAAAGTCGTGGAAATGGGAACTGCTAGAATTGCAAAAATCCCAGGAATAGCCGTTTGTGGTAAAACTGGAACCGTTGAGAACTTTGTTAAAATTGATGGCGTAAAAACCCAACTTACAGATCATTCTATGTTTATTGCTTTTGCGCCAAAAGATGATCCTAAAATTGCGATCGCTGTTTTTGTAGAAAATGGATATTGGGGAGGACGATGGGCAGCTCCTATTGCAAGTTTGATGATTGAGAAATATCTAAATAAAGAAATTAAACGAAAGTGGCTCGAGACCCGAATGATAGAAGGAACCCTATTAGAGGAGTACAAAAAACCCTATTCAGGAAAACCATTTAGTGTCAATGAATAATAACATTATAGCGCGTCTTGATTGGTTGTTGATTCTGATATATATAATATTGGTCACTTTTGGTATTACCAACGTGTATTCCTCTACCTATAATGATGCCGTAACCTCTATTTTCGATTTGACTCAACCGGTAGGGAAACAAATTGTTTTTCTTGGCTTGAGTTTGTTTTTTGGAGGTTTAATTCTGGCCATTAATGTTAAGTTTTTTGAACAGTTTGCAATGCTGAGCTATATCGTAGGAATTCTATTATTGATCGGGCTTTTTGTTTTTGGCAAAACCATATCGGGAGCAACCTCTTGGTATTCCTTTGGCGGAACGAGTCTGCAACCCTCTGAATTAGTGAAAGTTGCCACGGCACTGATCATCGCCAAATCGATGAGTTTATTTCAAACCGACTTAAAAAAACCTACTACCTTATTAAAAATTGGTGGTTTTTTATTGCTGCCCGCCTTTCTTATCATTTTACAACCAGATCCAGGTTCTGCTCTAATCTTTGGAGCTTTTTTCTTTCCGCTTTTTCGCGAAGGTTTGAATTACTCTTATTTGTTTCTGTTTCTCGGTCTGGTTAGTTTGTTTTTAATCACGTTAAGTTTTCAAATCGGAATTGCGATTGTAATCATTATCGCTATTGTCGCTATTCTATTTTATTTTATTAAAAAATCAAGACGGAAAGTTAAAGTTTGGCCCTTTTTATTGGTGCTCGCTTTATCCATTGGTTTTTCTTATTCCGTTGATTTTATTTTTAATAATATTTTTGAGCAAAGACATCGGGACAGAATCAATATCGTATTGGGAAAGGAAAAAGACACAAAAGGCATTGGATACAACATCAATCAATCGAAAATAGCAATTGGCTCTGGTGGATTTTCCGGAAAGGGGTTCTTAGAAGGAACTCAAACCAAGGGAGATTTTGTACCAGAACAACATACGGATTATATTTTCAGTACTATCGGAGAAGAATGGGGTTTTGTTGGAGGTGTATTCGTGATCTTTCTTTTTTGCGGATTAATTATGCGAATTATTTTAAGTGCTGAAAAGCAGGTCAATAAGTTTAGAAGGGTCTTTTCCTATGGCGTAGCAAGCCTTATTTTCGTCCATTTTCTAATTAATATTGGAATGTCTTTGGGTATGGTTCCTACCATCGGGATTCCACTTCCTTTTATCAGCTATGGAGGATCCAGTCTTCTCGCCTTTAGTATCCTGATTTTCATCCACTTGAACCTCGATGCCAATCGGTTAAACGAGTGGTAATATTAATTTTTGACGTCTAGGAAATCCCTCAGACTATTGCCCAAAGTCATAAAGGCCAAAACCAAACTCATAATAGCCAAACCTGGAAGAATCGCCAAATAGGGCTTTCCCAAAAGCAGATAACGAAAATGATCTTTGACCATGCCTCCCCAGCTGGGCGTTGGCGGTTGTGCACCAATACCTAAAAAGCTAAGGCCACTTTCTATTAGAATAGCACTGGCAAAATTTGCAGCAGAAATAACAATAATTGGGGCGATGACCATGGGTAAAACATGATTTTTCAAAACTCTTTGATTGGAATAGCCCAAAGCGTGTGCTGCCTGAACATATGTTTTCTCTTTTACGGCCAATACCTGACCCCTAACGACTCGCGCCACTTCCACCCACATCGTTAGGCCTACTGCAATAAAAACTTGCCAAAAACCCCTTCCTAAGGCCAGTGTAATGGCAATGACCATCAGCAAAGTAGGGATTGACCACACGACATTGATCAACCAAACGATTACTTTGTCCACATAACCGCCAAAATAGCCTGCAATAGCTCCTAAAAAAACGCCTATAAAAAGTGAAATGAAAACTGCAACAAACCCTATCGACAAGGATATTCTTGTTCCGATAATCAAACGACTCAATAGATCTCTGCCGTATTTGTCAGTTCCCAGATAAAAGGTCTTTTCTATAATATTTTCTTGAGTGAATTTTGGAACTACAAATGGTTGTGGGAGCCTGTCTTTTGACAATACCTCATAATAATCTTTTGGCATTCCGTAAGGTTGAATTTCAATTCCTTCATTAATGATCTTATAATTCTGAATTGGAATTTCTACTGAAGAATCAATGTCACCATAAAAAAAAGTAGTGCTTTGATTAGATAAATTTTGACCTGTCAATAAAACCATTTTTGATTTAAAACCAGGAGGCTTGGAATGAATGGAAAGGTGCATTTGATTTGCATTTGACGTACTGTCTGGCGCAATCTGATAGGCGAAAAATGCTATAAGTATTAAAAAAAATATATAAGCAAAGCTCACAGTAGCCCAAGGGTCTCTAAAAAATTCTAATAGAGAGTATTTTTTAGAGCCGCTCAATTCTGATTTATTATTTTTTGTTTTGAGCTAACTTTTTTGAGGCATCTAAATTTAGATTTAAATCCTCTAAAACGTTTACAGCTTCATTGATATAAAAATCTTTCTTAAGATTTTCAACCCAGCGATCTCTTCTTTCTTTTATTTCATCGTTGACCTCTACCCCTAGTTCTGGTAACCATTCAAATGATAGGTCAGAATTAAAATCATTTAAAATCTTGAACTGATCGGTAGCTTTTAAGTTTTCTTCTCGCTCGTTTAAATAAACGTCATAATTGAGTGTATATTCATAATCCTCCTGTTGCAACTTAACCCATTTGGCCTGCTCATCGACAAGCTTTATATAGGAATTAGTATCCAATCTCTTTCTGCTTTCAGACAGTGCATAATCATAATTAAATTGATTTGGCCAAGGCTTATATTTGGCGGGTTTAATTTGATCCCAAGTCAAAGGATTCTCTTGATCCTTTTCCCCTAGATCAACATAAGAATAGCGGTCTAGAATTACAATATCGCTCTTGACTCCCTCGAGTTGGGTAGATCCTCCGTTTATTCTGTAGAATTTGTCCGTTGTTAATTTAACCGCGCCAAGATCGCCGTGGGTACTCCCCGAAATAATCCGATTAAGGTCAATAACATTTTGAACTGTTCCTTTTCCAAAAGTTTGTTTACTACCAATAACAATCGCTCGCTTATAATCTTGAAGCGCAGCGGCTAAAATTTCTGAGGCTGAAGCTGAAAACTCATTCACCAAAATAACTAAAGACCCGTCCCAAATGATGGTAGGATCTGTATCTTTTAACACTTCTTTTCTTCCCCCGGTACTTTTTACTTGAACGACTGGACCTTCATCAATAAAAAACCCTGTCATTTCAACAACTGTTTTTAAAGAACCTCCACCATTGTTTCTAAGATCGAGTATTATCCCTTCTACATTTTTTTGTTTAAGTTGTTCTAATTCTTTTTTAACATCACTAGCCGCATTACGCCTACCATTGTCTTTAAAATCAATATAAAACTTTGGCAACTCTATGAGTCCATAAAGCTTTTCGTTTTTATTTATTAAAGATGATTTAGCATAAGACTCTTCTATTTCAACGATATCTCTTGTAATAACGACCTCTTCGACCAACCCATCGACGCGCTTGACCGTAAGAAAAACCTGAGTCCCTTTAGGACCTTTGATTAGCTTTACAGCATCGCCAAGACGCATGGAACCGATTTCAACTGGCTCGCCATCTTTCTGAGCTACTTTTAATATGGTGTCGCCCACTTCGAGCAATTTATCTTTCCATACGGGTCCTCCCGCTATTACTTCAGTAATTTTAACTTCTTGATTTTTTTTCTGAAGTCGCGCACCAATACCTTCAAATTTTCCTGAAATATTTAGATCGAATCTTTCCTTCTCTTCAGGCGGAAAATAATTACTGTGGGGGTCATATTCTAATGTAATAGCGTTGACATAAATTGAAAACCAATCCTTTCGCTGAATCTCCCCAAACACTTCAAAACTATTTTCAATATCCTCCCTAGTTTTTTGCCTTGCCTCTTCCTCAATGAGGACTTTAGACCTTATTTGATAGGTACTGTCTTCTTCTTTCTTTTTAATCTCACTCTGCATTATACTAGAATAGACGTCCAGTGCCGAAAACTTAAAACGTTTTCTCCAAATGTTTTTGAGCTCATTAAGTGTTGAAGCATAGGACATTTCCTTAAAGTTCAAATCAATGTTTTCTTGTTTATCAAAATCAAAAGGTTTTTCAAACAATTCTCCATAAAACCCCTTTACTTGTTCCATTCTGGACATTAATCTCTTATGAGTTAGATCAAAAAAAGCAATGTCTGATGCTTTAATTTGATCATCAAGCTCTTTCTTATATCTATTGAAGTTATTGATGTCGGATTGAAGTAAAAATCGATGTTGTCCGTCAATGCCTTCAATATAATTGTGAAAAACATTTTCAGAAAACTCATCGTTGATTTCCTTTGGACTGAAATGACCACGCTCAAGTACATAGGCGATAACCTCAATCAAAAGCTTATCTTTTTCTGGATTGGGGATGCCAACAGAAAAATTAAGTAATAAAAACAAGGACAAAAACCCTGTGAAAAGCGAACCGAAGAACCTCATTTCAATCTTATTTAGAATATAAATGTAACCAAAAACCCATTATTTTACGGAATTCCTATCAAAACTTTTTGTTAAAAGTAAAATGATAATAGGGTGTTTTTATTTAGTAAATTTACAATGTATTTAAATAAAATGAAAAAAAAGCCACTTATACTTGTTACAAATGACGACGGGATAACCGCCCCAGGGATTCGAAAGCTGATCGAAGTAATGAACGAGATTGGAGAAGTTGTAGTCGTAGCTCCAGATAGTCCTCAGTCTGCAATGGGTCATGCCATAACAATAAACTCCACTTTGCAATGTACAGAAATGAGCGTTACGGATGGCCCTCAAAAAGAATACAGCTGCTCAGGAACTCCCGCCGATTGTGTAAAGCTTGCCGTTAATGAAATACTCGATAGAAAACCAGATTTATGTGTTTCGGGAATTAATCACGGATCGAATTCCTCTATTAATGTAATTTATTCTGGGACAATGAGTGCGGCTGTTGAAGCAGGTATCGAAGGAATTCAAGCCATTGGATTTTCGCTTTTAGATTACCGTTGGAATGCAGATTTTGATGCCATCAAGAATTATGTAAAAAAAATTACCTTGAGTGCTTTGGAAAATAAAATTCCACCTAATGTTGTACTCAATGTAAACTTCCCGCTACTCAAAAAAGAAGAGATAAAGGGCATTAAGATTTGTCGTCAAGCCAAAGCCTATTGGGTGGAGGAATTTGACAAAAGAACCAATCCAATGGGGTTAGATTACTATTGGCTTACTGGCAAGTTTGTCAACAAAGATAAAGGAGAAGACACGGACGAATGGGCCTTGTCAAATGGTTACATCTCTGTCGTTCCCGTTGAGTTTGACCTTACAGCACACCATGCCATTCAGAACTTAAACACTTGGGATTTTGAAAAATAAACAAACCCTGAATGGAGTTATCGCAGGACTTTTATTGAGTCTTAGTTGTATGATATTTGCTGTTCTATTCTTGTACGACGGTCCGTTGGAGGATGGAATTGCTTTTCTTTATGAGAAAAAAAAGCTTGGGGGTCTTATCAGTGTTAGTTCGTTGATCAATCTTCCTGTTTTCTTTTTAGCCATTCGAAAAAATAAAATCAATTTTGCAAAAGGACTCGTGATCATTTCACTTATAATTGTCTGTTTCCTTATTGTTTTAAAATTCATTTAACTTGTGAATTCCTTTAAAATAAAATTAAAGTGAAGTATTATATAATTGCAGGCGAAGCCTCCGGAGACCTTCATGGGGCAAGGTTGATAGAAGCAATATTTAAGAAAGATCCCGAAGCAAATATTCGTTGTTGGGGGGGAGACTTAATGGAGGAGGCTGGTGCTGTTTTGGTTAAACACTATCGCGAACTCGCTTTTATGGGGTTTTGGGAGGTGATCACACATCTTTGGGTGATTATAAATAACATTAAATTTTGCAAGACTGATATTCTTGAATTTAAACCCGACGTAATCATATACATCGACTATCCTGGATTTAACTTAAGAATTGCAAAATGGGCAAAGATAAATGGATTTAAAAACCACTATTATATCTGTCCACAAATTTGGGCGTGGAAAGAAAACAGGATTCATCAAATCAAAAGAGACATTGATGCCCTTTATGCAATATTGCCTTTTGAGCAAAAGTACTTTAAAGAAAAGCACAATTATCCTGTAAGTTTTGTTGGAAATCCCCTTTTTGACACCATCATAAAAAGGAAGAAATCGACCACTTTTTACAGTAAAAATGGGTTTTCTGAAACATCTCCTATCGTGGCACTTTTGCCAGGAAGCAGGAAACAAGAAATTAAAAAAATGCTCCCCATATTTATAAAAGTGGCTCAACTTTTCTCTGACCATGAATTCATAATTGCTGGAGCCCCTGGAATTGACAAAGATTGGTATGATTCTTACCTCTTGAATACCAACATAAGCGTAGTCAAAAATCAAACTTATGACTTGCTTGAAGTAGCACAAGCTGCATTGGTTTCAAGTGGAACGGCAACTTTAGAGACCGCCATTTTCAAAGTGCCCCAATTGGTCTGTTATCGAAGTAGTTTCATTAGTTATCAAATTGCTATTCGTTTGGTGAAGCTCAAATATATTTCGTTGGTAAATTTAATTCTTGACAAGGAAATTGTTACAGAATTGATTCAAGACAATTTTAATGTAAAAGAAGTTTCAAATCACCTTCAATTTTTACTTTCCATAGAAGGTCGAAAAAAGTTAAAACGCGATTACGAAAAGCTTTTTACTGTTTTAGGAAAGGAAGGCGCTAGTGAAAAAACTGCTGGATTAATTATAGAAGCAATTAGAGCCTAATAAAATTCTTCTAATTTTCATTTTAACTTTATTAAATGAAAATCCCCAGTTTTTATCTTTACCCTATTGTATTGTGTTTTGTCTGTGGCATGATCGCCGCTACCTACACCATCCTAGACTCCTCATTATCACTGAAAACTTCTCTGCTTATAACAGGTGTGTTATCTATCGGAGTTTTTTGGAAAAGGTCTCGCCATAAACATTATTTTCTGTTTTTACTTTTTTTACCTATCGGATATTTCTTTCAAAGCCAATACGATAGAATTCCTAAAAATCATTACAGTTATTTCACTTCAGAACAAGGAACTCATTCCTTTTCAATTCGGCTGACTAGGGCCTTAAAAAAGAACGTGCACAACGAACGTTTTTATGGAGAGATTATTAGAGTGGATAAAATAAAAACCGTGGGGAAGGTTTTGATATCGATTGAAAAAGATTCTCTTAAATCCTTGACAAAGAATGGGACATTTATCTTAACATCAATTCCTCCTAAAAAATTAAAAAGAGTCTTAAATCCAGGAGGTTTTGATTATGCCAATTATTTAAAAAGAATAAGAATATATGATCAAATAAATCTTAAAAAAGGTGAGTACAAAACCTTTAGTTCACATGCTGAAAAGTCAAAAAATTGGTCAACTATTCTCAAAACTAAAGTTAACCAAAAAATTGATGAAAGTAAATTAAATTTTGCTTCGAAAAACATCATAAAAACACTGTTGTTGGGAGATCGAGATGTTTTAGAAAAAGACATGACCGAAGCCTATTCAAACGCAGGAGTAATTCACATTCTAGCGATATCAGGATTGCATATTGGAATCATTATGCTTTTTTTAAATTTCATTTTAACGCCAGTAAGAGCAATTCCTAAAGGGAGAATCATTCAAGCTGTTTTGGTTGTCTCTTTGCTTTGGGCCTTCGCATTCTTCACAGGAGGCAGTGCGTCAGTGATTAGAGCTGTAACAATGTTTTCGGCATTTTCGATTGCCAAGTATTCAAAACGAATTACCAATTCATTTCATTTACTAGTGGTTTCTTTTTTTATGTTGTTGATCGCATATCCCCCTTTTTTATTCCAATTGGGATTTCAAATGAGTTACTTGGCCGTATTTGGAATCTTGTGGATTCATCCCATACTCCAAAAGTTATGGAAACCAAAATTTTGGTTATTCAAAAGGTTTTGGCAATTGACCACTGTTAGTGTCGCTGCTCAGTTTGCCGTTGCTCCATTAAGCATCTACACTTTTCATCAGTTTCCAGGCCTATTTCTAATATCAAATTGGATAATCCTTCCTTTGTTTGGTGTGTTTTTGATAGGAAGCATTTTCGTTCTTCTTTTATTAATGATTAATAGCTTACCTGAAGTCATTGCATTAATCTATGACAGTATTGTAACAATAATGAATGAATCGATCTACTGGATCGCAAGAAAAGAAAAATTTATTTTTGAAAACATTACGTTCTCAGGGATCCTATTGGTAATGAGCTACACTTTGATTTTGTTGTTTTTTTTGTGGGTGAAAAACAGGAGGCAAAAAGATATAATTCATTTACTATATGGGCTACTTGCACTTCAAACAATTATTCTGATACAAAATTACAACACTTCTAAGATCAATGATTTTTGGGTCTTTTATAAGTATCGAGAAACCGTTATAGCCCACCACCACCAGACGAACTTAGACCTCTATACGAGAGATCCCATTTCAATAAAAACTGGTTTAATTGCTGATTTTTCGAATGAAAATAATTTAAAGAAAATTAATTTTAAAGAATTTAAAAATACTTTTATAAAAGATGAATTCAGGCTGTTAATTGTTGATGAAAATGGAGTTTGTGATGTCCCCGAAGTGAATCCCTCCCATTTAATGCTGGTTAATAATCCTAAAATACATTTGGATCGTATTCTAGAAAGACAGAAGTTAAAGGCAGTGATTGTTGATGCAAGCAACGGCCCTTGGAATATAGAATTATGGGAGAAAAGCTGTAAAAAGTACAACGTCAAGCTGATTGATATTCATAAAGATGGTGCTTATAAAATTAGCCTCTAAATCTAGGAATAAAGCTTTTCTTATACTTTTCAAAGTCTTCTGGTTT
Organism: Flavobacteriaceae bacterium; assembly: GCA_017857815.1. Lineage (GTDB taxonomy): Bacteria > Bacteroidota > Bacteroidia > Flavobacteriales > Flavobacteriaceae > UBA8316. Next base: position 15,658 of record JAFMCL010000009.1, on the reverse strand, counting down.
AGTGAAAATCATATAATCTCCTTGCTTAATCATCTTTAAAAAGAGTTCAATTTGTTGTGGTTTTTGATAGCCAACCAATGGCATGATCAGGTCATTGGTTTCACTCATGAAAATCACAGAAGGATATCCCTTTACACCTAAATATTGTGTAAATTGATGTGTGGCATTCCGTCCTTTTTTCTCAGGATCATAATTTGGATTTGAAAATTCATTTCCAAAATAAGTGATCTTTTCATTTCCTTCCGCATTAAATTTAACGGCATAGTAGTGCTTTGATATATAAGCGGCAACATCCCTGTTTTGAAATGTATTCTTATCCATGAGCTTACAAGGTCCACACCAGTTGGTGTAGACATCGATCATGATTTTCTTAGGGTTTGTCTTCTGCGCTTCGATTGCTTCGGCTAAAGTCATCCATTGAATGGATTGGGCTGAAAGAGCGTTAAAACTTAATACTAAAATTAAAAAAAATAATCTCATATCTGAAAGATTTTTTAGGGGTTTTGAATTACATCTTCGGCCCCGTGGGTTAGGCGTTTAAGTGGTTTTAATATTAGAACGATTAATAGGGCAAATATTGTGCAAAAAACAAATATCCCCGTAAAGGTAATTTTTTCTCCTGTTACTTCCGCATGCCCACCTATGGTTGCCGCTAGCTTATTGCCTAAGCCAGTTGCTGCCCAGTAGAGCCCCATAATTGATGCAGCGTATTTGGCTGGAGCAAGTTTGGTGATGAATGATAAAGAAACTGGTGAAGAGCATAATTCGCCAATGGTGTGAAAAAGGTAAGCCAAGAAAAGCCAATGCATGGAAGACTGACCAAATAACTCATATTCTGAAGCTGCAAATCGCATGAACAGAAATCCCCAACCCATTATTAAAATACCAATTGCAATTTTAAAAAGTGAAGAGGCTTCTCTGCCTTTCATTTTCCATTTGTACCAAAATCCCCCTACAAATACAGCAAGAGTAATGATGAAAAATGAATTTAAAGATTGAAACCATGAGGCGGGTACTTCCCAGCCCATAAATATTCTATTGGTGTTTTGTTTGGCATACAGATTCATTAATCCTCCGGCTTGTTCAAAGGCTCCCCAAAAGATAATAATCATTAAAAAAGAAATTAATAATACTTTAACCCGGTCTCTTTCGATAGGGGTTAAATCCTTTTTTCTTGATTCATTCTCCGGATGATCTGCTTTGCCAATAAAATCTCCTACACCTACCAGGTATTTTTGACCGTAATAATAAGTGATTTGACCAAACAACATTCCAATAGCGGCCAATCCAAAACCATAATGCCAATTGTATGTTTCTCCAATCCATCCACAAAGAAGTGGTGCTAGGAATCCACCTATATTAATTCCCATATAAAAGATATAAAACCCTACGTCTCTTTTTTCATCTCCTTTTTTATAGAGTCCTCCGACCATGCTAGATATATTAGGTTTTAATCCTCCTACTCCCAATATTACAAAAGCACAGCCAACATAAAAACTAACTTCGGTATCAAAGGCCAAAATTGTGTGTCCAATACACAATAGGATCCCGCCAAGCATAACCGTTTTTTTCTGACCCAAAAGATTATCCGCTATCCATCCACCGGGAACAGAAGCCAAATACACCAACATTGTATACCATCCATAGAGCCATATGGCATCCGTATTAGACCACCCAAATCCAGGATTATCAGAAGTTGTTTTGGCCACTAAAAAAATAGTGAACAAGGCGCGCATTCCATAATAGGAAAAGCGTTCCCATAATTCAGTAAAAAACAAAACGAAAAGTCCCGCGGGGTGTCCAAAGATTATCTTTTCTGAAGGGGGTAAAACGGTGGTGCTATCAGTCATTAAATATTGTTAAAGATTATCAATAATAAAGTTTGTCATTTTTTGAAAAAGATGATTTCTTGTGTTTCCGCCATAGATCCCGTGATCTCTATCTGGATAAATCATCCAATCAAATTGTTTGTCTGCTTGAACCAAAGCTTCTACCATTCTCATTGTGTTTTGAACATGAACGTTGTCATCGCCAGATCCATGAATAATTAAAAACTTACCCTCTAGTTGGTCGGCATAATTTATTGGAGAATTAAGATCATATCCTTCAGGGTTTTCTTGAGGAGTTCGCATAAAACGCTCGGTATAGATTGTATCATAAAAACGCCAATTCGTTACAGGTGCAACTGCAATTGCCATTGAAAAAACATGGTTCCCAGTCAGCAAACAATGCGCCGCCATGAGTCCCCCAAAACTCCATCCCCAAATCCCAATGCGTTTTGCATCAATAAAAGGAAGTTCTCCCAGCTTTCGTGCCGAATCGATTTGATCAATCGCCTCGAGTTTTGCAAGGTTCATGTAGGTGACTTTTTTGAAAGCTGCGCCTTTAAAGCCTGTTCCTCTGCCATCAACACAAGCGATGATATAGCCTTTGTTTGCAATTGATTTGTGCCACAATGTTCTTTCATCTGACCAACGGTTGGTTACCTCTTGCGAGCCTGGCCCGGAATATTGGAACATTAATAATGGATATTTTTTATTGGGATCAAAATTATTAGGCTTGATCATCCAAAGATTTAGCTCCTCACCATTGATGTTTAATGTAGAAAACTCTTTCACTGGCAACTTGAATTCTGCTAGTGTTTCTTTCAATTTATTATTATTCAACAAAACCCGAACAGTGGTAGTGTCTTTAGTTTTTTTCATGCGATAAACTGGGGGCGTGTTTACGTCGGAATAGGATTGAATAAAATAAGACGCATCTGCACTAAAATTTGCTCCCGAATAGCCTTTCCCTGATGTTAAAGCTCGTTTACCTCTACCATTAATTTTAATCGCATAGACCCCACGCCCGATGGAACTTTTTTCTACTGAGGAGTAATAGATTTCACGCGTTTTTTCACTGAATTTAATAAAACGAGTGACCTCCCATTGCCCTTTTGTAATTTGACGAATCAACTTTCCAGATGCTGAATAATGATAGATGTGATTAAAACCAGACTTATCACTGGTCCATAAAAAGCTATTGTCTTTCAAAAAAGTTAGATTATCATGAACATCAACATATGCAGCATCTTGTTCTTCTAATATGATTGAAGAAACATTAATGGCGGTGTTAATGCTCCAAAGCTTCAAATGATTTTGATGTCTGTTTATGGTTTGAACACTTAATATGTTTTCCTCAGGTGTAAATTCAAATCTCGGGATATAGTAGGGCTTCTCCCCTTGAAAAAGAATCTCAGTGGTAGTGCCTTTTTTCAAATCAAAGAGGTGCATGCTTACCTTTGCATTTTCTTCTCCGGCCTTAGGATAACGGAATTCATAGGGATATTGGTACAATTCAGCTCCATAAATGTCCATAGAAAAATTAGGCACATCCGTTTCGTCGAATCGCATAAAAGCAATTTTGGTGCTGCTGGCGTTCCAATCGAAAGCCCTTACAAAACCAAACTCTTCCTCATAAACCCAATCTGTCGTCCCATTAATGGTTTGGTGGTCTCCATCAAAGGTTATTTGCACAATGGATTGTTTGATTAAATCCTTAACATAGAGATTTCTTTTATAAACAAAGGCTACATTATTTCCATCTGGTGAAAATTTAGGTTCTTGGACGGGTTGATCAAAAATCAGACTAATCCCTTCGCTTTTCCTGTCATAAACCCAATACATTGCTTCTTTAGATCGCCTGTATATAGCTTTAGTTTCTGTTTCCAAAAGTAAAAGATTCTCATCTTTAGAAAAAGCATAACCTCTAAAGAAAGGAATTTTGGCAGATTTTTCTGAATCAATCAACACCACGCCTTCTCCTCCATCAGCATAATTATGTATGATTATTTTAGAACTTTTTGCCCTGTAATCTAGGTCAAGAACGGTGTATTGATAACCATTCGAAAGCGAACGAATGGATTCTAAACGCTCAGGACTGAAGTTGCCTCTCCAAAGTTTGTCTATGGGTAAGGTTGTAGTTTGGGCAAAACCATTGACCATGAACAACAAAAAAAATACTAACAGAAATTGTCTCATTGCATCGGTATATTTAGGTATATAAAAACACAATTTAATGAAAAAATAAGGAGTAAACTGAAAATTGATAGAAAGAAGAGAAAAGGTCTAAAAAATGTATCTTTGCTTTAATAAAAGACGGGTTAAATTATGTCAAAAAATATTGATGGATTTTCTAAACTATCAAAAGAAGAAAAAATAAGCTGGATAAGTCAATCCCACTTTAGTCATCCTGAAGATGCTAAAAAATTAATCTCTTCTTACAACCATTCTGATTCAAAAATTCAAAAAAAACACGATGAATTTATCGAAAATTCATTGGCAAACTATTACTTTCCAATCGGGGTTGCACCTAATTTTTTAATTAATAATAAAACCTACACACTGCCAATGGCGATTGAGGAAAGCTCAGTCGTAGCAGCCGCTTGCAAAGCCGCAAAATTCTGGGCTACTAGAGGAGGGTTTAAAGCCACAATTCTAGGGCAAGAAAAAATTGGACAGATTCATTTTTTATTCCAAGGTAGCTTTGAAAAATTGAACCCACTGTTCCAAGAAAAGAAAGTAGAACTGATAAAAAGTCTTGAGAATTTAACTCAAAACATGCAAAAGCGTGGCGGAGGAATTTTAGACATCGAGCTGATTGATAAAACTGATTTGATTGATCATTATTTTCAGTTGCACTTAACCTTTGATACGGTTGATTCTATGGGGGCTAATTTTATTAACTCTTGCTTAGAACAAATCGCTAATACATTTAAAAGTATGGTAGAAAATCATACTGGTTTTGCTGCTGAAGAGAGAGTTGTTGAAATCGTGATGAGTATTCTCTCTAATTACGTACCGAACTGTTTGGTAAAAGCTGAAGTGAGGTGTCCCATCGAAAAACTGGGCGAACATGAGGGAATGCCTCCAAAATATTTTGTTCAAAAATTCATTCAAGCGATCGAGATTGCAAAAAAGGAACCCTATCGCGCAGTTACCCACAACAAGGGCATCATGAATGGTGTGGATGCTTTGGTGATTGCGACTGGTAATGACTTTCGAGCAGTGGAAGCTGGTGTTCATGCTTTCGCTGCAAGAGAGGGGAGTTATTCAAGTTTGAGTAATGCTTATGTGATGGAAAATGATTTTGTTTTTGAACTAACACTCCCTCTCTCTTTGGGAACCGTTGGAGGACTGACCCAACTTCATCCAATGGTAAAATGGTCGATGGAGTTACTTGGAAATCCAAATGCAAAAGAGTTAATGCAAATCGTTGCTGTTGCTGGCTTGGCGCAAAACTTTGCCGCACTTCGTTCGTTAATTACCTCAGGAATTCAAAAAGGGCATATGAAAATGCACTTGCTAAATATTCTTAATCAAAACGATGCTTCGGAGGCTCAAAAGATAAAAGCTGTTGATTTCTTTAAAACCAATGCCGTAACTCACAATGCAGTTTCAGATTTTTTAAATACAAATCCATAGTGGTATGGAAAAATATCACAGTCATGGAAAATTACTTATTTCTGGGGAATACCTCGTCCTAAAAGGCTCACTGGCTTTGGCAGTTCCCTGTAATAGAGGTCAATCTTTAATTTATGATTCTTCTAAAGAAAAGGAACTCCTATGGGAAAGTTATGATGAAAAGGGAAGTGTGTGGTTCAAGGCTACTTTTTCTATCAAGGATTTTGATATTATTACTACTGACCAAACTGATATTGCCAAAAGACTCCGTTCTGTTTTAAAAGAAGTGAGAAATCAAAATTCTACATTTCTTCTTCAAAAAGGCGGAAGGGTTAAAACTATCTTAGAATTTGATCGTCAGTGGGGGCTTGGCACCTCCTCTACCCTGATTTCAAACATAGCGCAGTGGTCAAATACAAATCCTTATGAATTACTAAAACAAACCTTCGGGGGAAGCGGTTATGACATTGCCTGCGCACAAGCCAAAAGTCCGCTTTTGTTTTCAAATAAAAATCAAACACCAAAAGCTCAAAGTTGTGAATTTAATCCATCTTTTAAGGAACAACTCTTCTTTGTCTTCCTCAATCAGAAGAAAGACAGTAGTGAAGCAGTTAAACGATTTTCTGATATAACAATCACAGAAAAACAAATTGATCTTTTCTCTGACCTGTCTCTGAAAATACTCAAATCAAATGAACTCAAAAAGTTTGAAAAACTAATTGAAACCCATGAAACCCAATTGAGTCAAATACTAAAGATTAAAACCGTGAAGGAGGTTTTATTTCCTGATTATGGTGGATCAATAAAGAGTCTGGGAGCCTGGGGTGGCGACTTTATTCTGGTTACCGGAAATGATAATACCAATTCTTATTTTAAGAATAAAGGTTACAAAACAGTTTTGAAATATTCAGATATGGTTATTGTCTGATCTAATTAATCTACTATTTAATTAATAATAAATTTTACGATTATCTTTTATTTCAGAAGCAGAACGTAGTGCTTCGTAAATGGTGTTATTGATCCTTAAGCTTTCTTCAACTTGAAGTGCATTGGCATAGGCAGTATAACTCTCCAGCTCAGGAGCAACCTCTTTAGAAGTAACTTCTACCATGTACACGCCGTAATTCCCCTTAACAAGTGTAGAAGGCTTATTAACATCTAATGAAAACGCCAATCCGATAACGTAAGGTTCTGTCCCAGATCCTGCTAAAACAGAATTCTTCTGGGTTACAGCAGAAGCAGTTTCTACTTCTCTGTCAGTCACTTTGGCTAATGACTCTAATGTGGTATTTGCAGCATATTTTTCTTGAATGTAAGCTGCTTTTTTATGCTTAATTAGCTCCGCAATTATTTCTGTTCTAAAAGACTCAACATCTACTTCTCCCTCTGGTGTTATTTTTGTCAATTGTACGACTGCATAGCCACCCGTTGCAAGAGAAAATCTTCGAATTGAACCAACCTTAGTGTCTTCATCAAAAGCCCATTGGACGATATTCCTCTGTTTAGGTAAGCCTGGTAAGTTTTCTTCTAAGATGCTTATGTTTTCGACTGGTCTAACCGTTAAATTACTTTTTTCTGCAACCCCTGAAAAGTCTTTCGTGTTGATCGCTTCAATTTCAAATTGAGTGGTTTGCTTAAAAACAATATTTGAAGTGCTTTCAGAGGGAACGATTTGTTTGGAGACGTTTGCCAAAAGAACAACATCTTCCTTGTCTGTGACATTAATGATGTGAAATCCAAAATCAGTTTCAACCAACCCTATTTCACCAACCTTAGATTTGTTACAAAAATCAAAGAATTTTTCGGTCATGGTACCTTCCTGAAAAAAACCAAGATCTCCTTGAACTGATTTAGAAGGACCATCAGAATTTGAAGCAGCCATCAATCCAAAATTTTCTTTATCCCTTCTCACCTTGCGGTACAATTGATTGGCAAGGGTGCGGGCTTCTTCTTTAGTTCTTGTTACCTCAGGGTTGGCGCGTTCTGCTCCTTGGTAAGTGATTAAAATATGACTTGCTCTGATCGAACCACCATCTTTTCGGTCTAACATACGAGAAATTTTAAATTCATTTCCGTCTTTATATGGTCCAAATACTTTTCCAGGACTCAAATCGAAAAGAATATCGGCATATTCATTGGCCAATTTTCCTTTTTGAAGGTAAATTGAATCAAAAGTGCTTTCAGAATATCGAGACACAAATTCAGTTATGTTTTTAACTGTTTTTAATCCTTCAATGGTATCCGTCAATTTAGAAACGTCGTTATATTCGACTCTTTGCTCTAATAGTTTCTCGAGATCAGCTCTGATTTTATTTTCATCTTCCGGCGAAGCTTGCTCGTCAAACTTCACATAGCTAATTGCTCTTGAAGCATCTTTTGTATAATCATCAATGTTCTGGTTGATGTATTTTCTTATTTCAGCATCACTAATTTTAAAAAGGCTGTCAGGTATATCGTTGAAAGGAACGCTAACATATTTCATGTTGATTTTATCATTTTCAAGATGATAAGCGTCTTTTCCTTCTGTTTCTGTAAAACCAGCACTTGATTTTATCAGGTCAAAATAAATATTTTCTTTGGCAAGTCCAATGATATTTTCTTCTTGTGATCTCCAACTGTTATAGGCTTGCGGATTTTCAAGTTTTAATTGATTTATAAAATCAGTAAAAATCCCAAAATCAAAAAGTCCAGTTTCATTTTGGAAACGAGGATCTTGAACGATTGCTTCATTTTGTAAAAGAATCATTTCAATTTGCTGTTTTCCAGCATCAATGCCCAAACGATCAAATTCTTGTTTGAATATCGTTACTCTTAGCAATTGATCCCAAACCGAATTAACCGCTTGAAGTGTCGATAGGTTATAGTTTCTTTCCGTTTGCTCTACAAGCTGACGGAAAAAGCCTACTTCAATATCTTCGTCATTTACGATTGCAATTGGATCACTGGGATTACTTCCAGAACTATTACTACCAAAAACACCTGAAATAACAAAGGCGAATAAAGCCATTCCTATTACGATGATAAGAAAAAAGGAACGTTGTCTGATTTGTCCTAAAACTGCCATTGTTTAATTTTTTTTAGTCGATTGCGAAAATACAATTTCCTTTTTGATTTAAAAAAAGATTGGATTGTTATTTAAGAGTCTAGAGGATTCAAAATCAGCATAATTCAGGGTGAGTTGGATTAATTTTGTTTTAAGACCCTTAACGAAACCCTTTCAATTTTCGTTGAAGACACTTCTTTGATTTCAAGTTGGTAGTTCTCAATCGAAATTATGGTTCCCTTTTTGGGTATTTCCTCCTGAGTATGAACGATCATACCTCCTAAGGTTTCATAAAGTGCGTTTTCGGGAAGATCAATTCCATAATTTTGGTTGATATAATCCACTTCTAAACGAGCGGAAAACTCAAATAAATCTTCCTCAATTTGCTTTTCGTAGTGCTCAATATTATCATGTTCATCTTCAATTTCTCCAAAGAGTTCTTCGATGATGTCTTCGACTGTAATAATCCCTGAAGTACCTCCATATTCGTCCAATACTACAGCGATACTTATTCTTTGTTTGGTTAGAAGTTTTAGAACTTCACTGATTCTAATTGTTTCTGGGACATAAGCTACTGGTAATAATATTTTTTTAATTTGCTCTGGTTTCCTAAACAATTCAAAAGCGTGAACGTAACCTTCAATATCATCAACTGACTCATTGTAAACTGGTATTTTAGATAGCCCGGTAGAAGTAAATAGTTTTTTAATTTCATCAAGATCTGCATCATTATCAATAGCTACAATTTCAGTTCTTGGCACCATGGCTTCCCGAGCTTTAACCTCAGTAAAATCCAATGCATTTTGAAAAATTTGAATTTCACTATCGACATTTTCAATGTCTTTAGTTGATTCTAGTTGCTCTTCAATATAGTTTCCCAATTCAGATTTAGAAAAAGTAAGCTGAATCTGATCTCCTTTGGTTTTAAAAAATTTAATTAAAATATAATCTGAAAACTTAATTACCATTAAGGTGATCGGAGTGAACAGGGTGAAAAAAGCTGCTGTAGGCAGTGCAAAAATCTTCATAAACACATTGGCATATTGCTGAAAAAATACCTTGGGTAGAAACTCGGCGGTTAATAAAATTATTACGGTTGAAATGATTGTCTGAATAAAAACAATTTCTATCCCTATGACTCCACTTAAAAGGGTTTCAGGAAAAAAGAGTTGTAATATTCTATCTCCCATAAATATTCCATAAATAACCAATGAAACGTTGTTCCCCACTAGCATAGTCGCAATAAATCGAGAAGGATTCTTTGTGATGTAGTTTAAGAACTTGGAGGTAATTCCGGTTTGTTGCTTTTCAATTTCCAAATAGATCTTATTCGAGGAGACAAAGGCAATCTCCATACCCGAAAAAAAAGCAGACAGCAGCAAACACAATAAGATAATTAAATCAGAAGTCATCATTAAGACGGATTCTCCCTATTTTTAAATTTATTGCGATAGTGTCTCCTAAACAAGGCCATAAAAACTGACAGCACAGTAAATCCGATAAATATATAGGCTTTATCTCTGTTTGTACTCCAAATTGAAAAGGCTTCGTAGGTTGCCAAAACAGCAATTATCCAATATAATATTTCAGAAATTTTATAACTTTTCATTTACTTTTAATGAGTCTTGTTCTTCTTTGACGGCAATTGTTCCATACAATTTTCCAGTCTGAAATTTAGTGAATTCTTTGTTGGTATCCAATCGAGTTGCCGCAAGATTATAATCTTGGTTTTCAAAAGTAAAAGGTTCTTGGGTGAAAAGCCATTCTTTTTCGGAGTCCCAATACATCTGATCTGTAGCCAATTTAGAGCCATCATGGGAAAGTAACTCAACATTTCCTTGAAGATCTACAATTTTAGTTTGATTGTATAAAATCCCATAATCTGCTACCACCTGATTCTCTTGATTGTCTTTATCTAAAAAAACTACTTTTAAGCCTTCTGGAAACTCTGAGTATTTAAAACTGAGGTGACTGAAGTCCAGATGAACGGGAGCAGTAAGTATGGCCTTGACTAGGGCAGAGTCGGAATACACCATTCTGACATCATAGGCGATTCCTACGGGATCGTCATTAAATCGGTTGATCTCTTTTAGTGCTTGAGTATTGTTTTCACAAGAAAAAATTAGGATTGCCGCAAATGCAACAACCCCAATTTTAAAGCTTTTTCGAAATGAAAATTTCATTTATAGATTTGGTACTTTGACACTACTATTAATCCAGCAACTAAACTTTATGGTAGCCCCCTGATTTCCTTCCGTAAATATATCAGTTTTTGAAGGAGCTCTGCCAATATAGCTCTTGGCTGTCTCTTGCGCAATATTTTTGATTGAAGCATCAACTTCCCCTGCTTTTCTTGCAATATTTGCAGCCAACCAATAGATAGCTCTTTTATTAAACTGGCTATCTCCACAGTCGTTTGCACTACTGGCATAGAGATTGGCAATCGTCAAGTAGGCACGACCCATTGAAGGTTGGAATTTTAACGCCTTCATCGCATAGTTTCGCGCTGAAGACTTTCTTCCTGCATTTTTAAATTTGAGAGCAATTTTATATAATATCTTGGCTTTCTTATAAGGATCATCTTCTAACGTAATTGACTCTTCATAATACTTTAAAGCCTCCTGATTGTTACCCTTCTTATCGTTTAGAAGTCCTAAGTAGTATGCAGAATCTGCGGAAGGATCTAGGTTGTGTAATGCTTCAACAAGCAGAACAAAAAGTGGATCGTCAGAACACTCCTTGCTATCCATCCTAGAGGCAGCGCGTTTGAGCCATGTGACATCTGTTTTATTCTCCTCAAAGTTTCTTTGATAAAGTGGCACAAGGTTAACACATGTCGCTTCTTTCGAAATAATCGCGTCCAAGTTATTTAGGAATGTTGCAATTGCATTGCTGTTGATTCCGTAAACTCTTTTATTTCTTATTTCTCGACTTGAAATAGGGTTTCCTTCTTCCTCTTTTTTAAGTATTATGTCTAATTTTCGAGCAAGGTTGGTTGATTCTATTTCAAATTTTTCTGAAACTTCTTCATATTTAGTGAAAAGTTGCTCCATCGTAACTCCATGAGTATCTTCCTCGTATAAGTCATAAAGTGTTTTGAAATAGTTATACAAGCCCTTTGGATTAGTAAAACTTTTTGGATCGGTGGTAAATGCCAAATCAAAAGTTTTATAGATTTCCATTTTATCAGGCATTTTAAAGTCAATCATTGATTGAGCTTTGCTACTAATAATGTCTCCTTCTACCTTAACATTCCGACTTGTTGGAAAATTTAAAAGCCATTCATCATAAAGATTCATTAGATCTGCAACCACAGCTTGTTTTTGATCTTCTGGCTGTTTTTTGTAACGGTCCTTGAGAATTCTTTCGCCGTAAGAATAGATCGCCACATTAAGGGAGGGACATTCTTTTCTTACTTTCATCCATGGCTCATAGGCCTCATCATAATTCTTGACTTTCGCAAACTCTGCAAAAATTGAAAGATTCTGCAAGCATTCTTCACTCGATTGTGCGTTTAAGGGAGCTAATATTAGAATTAAACATATTCCCAAATAAGTTTTTAAAAATCTCATAATTTAAATCTTTAATTATACTTTCTTTTTACAAACCATTTGTCATTAAGAGAAAAGCCTACTCTTATTGACCAATATTTTTCTTTAATTAAGTCAGCAGTTGCGGCTCCTCTGCTGCCGTATTCCATACCTATATTAACGTTTGAATAGTTCGCCAACGGTAAACCTAGTCCAAAAGTAATGCCAGTTTCTTTTAAACCAAAATTATTGACCGAAATACCAGTGTCTTCATAACGAAACCCAACCCTGTAGACTATTCTTTTAAAAAAGGAAGTTAAAGAGGCGTAGTTAGGAATATAAAAACCTCCAACGGAAATTTTTGATGCGTTCGAATAGGAAAAATTTGGAATTTCGATAAATTCATTTTTAAAGTCAGATGTATTTGTAAAGGTATACTGGGCTCCTAAAAACCACTTTCTTTCTTGACCGATTCCTGTTCCCATTGATAAAGAACTGGCAAGGTTAACCTTTGTCTTGGCCAATCCTCTAGATTCAAGATCAATTTCTTCTATGTCACTATAATTGCCCTCTTGTGTGTTAATTGATTGGGTATAAAAAATTCGAGAGTTACTAGAGGTAAGCTTTGCGTCAGGAGCATAAGTCAACATGCCTCGCAGGCTAAGCTTTTCATTTAGAGGAAAATCTACGTTAGCAGACAATTTTATGTCAAACCCTGAAATATTTGATTTGTTTTCTAGAATTGTTCCCAATTCTATACCATCTACAAATTTTAGCGTTTTATATCTAAGCTCTCCAAAATCGTAGTTCAGGGTCGCCCCAAATGTGAATCGCTTAAAAGATCGGAAACCAACAGAAATAAAAACCTTGTTAACTCCTCCCTCACCTTGATATTGGTTTAAAAGAGTGGGGGAAATACTATCGTCGATATTACTGAGCTGATAGCCTACTGAGGAATAAGGTATAATCCCGAATCCAAATCCAAATTTTTTGGTTGGTATGGCGATTGAAATATAATCTAATGAAGAAGTTGCTATTTGATTAGAATCGGTTGAAGAAGTCATTTCAGTACTTCTATAATTCAATCCAAGTGAATAGGTAGTGAGCTTCAAATCAGCATAAGCCCCGGGGTTGTTAAGGTTTACATGGATTGAATCGTTGTAAACATCAAGATCACCCATAAATCGATTGATTTGAGTTCCTCTAAAGTTGATGTCTCCTAAACCACTAAATGAATAGGGGGAAGCAGTTCCTGATTGGGAGAAAACCACTGTGCTGACAAGCAGCATTACAATAAAAACTGTGTTTCGAATCATGAATCAATATTCAATTTTAAGAGATGGAGCATTCCCAATGCTAAAAAATTTGAATGGGCAAATATGGTATTTTTTAATGTTTTAGGCAACTTATTCGCATCTCCTCCTGTTAAAATTACCGTTAAAGGACCAAATTCTTCTTGATAATATTTAATTCGCCCGATTATTTCATCTAAAACTCCAAAATAAACACCTGAGTGAATCGAATCTATCGTGGAATTTCCTTCTGGATTTTCAGGAATTTTGACAGACAGCAAGGGTAACTTTCCTGTAAATGTATTTAATGCTTTATATCGCATCTTAAAACCGGGCGAAATTGCGCCCCCTTTGTAAGTGTTTTCCTGAGAAACAAAATCATAGGTGATACAACTTCCCAAATCGATCACCAAAGTGTTTTTTTTAGGATAGGCAATTACCGCTGCAGCGACCAAAGCAATTCTATCAGCTCCTAAGGTTGATTTACTTTCATATTCGTTTACAAAAGGTAATTTAATGGAGGAATTTATGGCAATAACAGGTATTTCTTTTGCTAAATCCACTAATTTCTCATTGATTTCTCCTGTTACATCCGAATAAATCAGGCCTTTTATTCCCTCATTTAGGGTGAGGATTTCATGTATCTTATTAAAAGCATCTTTGGGTAAAAGGCTTGCGCTATCAATGACTTCTTTCCCTTTAAATAGGAAAAATTTCGTCAGTGTATTTCCAAAATCTAAGACCAAATACATCCAAATGGGTTTAAGCTATAAAACTACACAAACATTTTTAGAGTAATTCTGTTGTGGGGGAATAAAAAGGATTTTATATTTGCAATCCTTAAACGAAGGTACCTTAGCTCAGTTGGTAGAGCAAAGGACTGAAAATCCTTGTGTCCCTGGTTCGATTCCTGGAGGTACCACTTTAAGTTCACCCTTTAAAATATACTTTAAAGGGTTTTTTTATGCCTTTACTTTTAGTCTACCAATGCTTGGTATACTTGTGCTCTGAGTTTTCCATGATCATTAATTTTTTTTGCTGGTATCAGTTGGGTGAAATACACAACCAGTAATTCTTCCTCAGGGTCAACCCAATAGGTAGAATGATAAGCTCCTCCCCAACCGTATTCGCCTACAGTTCCATATTCACCGCGAAGTCCAAGGTCAGTGAGCACTGAAAAACCAAGTCCAAAACCTGTCCCTTTACTCCACTCAAAAGTTGCTTCGTCTAAATGATTGGTAGTCATCAGCGCTATTGTTTTTCTAGAGATTATTCTTTTCCCATCAAACGTTCCTCCATTGAGCATCATTTGTAAAAATTTAGCATAATCCATGGCAGTACTCAAAAAACCTGCACCGCCAGAAAAACTCTTTCTCGGTCCTTTAACATAGGCCCCTTGACTAACCATCGTCCCACCAACAGGCGCTTTGACAATGCCATCATTACTAGAAGAATAGACGGTTGCTAGTCGACTTACTTTGCTTTTGGGCAAATAGAAATGGGTGTCATTCATGCCCAAAGGAGTAAGAATTCTATTTTGTAAAAAAGTTTCCAATGACTGCCCAGACACCACCTCGATCACAGCACCCAGAATATCTGTATTGTATCCATAAACAAATTTTTCTCCGGGGTGTGCTTCAAAAGGGAGGCTGGCCATTCTTTTAACTGTTTCTAAAATAGGCTCATTTCGATCGGCAAAATACCAACCTTGGATTTTAGCCTCTTCCCATAAATCTTTGGACCGTCCATAACCATAACCTATACCAGCAGTGTGTGTCAAGAGGTCTCTTAGGGTTATTGGTCTTTTTGCGGCAACAACTTCGTATCCTCCTTCTTTATTTGGCTCGGTGACAGTCGTTTTTTTGAATTCTGGAATATAATCCCCCAATTCATCTGAAATGAGCAATTTTCCTTCTTCTTGTAAGATCATGATACCAACACTAATGATTGCTTTGGATTGAGATGCAATTCTAAAAATAGCATCCTTTTTCATGTCCTTATTTTTTTCAATATCACTCTTACCTACCGCATCAAAAAATACAATCTTATTCTTTCTTGCCACTAAAGCAACAGCTCCTGACATGGAATTATCATCTACATATTGCTGTAAAACTTGATTTAGATTGTTTATTCGTTCTGAAGAAACACCAACGTTTTCTGGAAGGGTAGGAACCAATTCTTGTCCAGCAAGATTGAATTGAAGGAAAAAGAAGGAGAGGAGATATAAATATATAAGTCGTTGATCATTCATTATAAATAGATTTTTTCCTAAAATTAATGAAAAAAGTTAACTCAAAGTCACACCTTGCTCCACCTAAATAATTTTATCTATTTTTAAATTGAGTGACG
>JAFMCL010000028.1 GCA_017857815.1 Flavobacteriaceae bacterium | reverse complement strand
AGCACTTGGTTTACACCCAAGGGGTCAGGGGTTCGAATCCCTTAGCGCCCACCATATTAACCTCACTTCAGTGTGAGGTTTTTTATTTCTTATGATTTCAAATTCTTATTTTAATAGATGTGATTTATCAATTAATTGTGTTCGAGTTTTATCTTATAAGCCATTTGCTTAACTATTAATAATGAAAAAACAAAATAAAATTGCATTGGGTGTTTCGTCTGGAGTTATCATTGGTGCACTAATCGGGATCGCAACGGGTGACTTAGGTCTTTGGATCAGCTTAGGGTTAGCCATTGGCGCTGGAATGGGATCCTATTGAGAAAAAGGTTTTAATTCTTCTGCCAATTTAACTTCACTTTTCAGCTCTGTTTTCTCCATGAAATTTAATGTAATGTTCCTCCCGTTGTGTTTTCAGCATACCACTAGTAGCCTTCATGAAACTATTTCTCTCCTTTTGGGTTTTAAATAACCAAATACAAATAGAATCCTCACTATGATAAATTGCTTTTAATTCGTCATCTATTGCACAGATTTCTTTAGGAATATCAGCTTTAATACAAATCATCTAAATTGTCATAAAAAAAGTTATTTTAATCGCTGTCACTAAATATAATAATTTAGAATTAGAACAAAAAAAAGCCTCAACATTGTCGAGGCTTTTTAGTATTAAAAAGAAGTTTATTTATTTTTTAGAGAAGAGAGCACTTATCTTTTCTTTTTCTTCTTGTGCAAGTTCAGCGTCTACAAGTATTCTTCCGCTATGCTCGTCAGTGATTATTTTTTGTCTGGAAGCAATTTCCATTTGAATCTGTGGTGGAATTGTAAAATAAGACCCTCCAGAAGCTCCTCTTTCGATCGGAACAATTGCCATTCCATTTTTGACATTCCCTCGAATTTTCTTATAGGCTGCAAAAAGTTGCGCTTCTATTTTAGTTTCAAATTCAGCTGATTTTTTTGCAAGAATCCCCTCTTCTTTCTCAGTTTCCTTTAAGATTTCATCAAGTTCACTTTTCTTGGCATCAAGGTGCTTGTTCCGTTCCTTAAGCTTGACAGCCAACAAATCAATTGTTTCAGTCTTAAGCTCACGTTTTGTAATAAATTCTTTTATTTTCTTTTCAGCAAGTTGAATTTCTAATTCTTGAAATTCTTGTTCTTTTACAATAGAATTGTATTCTCGATTGTTTCGAACATTTTTGAGGTTTTCTTCATACTTCTTGAATTCCTCTTTTGCAACTTCAATTCTATTTTTTTGCTCTTTGGTTTGAAATTCGAAATCGTTTAGCTCTTGTTGGAAATCGTCCATTTTTTTTTGCAATCCAGCAATTTCGTTCTCTAGGTCTTCGACTTCTAGAGGTAACTCTCCACGAATATTTCTAATTTCGTCTACTCGAGAGTCAATCAATTGTAAATCGTAAAGGGCTCTAAGTTTTTCTTCTACTGTTACCTCAGTCTTTTTAGCCATTTTATTTATAGTTTACAGGGTTTGATTTAGTTAAAGATAAATCGACTGCAAAATTAGGCAATTTTTCATTAAGATAATCAACTATCAGGTTTTTTGTGAACTGCTCACTTTCATAATGGCCAACATCTACTAAAAGTAGTTGTTTTTCAGATCTAAAAAAATCATGATATTTAAGGTCAGCAGTAACAAAGGCATCCGCTTTTTGAAGTCGGGCTTCATTTATTGCAAAACTACCCGAACCTCCTAAAACAGCAACTTTAGATATTTTTTTATTTAAAAAATCACTATGTCGGAGCATTGAAATTCCTAGTTTTTCTTTTAAGAGTTCCAGAAAGCTATTTTCCTCCATGGGATTTTCAAGCGTTCCTAGGGTGCCCATCCCAATGTCTTGATTTTTGTTTTCTAACGAATTAACTTCAAAAGCGACTTCCTCATAGGGGTGATTTTTATAAAGTGCCTGAAGTACTTTTTGATGTAAATGTTTTTGAAAAATGAGATTTAATTGTACTTCTTTAACCTTATTGTCCTTTAATATTTCTCCTCTGTTTGGTTTTGAGCTTTTATTCCCTCTAAAACTTCCCTGACCCTCAGTCTTGAAACTGCTGTGATCATAATTCCCAATGGCTCCTGCTCCGGCTTCATAGAGCTTTTCAAGAAGCTCAGTGGCGTTTTCCTCTGGAACATAAGTGGTGAGCTTCTCTAAGGTGTCTTTTTTTGTGATCAGTATTTGGTTATTGATAAGCCCCAGTCGCTTGGCCAGCTGATTACTCACTCCTCGTTTGTGATTGTCTAATGCAGTGTGTATTGAATATATTGAAATATCATTTTTTATTGCTTTAATGATAGTTCTTTCGACATAAGTTTTTGGATTTAATTTTTTTAAACCTGAAAAAATTATTGGGTGAAAGCTTACAATAAGATTCATTTTCTTTTCAATTGCTTCGTCCACTACCGCTTCCAGAGTATCCAATGTTACCAAGACTCCGCTACATTCTTCTTGGGAGTCACCCACCAATAGTCCAACGTTATCAAAATCTTCTGCATAGGCTAAAGGTGCCCATTCTTCTAGTACGTTTATTACTTCTTTGATCTTCATATGATGTATCGTTGATTGCAAATATAATATTATCTTTCAGGGCATGAAATACCTTCGTTTTCTTCTCGCGCCTTTTGCGCTTGTATATGGATTGATTATGACAATCAGGAATATGCTGTTTGCTTCAGGATTCCTTGAGCGTAAGCAATACAAAACTCCTACTGTTGGTGTCGGGAATTTGTCAATGGGCGGAACAGGAAAATCCGTTGTGATTGATTATTTAATTAACACTTTAAAACGTAAATATAAGACAGCCACTTTGAGTAGGGGTTATGGAAGGAGTTCCAAGGGATTCGTTTTGGCGACCTCAAATTCGACCGCTGAAAACATAGGGGATGAACCTTTTCAGTTTTATAAAAAACATCCTGAAATCATTGTAAGTGTTTCTGAAAAAAGACGCATAGGACTTGAGGCTTTGGAACAATTGCCCCAAAAGAGTGAAGTTATTCTTTTGGATGATGTTTTACAACACCGTTGGGTGAAAGCTGACTTCATGATCTTGACTACTTCCTATGAAAAACCTTTTTTTAAAGATTTTCTTTTTCCTGTGGGATCATTGAGGGAGACTAGAAATGGAGTCAATCGAGCGGATCTTATCCTGATCACTCGTACTCCACCGGATTTAACCCAAAATGATAAGCTTCGTTTCTTAAGAAATATTAAATTAAATAAAAATTTACCAGTATTTTTCGCTTCCATTTCTTATGCTGAAAACCTCATAGGGGCCGGAGCTTCGATACCTCTAAAAAGTCTTATTAAGGAAGTTTTTGTTTTGGTTACAGGAATTGCAGATCCTTCTCATTTATTAAATTATTTAAATAAAAGTGGACATTCTTTTGAGCACATGAGATTTAATGATCACCACAATTTCTCATCAGCTGATTGTAATACGATTTCAGAAAAAGCCGCAGGGAAGCGTATCCTAACCACAGAAAAAGATTTTGGAAGACTTGCACCTAAATTAGACACTGATCAACTTTTCTATTTAGAAATATCTTTGACTTTTTCCAACAAAAAAGAGGAAAAAGAATTCAATACTGTAATTGAAAGCGCAATAAAATCGAGTTAGTGAATGTGTTTGTGCGCCTTGTAGGAAGAACGAACTAGAGGTCCACTCTCTACATGGCGAAAGCCAAGATCTTTTCCGACAGTTTCGTAAATTTTAAAAGTATCAGGCGTTATGAAAGATTTCACCGGCAAATGCTTTTTTGACGGCTGTAAGTATTGACCAATTGTCACAACATCAACATCAGATTTTCGAAGGTCGTGAAGCGTTTCAAAAACTTCTTCTTGAGTTTCGCCCAGACCCAACATAATTCCCGATTTTGTTCGGTTGACACCTTGTTGTTTGAGATAGCTTAATACCTCTAGGCTTTGGTCGTATTTGGCTTGAATTCTAACTTCTCGGGTCAGTCTTCTGACTGTTTCAACATTGTGAGAAACTACTTCAGGAGCCGCAGCTACGATTCTGTCAATATTGGTTTTATTTCCCTGAAAATCAGGGATTAAGGTTTCTAGAGTGGTTTTCGGATTGAGGCGTCTAATTGCTTTGATGGTTTCATTCCAGATGATAGATCCCATGTCTTTTAAATCATCCCGATCAACAGAAGTGATCACGGCATGCTTAATGTTCATTAGCTTTATAGATCGAGCAACTTTTTCGGGTTCTTCCCAATCAACGTTCCCCGGTCTTCCGGTTTTAACCCCGCAAAACCCACAAGAACGCGTACAGATATTCCCTAAAATCATAAAAGTAGCAGTTCCTTCAGCCCAGCATTCCCCCATGTTAGGGCAGCTTCCCGAAGTGCAGATGGTGTTGAGCTTATACTTCTCAACGAGGCCTCTGAGTTCAGTGTACTTCTTACCCGTTGGGAGTTTTACTCTTATCCATTTTGGTTTTCCAAGTCCGCTATTTTTCTTTTCTAAGGTTTCCAATAACTTTTTTTCAAAGATACAAACTTCAGTTACAGACTCAAAAGATATGCAAGAGTAAATCCACATAAAAATAAGATGCCCAATACACTTAATATTTTCAAACTCTTATTTGGATGTGCCTCTTTGGGCATGTGCTTGCTGGTAACAAGTCGGAAATTAAGAAATGCATAAAACGGTGCGGTAACAAAAGAAAGCACCGTTGCGATTTGAATTAGTAGTCCCATCTCTGAAAGTAAAAAAAGAAAGATCAATGAGGTTCCAACCGCCAAAATGGAAATCCATAAGATGTAAAAATCTTTATTTTTTTTATTAAAAAGGAGTTGTAAAGTGCGAGACATTGCTCTTGGGGAGGCATCTAAAGTAGTAATAGTCGTGCTAAACATGGTCGTGAAAGCCGCAATAGCAATGAATAGATAGGCTGAATCCCCCAAGTTTGAAACATAGAGTTGAATCAATTGTCCCGCAAATTCATTTCCTTTATTTGAAAATTGAAGATCAGAATTGAACATGACCAAAGCGCCTAAACCAATAAAACAGAAACCAAGCAAAAAGGTTGTGAGGTAGCCAACGTTAAAATCGAAAAGACTTTCTTTGATTAATAACTTTTCTTTTAGACTATTTTTCTTTTCTAATACCCAAATAGAATGCCATATCGAAATATCCATGGGTGCAGGCATCCACCCCATAAAAGCGATAATAAATAAAAATCCTGAGGCCTCAGGTAAAACTTGAGTAAAACTCATGTTTCCTTCGTGTTTAATTGCAGCGATAAGCAATGCGAGTACACTGCTTAGGGTTAAAAGAAGTATGATTCCTTTTATTACTTTATCTAAAAGCTTGTAGCGTCCAATCAGCAGAATTGCATAGCAAATAAACGTAATCGCAATACTCCATTGCACCATATCAGAGGAAATACCAAACAATTGAGAGGCCAGACCAGCAGTTACAATTGTCACTGCAGTTTGAATGGTAAACATGGTGGCCAAATTCAAAAAAGCATAAATCCAAAGGTAGATTTTGCCCAGTCTGAGGTAGCCATCCAAAAGGCTTTCTCCAGTTGCGATGGCATATCTTGGTCCAAATTGAAAAAATGGATATTTAAAAAGATTTACCAATAAAAGTGCCCAAAGCAAACCCCATCCAAAATCTGCGCCAGCTCTGGTAGATTGCACAAGATGCGAAACTCCGATTGCAGCACCTGCAAAAAGCAAACCAGGGCCTAGTTTTGAAAACTTAAGAGCGCTCATTTTTTATTTTTTGACTGAGCAGATTTTTGGCCCTAAGGATTTTAACTTTAATGGTATTAATGGGTTGGTTTAATTTAACACTAATATCCTTGTAGGAAAGATCATCAAAAAATCGAAGTTGTAAGATTTTTCTATAATCATCTTTTAAAGATTTTATGGTATTTAAGAGTGCTGCTAAATTCTGACTCGTAATTAATATCTCTTCGGGCGAAGGGGTAGTTTTAATATCAGCCAATTCAAAAGCATTATCATAGGAAAATGTTTTAATAGCCGATATTTTATTTTCTTCTCTGAGTAAATCATTGTGAATGTTTTTGGAAATGGTTAAAAGCCAAGTTTTGAATTCATACTTAAAGTCAAACGTTTCAATCCTGTCAAAAGCTCGGGCGAAAGCTCGAATTGAAATTTCTTCGGCAAGATCTTCGTTGTTTGTTCTTTTTAGTAAAAAACCATAGAGATAGTCCCAATGAAAGTCAAAAATCTCATTGAATGCCTTCTGCTCATGCTTTTGCGCTCTTAGAATAGCAGACTTTAAATTTTTCATTATGAGATGAACCAAGTGATTTTGTTAATTGTGTTGTGGATTGGGCTTTTCGCAATCTTGTTCGCTAGGGAGTTTTCCGCAGAACCCACAGGGTTCATTTTCTTTGTTCAAAAAAGGATTTTGACTTGCGCAAGTCCCAGAGAATTCCCCTCCTTTTTTAGCCCATATTTTGATTGCAATTCCAGCAAAGGCGAGTCCAAGAAGAAAAAAGGTAATTAAAAATAATTTCATGATCAATGCAAAATTAAGAAAAATTGTCGCTTAGCTCATTATTTGATGGTAGTTTTTGTTTTGTAAGAATTTTCCCTCTATTCGTAATTCCTTGAAATCACCAATTATGACATTGATTGAAGTTCTAATAACACAAATGAGACCGACTATTACAATAGGGTAGTTTTGCGCTTTAAAATGATTGAAATTTGATAAAATCAGTTTTGAAATAGTTGAAAATCTTTCTCTGTTTTAAAAACTTGATGTTGTGAATAACCAACTAGATTTTAATATAAAATATGTTGTCAACTACAAAAAAGTCTGAATTATTAACGTTTCAGGAACTCTCAATCTTAAAGTCTCTAACATTTAATTTAAGTTGTAAAGAAATTCAAGATCTTCTAAAAATTAATAAAGAAAGTTATGAAACTAATTGCACAACTCTTTTCAAAAAATTAGGGGCCTCAAATTCTTATTTCGCTGTAAAAAATGCTTTCGAAATGAAGCTCCTAAATAAGAAGGAGTGTTCCTCAGAGGAATTAAAGTCTTTTTCATTGGAGTACGCCTACAGTAAAATCAACCAACTTAAAAGCATTCAAAGCGATTCTAAACACATGCTTTGGGAATTGTATGATTTGCTTTTAGATTTTCACAATTGTTATGAAGATAGATTTAATCGTCATACATATTGAAGTTTAAAAAAAAATCCCACCGAAGCGGGATTAAAGATTTCATCTACGGCATATAGCCTTATTGTGATAAGATTGAGATATAAAGATATAATAAAAATAATATAATGCCAAATCTACTAGGACTTTCAATTGACGTAAACACCATCGGATGGACTTTGATTGATGGGAAAACGAAAAAAATAAAAGCGATGGGGACTCGTGTTTTTCCTCATGGCTCGGACAATTTTGGTAGTGGATCAAGAGAGGTTTCTAAAAAAACTCAAAGGACAGCCAACCGGGTAAAACGGCTTAGGTATTCTCGAAAAAGGATGCGTAAGATTTTTCTTCTAAAAATCTTAATTCCTCATGGAATGTGCCCTATGAAACGGGAGGAATTAGAAGCTTTCAAATCAAAAAAATCCTTTAAAAGTGAAATTTTTGACCAATGGATTAGTATGAATCCCTATGAGTTAAGATCGCGAGCTACTCATGAACAATTAACATTACATGAATTAGGCAGGATTTATTATCATATGTCGCTTAGAAGGGGTTTTCCGTTTGGAAAAAGAAACACTTCAATGCGTGACAATGCAATTTACAATGGGATTCCTGCTTTCAACAGACCAGGAATAAATGACATAAGTTCGAATTTGAAAGATAGTACACTTGGTGCTCACTTGTATACACTTTTACCAAAGATGAATAAATCTTACACTGCATTCGACGAAAGGGTTAGGAATCGTTTTGTTTCACGACAAATGTATAGAGAAGAGGCTCATGCAATATGGAACCATCAAGAAAAATTTTATTCTGAGTTGAAAGGTGAGTTAAGAGAGCAATTGATCGGCAAGGAAAATGATTTTTCTGAAATACAAGGAGCTGTTTTCTATCAAAAACCATTAAAATCTCAGAAATTCAGAGTTGGTAAATGTTTGTTTGAACCCAAAAAAAGTAAGTGCTGTGTTTCGAGTTTAACTTATCAAAGTGTCTTGGCATACAAATGGATAAATACTATTCAAATCGACGGAAAGTCGCTTTCTGATGAGGATAGAGAAAGGATTTTTTTCTTTTTCAATACCCACAGAAAATTCAATTTCGGTCAAGTTCGACAAATGTTAAATTTGAGTAGCTCGAATTCAAATAAGAAAGACAAAGAAGTTATAATAGGATCTTATATAAATGCCACCCTGTCATCTAATGATCTTTTTGGATTGGATTGGTTTGAATTTGATCCCAAGATTAAGCAAGATATTTGGCATGCTTTATATTTTTATAATGACAAAGACAAGCTTCAGCTTCAGGCTCAACTTAAATGGGGGCTAAATGATGTTGCCTCTAAAAAATTTTCCTCAATAGCTATTGATAAACGATATGCTCCAATTAGTGAAAAGGCTGCTAAAAATATTTTGTTTTTTCTTAAGCGAGGAATAAAGTATGATCTTTCTGTTGTTTTGGCTGGGGTGAAAAATAGCCTTTCTGCTTTTTGGGACAATATTGCAGAAAGTGATATTCAATACATTATAAATAAAGTAATTGAAATTTACAAAGAAAATGTATCAGGAGGTTTTATGCCGAAGCTTCAGGAGTTTTTACTTGATGAAATGCAATTTACTGATTTTCAAATAACAAAACTATATGGACAATATGCTCAGATAATTGATTTTTCTGTTAAAAAGAAATTCCCTTTAGGGGCTCATGAAGACAAAGAGATTAATGATTTCAAAAATCCACTACTGATAAACTCCCTCTTTCAAACTAGAAAATTAATTAATTCAATAGTTGAAAAACACGGCTCTATTGATGAAATTAAGGTAGAGTTAAACACCAATTTAAAGACAAATAAATTTCAACGGTACATGTATCGTTTAGATCAAAATAGGTTAGCAGGTAACAGAAGAAGAATTATTCAAAAAATAGGTGCTCTTTCAGAAAACCTTACCCCCATGAATATCCTTAAACTTGAATTGTGGGAAGAGTGTAAGGGAATCTGTCCATATTCAGGAGCGTCTATTCCTCTAGATATTCTCTTTACCGAAAAAACCCAAATTATTTATATTCATCCATGGAGCAAATCATTAAATGATAGCAACTACAATAAAACCCTTTGTTTGTATAAGACCTATTTAAAGGTTGGAGAAAATACTCCCTTTGAATATTTTAACACTCATTTACCCCAGGAGTGGGACACGGTGGTAAGGAGGGCTTCGGAGTTGTTTTCAAACACAAAAGATTATCCTTCTAACACCAAAAAATTTAGAAAATTCACAAAGCGTTATTACCATAGGAATCATGTTGAAAACCAAATGAACGATTCTAACTTTCTCAGTCGTGAAGTTGCTTGCTTTTTGTCAAAGGTTTGTGTAAGGGTTTCAATAACATCAGGTTATACTACAGAGCGAATGATAGAAATGCTAAGGTTAAATAAATTACTCGATTCAAGCATAAAAAAATATAAATATATTGATCACCGATATCATGCACTTAACTCCTATATCACGGCCATTAGAGATTTGAACTATTTGAAAGCGCTTTCTGGAATAAATAAGTATGAACCTCAAAAAGTTAAAACTCCGTTCCCTACTCCGCGCAGTGATTTTAGGGATGAGGTCGAGTATTTTATAAATTCAATTTTAGTTTCTCATAAAAAATCTTCTAGACTAATTTCCAAGAGAAAAGTTTTCACAAAAAGAGGAGGAAAGGTGATCGAAAATTCTAGTATTGCAGTGAGAGGATCTTTACACAAGGACTCAGTGTTTGGTAAGCGAACACCTCCCAATTTGGAAACAGCATACCACATGAGAAAGTCTTTAGCTGCGATTAACACTTTGAGTCAAATAGATAAAATTGTAGATTCTAGAGTTAAGTTAGCGGTGCTGAAGACCCTCGGTGACGCTGGCATATCTGAGTCTACTAATTTTATTTCTAAAAATGTTTTTTTTAATATTAGGAGAGACGGAAGGATGGAGCCTAAGGTCTTCTTACCTAATGCAAATGGAGATCCTGTTCCTGTAAAAAAGGTGAGGCTAAGGGAAACTTTTAACGCTGCTGTCCAGTTAAGCGAAAACGTAAATCAACATGTCAACCTTAGAAAAAATCATCATGTAATTATTTACAAGAACTCAAAAAAAGAATACACTGAAGATGTTGTTAGTTTTTGGGAAGCAGTCAAAAGAGAAAGATTAAAACAGCCTATTTATGCAATACCTGAGGAAGATTCTGAATTTGTAACCACTTTGGCCATTAACGATTTGTTTTTGCTTGGAATACATGATTTAAATAGTACATTAAAAAATGAATCAAGGAGCTTTTTAATTAGACACCTCTATCGGGTTCAAAAACTTTCAAGCTACTTCTATGAATTTCGTTTGGCCTTCGACAATGAACTTGACACCACGGAAGCACAATCCTATGTGAGAATAAATAATTTTGGATCTAGGAAAACCGGTTGGTTAACCTATAATCCCACGAAGGTTTCATTGAATGTTATTGGTGAGATATCCGAGGCTAAAGAGCCTTATTATTTGAAAACTAAAAAAATAATTTTATGACGTGAATTCCCTTCCCTTTAAAAGTAAACAGCGGGCATTGTAAGCACTTTGCTTTCTGAAACCAGCATTAAAATTTCATTAAATAAATATAGTGTTGTGGTTTGATTGAATTTTTTTAAATGGGGAGGTTTCACGCGTAAAATATAAACACTAGTTAACGTTTGCCCAAAGTATTTTGAGATAGTAAAAAAAGAAGATTATCGCAGTGACGAGTTTTAACAAAAATCCACTGATAAATCCAATAAGTGATCCAATTGCAGCTTTTAGCGCTGCTTTTTTGCGTATTGGATTATTGATTAATTCTCCTAAAAAAGCACCTCCGAATGACCCTATAATGATGCCTAAGGGGCCAAGGGTTATCAGCCCAAACACGAGGCCGATGGTAGATCCAATAACACCGCTCCGTGTTCCACCAAATTTTTTTGTCCCAATAATCGGAACGAGGTAGTCAATTAAAAAGACTCCAATTGCGATGAATAATGTTGTCCATAAAAACGAGTTGTCGGAAGGTATGTAGGAGACTTGATAAACTAATAAAAATCCAATCCAGCCGGTAAGAGGCCCCGGTAGAATGGGAAGAAAGCTCCCTACAATTCCGAGGATTAGGAAAATAAAGCTTAGAATAATTAAAAATAAATCCATTTTAATTTTTTTAAAGATTTGAGGTTAATTATTAATAACAAATAGAAGGCAATATGCTAAATTCTTTTAAAAGTTTGTAAATTTAGATAATAGATTAAAAAACCACCTAAATGAAATATAATCATTTCAACTTAATTGCCCTAATCGTAGTATTTTCACACGTAGTTTCCTGCGATTTTTTTGGTCCTTCGGGGCTGACAAGTGTTGAAATAAAAAAAGCTTCTAGCTGGTCCTCAAATGATCAGCCTCCGACTTTTCCTGAATGCGAAACACTCGATAAAAATGAGCAACTCGAATGTCTGCAAGAGATTTTGTCCAATATAATTATGGATCAAATTGCAATGTCGAGCCCTATTTCTAGTGTTCCTCTCGATGAGGAGGTTAATCTTGTTTTAAAGATCGATCAAGAAGGGGTGGTTAGTTTGGTTGAAGCTCAGATTTCATCTTCTGTAAAGAAAGCGATCCCAGAGCTAAAGTCCATTCTAGAGGAGGCAATAGGAAGCTTGCCCAAAGCGCTGCCTGCAACAAAAACTAATGTAGGAGTTTATGTGGAATCTCAACTAAGTTTGCCCATTCAGATCTTAGCTCAGCCGAGTAAATGATTCAACCTGAAAAAATCATATTAGGAATAGATCCTGGAACTACCATAATGGGTTTTGGATTAATTAAAGTGATTGGTCAGAAAATGGAGTTAATCCAGCTTAACGAGCTACAACTTAAAAAGTTTGACGATCACTACCTTAAACTAAAACATATTTTTAATAGAACCATTGCCTTAATTGATGAATTTCATCCTGATGAAATTGCAATTGAAGCCCCTTTCTTCGGAAAGAATGTTCAGTCCATGTTGAAATTAGGCCGAGCACAAGGAGTTGCAATGGCAGCTGGTCTTTCGCGTGAGGTTTCTATTACGGAGTACTCTCCCAAGAAAATAAAAATGGCCATCACGGGAAATGGAAATGCGAGTAAGGAACAAGTTGCTAAAATGCTACAGAATCTCCTGAAAATAAAGACCCTTCCCAAAAATCTTGATGCCACTGATGGACTTGCAGCAGCTGTATGTCACTTTTACAATCAGGGAAGGCCTGAGAAGATCGAAAAGTACAGTGGCTGGGAGTCATTTGTAAGCCAAAATCAAAAGAAAATTCAATCCTGAGCAATCCCATAAATCAAAAGTATTTACTCATATAATGGCAGGACTTTATATTCATTTTCCATTTTGCAAGCAAGCTTGTCATTACTGTAATTTTTATTTTTCAACCAACCCTAAAAATCAGAATGAAATTTTACACTCGATTAAGGTTGAATTAAAACTCAGAAAAAATGAGCTTACAGATTCCATAGAAAGTATCTACTTTGGCGGAGGTTCTCCCTCTCTTATTAAGCCAAAAGTAGTTGAGGAAATTATCAAATTTATCTCGAGTCATTATCAGTTAGCAGCTTCTGTTGAAACAACTCTAGAGGTTAACCCAGATGATGTTTCTAAGGAGTATCTAGAAGGTTTAAGAACGGCTGGAATCAATCGCGTGAGCCTCGGAATTCAGTCTTTTCATGATAAGGAGTTAAAGATGATGAACCGTGCACACAATTTGAATCAGGCGCTTCAGTCGATCAGATGGATTTCTGAATTATTTGATAATTTTTCTGTAGATTTGATTTACGGAATCCCCTACAGTTCTTTGGCTTCCTGGGAAGATAATATTCTAAAAGCCTTGTCTTTTAATCCGCCACATATTTCTACTTATGCATTGACTGTTGAGCCTAAAACGGTACTCGCTCATCAAATAGAAAAGAATACTTTGGACTTACTCGATGAAGAATTGGTTAAAGATCAATATGATTTATTGTTAAAAAAATTAGAGGAAAAAGGGTATGAGAATTATGAGTTTTCAAACTTTGGAAAACCTGGGTTTCATTCGGTGAATAATTCTAATTATTGGAATGGCAAACCCTACTTAGGTATTGGCCCCGCAGCACATTCCTTTGATGGAAATAAAAAAAGAAGCTGGAATGTTTCCAACAATAGTCTTTATTTAAAATCCATTAAGGAAGGTAAATTAAACAATGAAACCGAGTTATTGAGTCAGGTTGATCTTTACAATGAATATGTAATGACGGGTCTTAGAACGATTTGGGGAATTTCCAAAGAAAAAGTGACGGATGTCTTCGGGACTCATTTTTCAGATTACTTAGAAAAACAAGCAAATAAATATCTGATAACCAATGAATTGTATTGGGATGGGGATTTACTCAAAATCACTAAAAAAGCAAAATTTTTGTCTGACGGGATCGCTTCTGATCTCTTTATGCTTAAAGCCTAATTCTTTTTACTCAATGCTGCATAATGTTTATAGAATAAAGGAATCGTCTCGATTCCTTTCAGGAAATTATAGATGCCATAATGTTCGTTAGGCGAATGGATGGCGTCGCTATCTAATCCAAAACCCATTAGTATTGTTTTACACCCTAAAACTTCTTCAAACATCGGTACTATTGGGATGCTTCCCCCATCTCTTTTTGGATGAGGTGCGATTCCAAAAGCTTCTTTATAAGCTTTTTCAGCTGCGCGATACCCATCAGTGTCTGTAGGGGTAACATAGGCTTGACCCCCATGATGCCTTTCGACGGTCACTTTCACTCCTTTAGGGGCAATGTTTTTAAAATGACTTTCAAAAAGCTTGCTGATTTCCTCCCATTTTTGATTGGGCACCAGTCGCATTGATATTTTAGCAAAAGCCTTGCTTGGAATTACTGTTTTTGCTCCCTCTCCAGTATAGCCACCCCAAATTCCATTTACATCCAATGTTGGTCGAATGGATTTTCTTTCGTGCGTAGTGTAGCCTTCTTCGCCATAGGTAGCATCAATTCCAATAGACGCCTTGAATTCCTCATCATCAGAATTAAAAGTATTCATTTCTTTTCTATCAGACGGTGAAATTTCTTCAACCGTATCATAAAACCCCGGGATGACAACCCTGTTTTTTTCATCGTGAAGAGAAGCAATCATTTTGCTCAATATGTTTATCGGATTTGCGACAGTACCTCCATATAGACCTGAGTGCAAATCTCGACTAGGTCCTTGAACCATAACCTCCATATAGCTTAGACCTCTTAGTCCAGTGGTTATTGCCGGCTTTTCAACATTTCCAATCCCAGTATCAGAGATTAAGATGATATCTGATTTTAGTTTCTCTTTATTTTCTTTAATAAAATTCTCCAAATTATAACTCCCTACTTCTTCCTCACCTTCGATCATAAACTTGACGTTACAATCCAATTTATTATTTTCAAGTAAGAGTTCAATGGCCTTAATGTGCATAAACATCTGACCTTTGTCGTCACACGCGCCTCTTGCAAAAATTGCTCCCTCAGGATGTATCGGTGTTTTTTTAATAATTGGTTCAAAAGGGGGGCTGTCCCATAATTCAATCGGGTCTGGGGGTTGAACGTCATAATGTCCATAAACCAAAACAGTTGGAAAATCGGCATTTAAAATTTTCTCAGCATAAACAATAGGATGACCGAGTGTGGCGATGATTTCAATATTATCACAGCCCGCTTCTTTTAAGGCATCACCGACCCAAATGGCAGCTTTTCTAACATCAGCTGTGTAGCGGGGGTCTGCACTTATAGAAGGGATTTTCAACAATTCAATCAACTGTTTGAGGTACTTATCTTGGTTTTCTTGAATGTGTTTTTTCATATGATTTTTTAGAGAAGCATAAAATTACAAAACATTAATGCTTTTTCTTTTGTCTTAAAATTTATTTATGAAAAACTTGATTATATTTGTGCTCGATTTTAATGCGGGTGTGGTGAAATTGGTAGACACGCTAGACTTAGGATCTAGTGCTTCACGGCTTGGGGGTTCGAGTCCCTTCACCCGCACAATCAAAAAAACCGCTATAAATATATAGCGGTTTTTTATTTGGGTACAATATGTAGGTACAACATTTTTGCATTTTTTTAGTCTGATATTCCAATTAAACAGAATTAGTGCTTTTTGGTATTATAAAACATTAATCATCTTCTAAATCCGATTTTTGAAAACCCTAAACGAGTTTTTATAATCTATACCTAATTATGGAATAATTCGAAAGTTATGTTATGCTCATACAATATTCCTGTAAGTTAAACTCGCAAAATATACCCATCAAAAGACTAAGGTATAAAATCATACTGCACCACCACTTATTTATTCCGTTTCCTTTTGAGCTGAGATTTTAGCTTCCGTTTAACTCTTGTAAATTTCCAAAGCGTTTCATTGGTGTGTTTTGAATAATGACATTGCCTCTATTGGTTAAGGAAACATCCTCACATTAGTCAATAATTGCTTATTTTGATTAGTAATAAAAAACCAGGGGCAATAGCATTTACTCTGATATTATCTCCAAATTTTAAAGCCATGTCTACTGCCATCCAACGGGTGAAGTTTTCCATCGCTGCCTTTGATGTCCAATGGCCAACTACATGTGTTATAGCTTGTGGAACGGCCATGGAAGACACATTAATGATTGATCCACTATCTATTTGAGCCATAAATTTACCAAAAACCAATGAAGGTAGAACCGTACCCAATAAATTTAGGTCGGCCACTTTTTTAAAATCTTCCAGAGAAAGATCGAACAAAGAATCATTAGGTGCAATTGTTGCTCCAGGCATGTTACCGCCTGCTGCATTGATCAACACGTCTATTCTGCCTCAAGTTTTAAGAATATTTTCTTCTACTGAAAATAAGTTTTCCTCATCTAAAACATTTGCTTTTAGACCAATAGCATTGGTGTCAGATATTTTTTTTGCAAAGGTCTTTGCCTTTTCTTCATCTCTTCCTAATATGGCAACTTTTGCTCCTGATGCCACTATATGTTGGGCAACATTAGAACCCAAAACGCCATATCCACCGGTGATAACAATAACGCTATCTTTTATATCAAAAATACTCATCTCTCCAATTTGGGTATCTTTCTTTTGCACCTTGCTCTCAAATCGCTTATAGATACAAGTTTTGAATTGAATTGAGGTATAACCTGTTTTTTTTTATGCATATTTGATGACATACCATTTTAGAATTATTATAATTTTGGTGAATATGCTTATTTATAAAATTATTGATTTTAAAAAAGTAATTGTAACAAACACTAAAAAACTCACGCAAAAGTTTATTATTTCAGCACCTTTCATTAAAGGTTACGGGGAAGTAAATTCAGTATAGTATGGCTTCCATTGTTCTACTAATTAATAAACTTTTTTTGATAAAAAAGTTTATTCAAATAAATTTTGATAAATGTTAATATAAAATAAAACTTGGAAGGCTCTTTTTATGGAGTATATTATACGAGGAATAAACAACCTAGATGATATATAAGTCAATGGTATTTGATTATAGTAATTCTTAATAGGTTATTAACAAATGGCTTATCTATTCAACTAAATTAAAAGATTAAAGAGGTAGATAAGATTTTCAGATAAATAACTCTTGATGGTTTGTCTTAGATTAAAAATAAAGATTATATTAAAATTTTTTAAATCTAAATAAGGATGTTTTTGAACCTAAAAGTTTGATTTCTTCAGTTATCTGTTCAATTCTCTTTTATATTCTCTTGGACTGCACTTCATGATTTTTTTAAATTGTTTATTAAAATGAGTTAGGTGATTATATCCAGATGCAAAAGCAACTTGGGCTATGTTTTTATTAGTTTCTTGTAGTAATTTGCAGGAATGCCCAATCCTTACTTCATTGATAAATTTAGTATAGGTTTTTTTAAAATGCTTTTTAAAGAATCTGCAAAAAGTTGATGGCGACATATTTAAGTGATCTGAAATTTCAATTAAGGATATGGACTGATTTTCAAATCTTTTGATGATGTATTCGTAGGTTTTATTTACTGAAACATAATCTTTGTTATTAGAAATTTTAGTAAACCCTCTGCTTGAAACCACTTTTTTATCCTTTCTGTTTGCTATTTCGTTA
Source organism: Flavobacteriaceae bacterium (assembly GCA_017857815.1). Classification (GTDB taxonomy): domain Bacteria; phylum Bacteroidota; class Bacteroidia; order Flavobacteriales; family Flavobacteriaceae; genus UBA8316. The sequence goes on along the minus strand of JAFMCL010000028.1, from coordinate 11,103 downwards.
AGCAAATCAAAAAAATAGAGCATTCTGCTATAGCCATTTTTATTTGTAAGGTTTTTTATTTTTTCAACAAGACCTTGATTTTTACTCTTTAAAGTTAAGCCTAATTGGCTATAATGTAGGAATTCTTTTATATGTGAATTCTCTGGGATGTCAAAAAAACCACTTCCAAACGCCGATTTCAAAAAATGAATGGTAATAGCATGGCCCTCTTGATTTTCGTCAATCTGTACAGAATGAGGTACATGAGGACCTAAAATAAATATATCGCCTTCAATAAAATTTTCGATGGTATTACCAATGAATCGCTTACCACTCCCTCTAGTAATAACAGTAATTTCATATTCATCATGAGTACGCATGTACATTGCTGAGTTAGGAAGTATCAAGTATTCTTTAACGATAAATGAAGAATCTTTCGATGGCATCCATTTTTCTACTAATTTTTCCATTCAAACAAATTACAAAATAATTTTATAAATAAGTTTTTTTTGTTCTTAAAAAACCATTTAGCTTTAAAATTTGATAATTTTGAGCTATAAAAAAGGAAAACAAAGCTATTTTAAGCAAAAAAGTAACTTCAGCTGCATCCATATTATGATAGGTAAATTTTGTGTAGTTATCTGAATTTAGAAAACAATAATGGCTTATAAAATGAAAAGATTGTATAAGATTAAAAGATGTCACCTTTGTTTCTTTGTCACTCAACTAGGTTGAGATTTCGTCGTAAGAGACATTCTAATTTGAATAACCAATTATATTCAAGAGATGAAATTTAGTTTAAAAGGGAAAACAGCGGTTGTAACAGGTGGTGCCAGCGGTATTGGGAAAGCTATTTCCTTGACCTTTGCCAAGCAAGGGGCTGAAAGTACATATATTGGACTTTAATTTGAAAATGGCCAATGAGACAGTCACTGAGATCACAGGCATGAAAGAAAAAGGCAAAACACATAAATGTGATGTTGCCAATCAACAGAATGCTAATGATGCTTTTCAAGAAATTGCATCAAATAAAAAAATAGATATAAACAAGTATATGAAATTAATAAGATTTGGAGAAGTAGACCAGGAAAAGCCAGGGATTCAATTAAATAATGGCACCAGATTAGATGTGTCTGCTTTTGGTCTAGATTATAACGAAGCCTTTTTCGGGGACAATGGCTTAAACCATTTGAAAAATTGGTTAAACGACAATCAAGATGACTGTCCAGTTATTGATAAATCAGTAAGATTAGGACCACCATTGGTACGCCCATCAAAAATTGTATGTGTAGGTTTAAACTATACACAACATGCAGCAGAAAGTGGTATGGATATACCTAAAGAACCCATCCTTTTTTTTAAAGCAACTTCTGCTATTACTGGACCCAATGACAATATCATTATTCCAAAAGATAGCTTAAAAACTGATTGGGAGGTAGAACTTGCAATAGTTATTGGTAAAATAGCATCTTATTTAGATGAGGAAAATGCACTAGACCATGTGGCTGGATATGTTTTGCACAATGATGTCAGTGAAAGAGCATTTCAATTAGAACGGTCTGGGCAATGGGTTAAAGGAAAAAGTTGTGATACCTTTGCTCCTGTTGGCCCCTTTATTGCAACAAAAGATGAAATTAAAACCCCTAACAACTTAAACCTTTGGTTAAAATTAAATGGCGAAATGATGCAAAATAGTTCTACATCAGATTTTATTTTTGATGTGCAACATCTAGTGAGTCACATTAGTCAATTTATGACTTTACTACCTGGAGATCTTATTTCTACCGGAACACCTTTTGGCGTAGGTCTTGGTTTAACGCCTCCTAGATATTTGAAATCTGGAGATGTTATAGAACTTGGTATTGAAGGATTAGGAGTTTCAAAACAAACTTGTGTAGCATATCAATGATTATAGATAGCCATCAACACTTTTGGAAGTTTAATCCTGTAAGAGATAAATGGATTGATGACGCTATGCAGGTAATTCGAAAAGATTTTCTTCCAAAGGATTTAAAGCCAATTCTTGAAACCAATAATGTTGACGGTTGCATTGCTGTACAGGCAGATCAATCTGAAAAAGAAACGCAGTTCTTGCTTGATTTGGCTGCTAAAAATGAATTTATAAAAGGTATTGTAGGTTGGGTTGATTTGAGTGCTGAAAATGTTGAAAGTAGGCTCGCCTTTTTTTCAAAAAACTCCAAATTCAAAGGTGTTCGTCATATTGTTCAATTAGAGCCAAATGGGTTTATGCTTAACCGGAGTTTTCAACATGGTATTTCAAAGCTGAACCAATTTGGATTGACATATGACATACTTATCGGCCCTTATCAATTATTAGAAGCAATTGAATTGGTAGCTAAATTTCCAAACCAAAAATTTGTTCTAGATCATATTGGAAAACCAAATATATCAAAGGGGGTTGCCATAAAATGGAAGAAAGAAATACAAGAATTGGCTCAACACCATAATGTCTTCTGTAAGCTATCAGGTATGACAACAGAGACCAATGAATATAAATGGGAAGAGGAGCATTTCTTCCCATTTATTGATATCATCACGGACAGTTTTGGTTCCGAACGTATTATGTATGGGTCAGATTGGCCGGTTTGCTTGTTGGCATCTAGTTATACTCGTCAATTCAATATTATAAATCAATATATTAATAGAGCATTTAATAATATTTCTGAAAAAATTATGGGGCTAAACGCCATGCATTTTTATAATATTTAAGAGATAATTAATAGTTGTAGTTAAAGCATTAATAGTAATCAATAGAAGAATATAATGAAACAAATGAAATTATTGTTCACACTTTTATTAACCTTGGTTTTGGTAAAAGCGTGCAGTCCTGAAATGGGTAAGAGCGAGGTAGCCATAACAACAAACAGCACAAGAGATATAGTAATGTTAACTGAGCTGAAAGACGATGAAGAAGCCATAAAAAAGTATGAATATTACCATAGTGCAAAGGGTGTCTGGCCAGAAGTTATTAATGCGGCCAAAGTAAGTGGAATTGAAAGCATTAAAATTTACCGCTTTGCAAATGTGCTCGTTATGATTTTGACTGTTCCTGGGAACATTGATATGAATGAGGTAAATCGCAAATATGCGGCATCAAGTGAACGAATAAAGGAATGGAGCCAATTAATGTCAACATTTCAGCAGGCTCCTGCTCAGTCCAAAGACGGCTCAATTTGGGTGCCAATGAAATTGATACATGATTATTGTAATGGTATTGTTAAGTAATGGTTTCCCTATTTGAAGAATATTTCAAATTATTTGGATTCAAGCTATTAAACATTGATTAAAAATCAGATATATGAAAATCTTCAAAACTCATATTTACGGGTCATAGCAATTTACACTTACGTTGTTGTACTAATCAATCTAATAAACAAGATAATACCACATTAACGCTAAGAAGGTCTTGAATTACTTGGGAATAGAAAGGGTAGATTTTTAGATGGTTTAGGTAATTAAGATTACCATGCGTTTATGTTAACCCTAATGATTCATCAGAAAGCGCAGGCTTTGGTTTTTTTTAGACTCAACAACAAAAGGAAGAAGTCACTTTTAAGTGTTGGTCAAGAAGAATTGATGTTTCTCGTCAAGAGACAAAACAATTTAATGGATTTCCTTATAAAATAAAACTCGGGCAATGATCAAACACTTTTTATATAATTGGACACAGAATCATAGCATGTACAAAAAACGTGAAAAGTTTTGGAGTTATTTAGAATAACAGAATATAGTTGAGCGTGCTTTATACTTCATTAGAATGAGGCAATTCGTATTATAAGACAATGCCTTCTACTCTAACGTCTATATTTAAAAGTAATCCCCTTTTATTTGAAACCTATAACATTGGTGAAAATGGTCAAAATCCACGGCAATCAAAAAAGTGTTAGTTTTTGAGTATTTAGCATTAGATTTTGCAGCAGACCTTCTTTACTTTCGGTAAATTAAGTAATTAATATAAATTTCTATACAGGAGTATAGAGGTGTTTAGGCGAATTTAAATTATCAATTTTATGAAAAAACTTAACCTTAAATTATTAACAATTGTATGGCTATTTTGTTCTGCTGTAACGTTTGCTCAATCAAGAACAGTGACCGGAATAGTAAAAGATCAAGGAGGAACTCCATTACCAGGAGCAAGTATTGTAGAAAAAGGAAATACAAATGGTGCTCAGTCCGATTTTGATGGTAATTTTTCAATTGAAGTATCAGAACCAAATTCGATTTTGATTATTTCTTACATTGGTTACACGACCAAGGAGGTGGGTGTTTTAGAGCAAACCAATATTGAAATTATTTTAGAGGAGGATGCCTCTAAATTGGATGAGGTTGTCGTAACAGCTCTTGGGGTTCTGAGTAAGAAAAAATCCTTAGGATACTCTGTCAAAAAGATTGGCGGGGATGATGTTGCTGGGGCGAGAGAAGATAACTTGGTAAAATCACTATCCGGTAAAGTTGCAGGTTTACAAATTACACCGGCTTCTTCTGGAATAGGTGGTAGTTCTAAGGTAGTTCTTAGAGGTAATGCTTCTCTAGGAGGCAATAATCAACCTCTTTATGTTGTAGACGGTGTCCCTATAGACAATACAGGTTTTGGTTCTGCTTCTACCGGAGGAGTTGCTGTATCTACTGAAAGACGGGATTATGGTTCTGGTATTTCTGACATTAACCCTGATGATATTGAATCTATTTCCGTTTTAAAGGGGCCAAATGCAGCTGCCTTATATGGTAATAGAGCTGCTAATGGTGTTATTGTGGTTACAACAAAGAAGGGTAAGTTTAAGAAAGGCTTAGGGATTTCCTACTCTGCAAATGCTGTAGTAAGTGATATTTTAGAAAACACCCTTCCACAATTTCAAAACGATTATGGGATAGGTTCTGCCGGGTCATTTGCCAATGATGCAAGAGATAATTGGGGAGCTAAATTTGATGGCAGTAGTTTTACTTATCCTTCAGGTATTGAGTCTACATATCAGGCACAACCAAATAATATAAAAGACTTCTTTAGGACAGGTTTAGAAGTTATCAATAGTATTGCTGTTCAAGGAGGTGGAGAAAATGCCAATGTACGCTTTTCGTACACCAATTTTAATGGAGAAGGTATTACGCCGAATACAGAGCTCAACAAAAATACCTTTAACTTAAGAACAGGAATTAAACTTTCAAATAAGTTGAACATTGACTCGAAGGTAACTTATTTTAACCAAAATGGACTGGCCAGACCAACATTGTCGTGGTCAGATTTCAACCCCATGGTAGGGCTTTATAGAATGTCAAGAAATGCCGTATTAGAAGATTATAGAAATGCTGCTATTGGCGAAGGTGCGGTTGTAACTGAACCATATAGAGACAGTAACGACCTTAATGCATTTTATACACAGAATAGGTTAACCAATGAAGACTCAAGAAATAGGTTTACTGCTTTTGCAAAGGCCACTTATACTTTTAATGATAAATTTAGCGTCTTTGCAAGAATTGGGACAGATATAATTTCCCAATCCATTCAGCAGATAGTGCCTTTTGGAGGGACATTCCGAAATGATGGTTCTAGGAGAGATGAAAGAACAAATTTAACGGAGACTAATGCCGATTTTCTATTAATGTATAATAATAAGCTAAGTGAAAATTTGGGATTAAATTTTAATGCAGGAGGAAGCTACAGGTACAATAACAGTAAACTATTAACAAAATCTGGAGAAAACTTTAATATTCCAACCTCAACCCTATATTCAAACCTAGCAACACATTTTGCTGAAGAAAATACTGAACTTAGGTCGTCTATATATTCTTTATATTTTTCAGGTACTTTAGATTATCAAGAGAAAATATATTTAAGTATAACGGGAAGAAATGATTGGGATTCTCAATTATATACATTTAGTGGGACATCTTCAGACTATTCGTTCTTTTATCCCTCAGTAAGCTTATCCTTTTTAGGTAATGACATCTTAGGGATTAAAGAAGAAAGTGCATTGTCATTTTCTAAGCTAAGATTATCCTGGGCAGAAGTTGGCTCAGGAGGTAGTAAAAACGATCAAATATTTTTTAATTTAAGTCCTACAACAGGATACAATGGCCTTGTCTCCGTATCTCAAAGCAATGTTTTTGATGACCCTAATTTGAAACCAGAGACAACAAGGTCTATAGAGGCTGGTCTAGAGTTAAAGTTTTTTAACGATCGATTGTATACAGATGTAACGTATTACAGCGGGAAAACTTTTGATCAAATCATTAATGCCCCTGTAGATGCTTCAACGGGTTTTCAATTTATGAGAACCAATGTAGGAGAGATTAGTAATAAGGGTATTGAGATTTTTGTAGGGGGCAGACCAGTTCAAACAGACAATTTTTCTTGGGACACATCGGTTAATTTTTCGAAAAATGAAAGTGTTTTAGAAGAGTTTATCGAAGGAGCTGATTCGTTTGTGTTTACATCAAGAGAGAACTTTTCAGTAAAAACAAAAGTTGGAGGAAACTACGGCGATATTTGGGGAAGCGATTTTACATACAATGATTCAGGACAACTGGTTGTAAACACCAATGGCCTTCCTATTGCAACGACAGAAGAAAAGTTATTGGGCAATTATACGCCCGATTTTATTGGAGGGTTTTCAAATACTTTTAAATATAAAAACCTTTCTTTAGATGTTTTAGTCGATTTTAGAGTAGGAGGCGAAGCATATGATTGGACCCAAAGGGAGCTTGCAGTAACTTACGGTAGTCTAGACGTTACTTTAGAGGGTAGAGAAGGCTTTGTACTAGATGCAGTTACTGAATCTGGACAACCCAATACTACCGAAATTACAGCACAAAATTATTGGTCAAGCCTGCAAGGAATTACTGCTGCCCACATGAAAGATTTGACCAATGTAAGATTAAGACAAGTGTCTTTAGCATATGCGTTCCCATCAAAAGCTCTAGAAAACACTTTTCTAGATAGGGCATCCATTTCTTTAGTAGGCAGAAATCTTTTTTTCTTTTCTAAAGAAGCAGATGGCGTAGATCCAGAAGCTTCAGTATCTGTTGCTAATGAAGGTCAAGGGTATTTTTATTACAATCTGCCATCAGCCAAAAGAATTGGAATTAGTTTAAATGTGTCATTCTAAAAAAAAATAATTATGAAAAAAACAATTAAGATTTATAGTATTCTTTTGATTGTAGCAATTTGTTTCACAGGTTGCGAGAGTCAATTTGAAGATTTTAAAAACGACGATGAAAGGCTAACAAGCGATGATGTTAGTGCAAAGTTCTTTTTTCCTAGCACACAAACGAATCTATATATGCCTGCCAGTTGGAATTATCTTTTTACGAATATAATGTTAGGTACTGCCTATGGTGGCTACGGATCATTTGGATATAAAAATTCATGGGAGCAACCAGATGTGGTTTTTAATATTACAAGAGCATGGGGAGCAGCAGGAAATGATTGGGATACATTTTCGGGATACTTTTTAACGATAGACGGGTTCCTACGTCAGGTAAAATCAGGAGGAAATTTAGAAAACGCGCAGATGGAAGCTGTGGGGAAAATAATGAAAGCATCTTATTTTTCCATTTACACAGATTTATGGGGAGAAATTCCATTTTCTGAAGTAGGACAAGAAGGGGTATTAACACCAAAATTTGATACACAAGAAGATATTTATAAAGGAATGATAGCCTTATTAGATGAGGCTATGACTACGATTGGAGATAATACGGCTACAGGAGAAGGGAATGATGATTTAGGAGAATTTGACTTAATGTTTAATGGTGATCTTCAAAAATGGAAAGCTTATGCAAATGGGCTGAAATTAAGAATTGCTTTAAGAGCAAAAGGAGCTCCTGGGGAAAGTTTTGCAGATGCAGCCATTACAGAAGCGTTAAGCAATCCATTACCTACAGAAACGGTGGGCATTGTAAAAGATTTATCAGTAGATAGAAGTATTGCAGATAATGAAGGATGGTATACACGCCATGCCGGATCGCGAAGAACATTATCAAGTATTTTCGTAAATGCTCTCCAAGATAATAATGATCCGAGGTTGTCTGCATATGCAGACCCTATTCCAGGCGGTTCAGTTATTTTTGGAAATTATGCAGACCCAGCAAATAAAACAATGGTTGATTACTTACTAGCAAATTCATTAGACCGTGCTGGTGTAAGCTACACCACAGCAATGAGTGGTAGTAATCTAGAAATTGATATTAGTCCTGGCGAACATTATGTAGGTATGCCTATGCGATTTGTTGATGGCATGAAGACGCATTTGCATAAAGAATTATTTTCAAGACAAGATATACTTACGGAAGGGTTTACTGAAATTGGCAAAGAGATAAATCGGTATATCATGACATTGGCCGAAATTAACTTTATGAAAGCTGAAGCAGCCGTATTAGGTTTTGGAGGCAATGCACAGGCTAGTTTCCAAGCTGGGATACAAGCTTCTTTTGATCAGTGGAGCGTTAGCGATAATGGGTATTTGGCATCACCGATGGCAACATTATCAGGGAGTAGTGAGGATCAATTAAATCAAATAGGCTTACAATCATGGTTGGCAGCTTATATGGTAGGTTATCAAGGATTTGCAATTGCAAGAGATTTTGCCATTCCAGGAATTACTGATGACATTCCCAATTTACCTGAATTATTCAGTTTATCACATCCTTTAGGAACAAAATTTCCACAAAGAGTTAAGTATAGACAAGCCGCTTATGATTTAAACGGAGATAATTTGCAAGATGCTATCTCTAGACAAGGTCCTGATGACAATGCTACTGAACTCTGGTTTGCCAAGGGAGTTAAACTATAAATTGAAAAATTTCGAGATTAAATGCTTAATCTTAAAAAGATGAAAAACAAATTTACATTAATTTGAGTTAGATTATAGTGTGAGAAAATGTCTATGTCATAAAAGCATAGGCATTTTTTATAAAGTAGCTCTTTAAACTTTTTATCATGAAAAAAATCATATTTTTATTCAGCAGCTTTTTATTTTCGGCTCATGTAATGGCCACAGACTATTATGTGTCAGCAAATTCAGGAAGCGATGCAAGTGCAGGAACTTTAACAGCCCCTTTCAAAACCATTCAGAAGGCAGCCTCACTTGCTGTAGCCGGTGATAATATTTATATTATGGCTGGGGTATATCGAGAAGAAGTTGTTCCGACCAATAGTGGATCTAGTGGTTCACCAATTACATTTGAGGCATATAATAATGAGGAAGTTATCATAACGGGAAATGATATTATTACTGGTTGGACACAGCATAGTGGAGACATATACAAAGCAACTGTCAGTGATAAGGTGCATCAGGTATTTGCAGATGGGTATAAGCAAGACATTGCCCGTTACCCAAATTTTCAAGGTAATTATTTTGGTTATTCTGATTGGATAGATGGTAACACTTCAGACTTTGGAAATGGTTCTTTTGATAATGTCTCTTTTTCTGCTGACTATTGGGTAGGAGCTACTGTTAGAGCTCATGCGGGAGTGGGCTGGGTTCATCAATCTGGAATCATAGAGAATTCCTCGGGTAATTCATTTACCACTATAACCGATGTGACCGTGGTTTCTTCTGGAGAAGGGGTTACAGATAGTAGTTATTCTCCAGATCCAACAAGATTTATTATTGCCAAAACCTCATGGCCATGGCGCACTAATGACCGACCATCTTATCTGGGAGATAATACAAAATTGGCCATTTACAATCACATCAATGCCTTGGATGCCCAAAAAGAATGGTACTGGGATGATAGTGCCGATTTACTGTACTATCATATGGGAGGTAAAGATGTTTCAAATGTAGTTTTGGAAGCACGGACGCGCTACTGGGCGTTTAATGCTACCGGAAAATCATACATTCATATAAAAGGAGTGAATTTTATTGCGGGGTCAGTAACTTTTGAAGATTCAAATTATTGTCTTCTCGAAAATGCAAATGTTTTGTACCCAGCACCTTTTATGTCCGATGCCTATACCGATAGCTGGAATCGTAATTTAGAGGCAGACAATTGGGAAGGTAAACCCGTATTTATGTCTGGTAGCCATAACATAATAAAAGACTGTTATATAGCGCATTCTTGGACGGATGGTATTGCAATACAAGGAAGTAACAATAAGGTTGAAAATTGCCTTGTTGAAGATACTGATTGGTCCGTTACGGATGCTGGCTCAATCAGTGCATCAGGCTCTTATCACATAATAACTAACAGCACGCTACATAATACTGCTCGTTCAATAATTGTGCATAGAGACGCAGCAGGAATAACAATGACAAATAACCATTTGTATAATTGCGGAAATGCGGCTGATGATTTGGGAGTTACTTATACTTACAACTCAGATGGGTTGACAGCTGCAAATGAAAAAGCGGAAATAGCTTATAATTGGGTACACAATAACAACGCACACGGCACCGCCTCAGGAATATATTTAGATAACAATTCAGCTAATTATAAAGTACATCATAATGTAGTTTGGGATACTAAATATGCCATACAAACAAACTTAACCGCTACAAATTTTGAGATTTATAACAATACGGTTTGGAAATCCGACCATGCCATGTGGACATGGGGACGTAGAGGTACTACATTGATAAATCAAATTGTGAGAAACAACCTTTCGGATAAACCTTGGAATAGATATAATACTGCATCAAACAATTTGCAAACTAGTTCTCCAGGGTTTACAGATACCAATTCAAACGATTATACTCTTGCAACAGGCTCTTCAGCAATAGATTATGGTATTGAAATTTCTGGCATAACCGATGGTTTTATTGGATCCGCACCTGATGCAGGCGCTTACGAACATGGAGGAGTAGCATGGGTCCCAGGTAGTGATGTTATACCTAAAGATTTATCTTCTTATATAAAGGTTGATGAGCCATGTGTTATAGAAGCAGATTATTCTTTTTCTGGGAATGCAGATGATGCAAGTGTCAATAACAACGATGCAACGATTACAGAGGCTAGCCTGACTACAGATCGTAACAACAATATCGATGGTGCTTACAGTTTCGATGGTACCGATGACCACATAGTTGTTGATTCAATGAACGGTGTTAATCTTTCTAACGATTTTAGCGTAACAGGCTGGTTCAACCCGAGTAGCACGAGTGG
>JAFMCL010000027.1 GCA_017857815.1 Flavobacteriaceae bacterium | reverse complement strand
AAAGATTTTGATGAAGGTCAAAAGGAGATTGTGATTCAGTTTAAACCAGACGTTTTTGAGGGAGCATTTAATAACTTTGTTGAATTAAAAATGATTAATCAACTTCTTGAACTCTCGAAAAAGGGAATTATTTTTAGTGGGCCTATTAAAGAGGACATTGGTCTTCGCATGGAAGGTTTAAAATACGAGTCTCAAATAGATGGTTTTTTAACATTTATTAAGATTTTACATGATCTGGCATTGGCCAAGGATAAGGAAATTCTCAATGCTGCAGGCTATGCTTTTATTAGTAGTCCGATTGAGAACAAAAGACTTAAAATTATCTTCAACTACATTCGCGACCATTTTATGGAACCTATTGCATTAGAGGATATTTCCTCTGAGGTATTCATGACGCCCCAATCTTTTTGTCGATTCTTTAAGAAAAGTACCCACAAGACTTTTACTACTTTTTTAAACCAATATCGAATCAATCATGCCACCAAACTTTTGTCGGAAACAGACCTTGATGTAAAAAGTATTTGCTATGAAAGTGGATTTAACAACCTCTCTAATTTTTTTAGAAATTTTAGAAAAACAACCAACTATACTCCGAATGCCTACCGCGAAAGCTTGTTTGAGGATGCTACTGAATGATCCCAACTTTTTTATTGAGTAAATAAAAGAAAGAATAGCAATTATTAAGATGTATTTACAAAAAAAAGGAGCTTCTCAAGTGGGAGGTTTTGGTGCGATTCGGAGCCTATTTCCCGACACTTAGAATTGGAAAGGCCTTTGGTCGAGTACGGCTTTGATTTCAATTATTCTTGCTTTTATGAACCTCTTACTCATTCTTGCGCTCGATGGTGGACATGTGGTGTTCAGACTTTATGAGACGATTTCGGGAAGAAAGCCGAATGAGAAATGTATGGAGTAAGGTCAAATGGTCGGTTTCTTTTTAACCGCTACTGTTTTTAGGGTAGCTTTCAGAATAACTATTGTTTGTTCATATTCAAAGAGGAATGAGGCAGGATAGGGATGCGAGATTGAAACCAAAAAACTGCCAAATGCAAATAGCTTAAAATAGATTGTAAACCTACTACATATTACAAAAACACTTTTTATATTTGCATTGTTAACCACAATTTTAAAGCGTGTGTTTTTGCCCCGATTGAGATTTTTATAATGACCGTCATAAAATTAAAAGTAAAATCCTATCGAAAGCAATATATACAGCGAGAAAGGTCCTATAGCTCAGTTGGTTAGAGTAGCTGACTCATAATCAGTTGGTCCCTGGTTCGAGCCCAGGTGGGACCACCAATTAAAACCGTAATAGCTTTATAAACAAGGTATTGCGGTTTCTTATTTAACCTTCTGGCAACATATTGGCAACAAATCTTGCAATAACTAGTAGCCATTTGAAGTAAAACCCCAAAAAATCCAGCCTAAAACTCTCAATTCAACACCCCACCCCATCAAAATAAGTCTACTTTCCTTTTGGGGATACGCTGGTGAAATGGGTATATAATCTAATCTCCTAATTCATCTATGGGTTTTTTATGCTTAATTATATTTCCCTATATTTAAACATCTAATAATCAACACTATGAAGAAAGCTCTTTTAATTAACCCCGCATTCAGATATATCTTTGAGGTATTTATTATTGTATTCTCCGTATCAATATCGTTTTACTAACAAACCCCAGGAACTTCAATACCATGAACAAAGTCTCTTAAAGCTTTATAAAGATTCTGAATTTCGAAGTCGTGTTTATTCTTTGAAAAGAATTGTTATTGTATTCATTGGATTTTACCAGCAAGCCATTGATAGAAATAAAAAATTGTCGAGCTTAATTGAAAATGAGTTAAATAATTGATGAATCATGAAAAAGCTACTACTTCTGTTACTGATAATTCCAATGATTTCTTTTTCTCAAACTGTTAAATCATTAAAAAGCTATGAGATAAATTTTTATGGAAATGAGTTTAAATTACCATCATCTGAAAATTATGATAAAACTAAATCATCAAATTTTTTAACTGTAGGAAAAATTATTTCAAGTTGTCCAAAAAAAGGTTGTTGGGTGAAAATAATCACAAACTCTGAGGAGATGTTTGTTACTTTTAAAGACTATTTATTTTTTGTTCCTAAAAAAGGAATAAGCGGAAAGAATATAGTAGTCAGTGGTAAAATAAAGACTGATACTATTTCAGTTTCTCAGCTTAAACATTATGCCTATGACGCAGAAGAGTCAGAGGACTTTATCTCAAAAATAAAACATCCTAAAATCACCAAATCTATAGTTGCGGAAGGTTTAGCAATTATTGATTGATTTTAGCATTAAAATAACTCCGATTCGGAAATGTTTCATTAAACGATATGGATAAGTGGACAACTTTTTTTTGTTTGACTTCTGCCCTCATTGGTTAGGGTTTTTTATTACAACTCAGGCATATCCACTTCAGTTACCTTGATCTTATAACCCGCTTCTAATGCTTGATTTATAAAATGAATTCCTACATTCCAATTTGCAACGAAAACTAAAACTGTTTCTTTGAATTTTACAGCATCATTATTAACGGGTGAGAAAATATACATTTGTAGCGCTAGCCACGTAGTTTGGAATTTTAATGTAGTCGGTATTGATACATTCATTAATACCATTTTCCTGAAAATCCTTTATTACATCTCCCAATATTTTTTTTGCCAGTGGCAGATCTTGCATCGCTATCACAGGAACAACCCAAGCTAAAGGGGTTGCCCAATATGCACCATTTTGGTAGGTTCCGACTGGGACAGAAATAAATAAATTATTCCAAGATGAATCACTTTCAGGTAAATGTCTGATTTGTCCTCTCATGAATATTTGATTTATATTGCTAATTAGATATTCTGAAATTCTTTTGCTTTGATTTTTCGTTGTTATTCCAATTTTAACTGCGTAAGCACTTCCCCATATATCAATTTGTTTGCAATCTATATCAGCGGCCCAGAACATTCCCGATTCTCCATCCATAAGCTTGCTTGTGTTTTTCTGTATATTCTCAGAACGAGATTTGTAGATGTCTGGATTTCCGTAATTGTAAAGTCTACAAAGTTCTTCCATTTCCCTGCACGCTTTGTAATAGATAAGGGACTCAAATAAAAGATTTCCAGTTTTTTTTACTGTATCAGTAAATCCATAAACACACTGTGGTTTTTTTGGATCATTATAAACCAAGCCACTTTCTTCCCGACTAATAAAATCGAGACCTCTTCTGAGTCTTCCTTCAACAACACGAAAAAGCGTTTCATCCTCAAATTGCTTGACATAAGAAGAAACAAGCATAGCCATAAAAGGCCCATTATCAAGTGCATGGTCTGCCAATGGACTATGATCTGCCCCTGGGCTATATATGGCTTTTCCATCAACATTAACACGATCGGGAATAGGGTCTAAATCGAAAAATACATCCGTAATTCTATTTTTATCGAGCATGATAACGGAGGGAGTTAATGGATTGATCCAGCCAAGTATTTTTTGTTTCTGGACCATTGAGTATTGCATTGGAAAAAAAACCCACGACAGGCGGATTGTGTGGATAGATTTTTATCAGAAAAATTCCTCGAACCAGTTTAATCGTTCACAAGAGGAAAAAATAAAATTAAAAATAAAATTTATAGTGAGTTAAGTTAGTAAAGTAAGCGTGCATTACCAACTATATTTAAAACTAAAACATGAAAAAAATTATTACTACTATAATTTTGGTTACTGTCATTTACAGTTGCGAAAATTACGATGATCAATTTGATTCTTTGGAGAAGAAGATTGCATTTCTTACCGATCAGATTCAATCATTAAGCTCTTTGAGCAATGATGTAATAGATCTTAATTCTGAAATTACAAAACTAGCAAGTACTGTGGTTCAAAATAATTCCTCGATTGAGGAAGAAATTGATATTCTTGTGGAGCGTATAGATGGGATTAAAGCCAACATTCAAGAAGTAATTGCTGATATGCCAGATGTTACTGGTATCGAAACAGAGGTTGCGGACTTAAATGCAGAAATAATTCAGATATTGGAAACCTTAGAATCCCTCAAAGGTGTAAAAGATTTTTACGGACATATATATATTGACGATATAGATGATCTTGTAACTGCCGAAGGCTTATTCCTTTCTAATGGAGAAGACTCCCCAATGATTGCAGTATGGGGAGACGTTGAAATTGATATAGATGAGGGAGATGAACTTGACTCCAAAGAAATGGTGGACAGAATTAATGCAATTCTTGCAAAAGTTGTTGCAGTATATGACAGAGATGAAGATGATGATACTGATGATGATGGTGATGGTGATGTTTCCGTTTACAACGAATCGCATTATGCTGTAATTTTTCCTAAATTGACAGTAGCATCTTATGGTATATATGACTCGACTGGTCGAGTATTCTTTCCAGAACTTAAAATTTCACCATATGTTGAATATTATGCATATGTTAATGATGCTCAAGACAAGTTTTTTCCAGCAGATTCAATTCAATTTCTTTTTCCTAAAATAACTCATGTTGAAGACCTAGAAATTTATGGTATTGACGGTGAATTAAGGCTACCGCAAATTGTTTCTGTAGATGATACTTTAATTTTAGATTCCTACGGTGCTACTCCTACTCTTATCGACATTTCAAACATAATCATTGATGAAAATAACTATAATGGGGAGTCTTTTGAAGATTTTGATGAAAATCATACTCATTCTCTTACTTATTTTAATATCGGTGAATATCCATTGGGAGGGGGTGATGATGAATTGGTATTTATCGCTGAAGGAGCTCAAGTAATCACTAGTATGGAAACAACCTACGATTATGAGTTGGACATTTCGGTACCCAATGGTAGTATCACTTTCCTCAACCCCATTTATTTAGATGAAGATATTGATTTAATACAAAGTAAATCGGATGTTATCTTATCAATAAAAGACGGAGATACTGATGGTCAAGATATCAAAATAGTTTCGGCTGGTAATATCGAGTTAAATAATATTGTTGATTCTGATAATCTGATTCTAACAGCCTCTGGGACGATTTCTCTAGATGCATTAGCGACAGGTAAGATTATTGATTTTAGTGGTAATGAACTAACTGATGGAGGTTATACAATTGAAATTCCCCAATTATCTATGAGTAATCTTACTGGAGATTTAAAGATGCCAAATACGGGAGCTCACACACTTAATGTGGCTAGTTTTGATATTTCTAATTATAATGGAAATGAAATTGCGCATCTAACTGTAGGAAGTCAGGCTGGTACTTTAGATTTATCTGGCACAAAGTTTGTTAATACTATAAAATCATTGTCCTATACAGGATCACAAACCACTCCCATAGCCCCTGGAGTACAAAGTAATGTTTTAAACATTACTAATACCATCTCTTTAACATCTGTAGCAATTATTGGATCCAGTTATCTCGGAACGTTAAATGTTGTATCCAATACTGCATTGGAATCACTTAACAGTGCTGGAGCTATCATTTCAACTGTAGTAGCTTCAAACACTGCGCTCACAAGTTTAAACTTTGGCCATACTTATTTGTCAGGAGAAAACGCATTGAGCGTTTCGGTGAGTAACAATCATTCCATTACTACCTTAAATCTTTCAAGTCTACAAAAGATTAAAACCATTATGATCGACAACAATACTTCATTGAGTAGTATTGATGGTCCAGGATCAAGCGTTTTATTGGAACCAACAGCAAGCATTAGCTTGACAATAACCAACAATGCTTTCCAAGGGACTTATGATGATGCAGATGCCGCAACAGAAACAACAGTATACGTTCCTGCAACGGGGAGCGCTTTAGTGGTGGACGCTTTTAAACCCTTTATTAACGCTTATTTGGCACAAACCAGAACAGGGGCTGTATCCTTTACCATTTCTATAGATGAGGTTGATGCAGATGCCGATGGAGATTTTGATGATGGAGATATTAGCAATTCATTTAATAATGATACTGCTGCTCAAGCGGGAGCAGATGGTGTTGGAGGAAATGATGATGATCAATCCAATGGAGGAGCTATTGATACCGTAAAAGAATTAAACATTTTTTAATTCAATTTTATTATTTAGCAGTATTAAAAACCCCCTCCAAGTAGGGGGGTTTTTTTATTACACCAAGAAAAGTGAATTAGCAGTAAAAGTGAAACAAATTTCCCTATACTAAAAGTAAAATCTACAGGGAGTTTTAATATTCTTATAAAGAACTTGCCTAAAAAGGGAGGTTAATCGAGGAGTTGTATTGCAAGAACAAAGCAGTATCCTTCAGATTAAGTTTTCATCTTTAAAGCTAAAATAACGCTTCTCGGAGACAATCAGATGGTCCAAAATTATGATGTCAAAAGTATGAGCGGATACGCTGGTGAAATGGGTATATAGCCTAATTCTTCGGCCAAAAAGATATTAGTTTTCTTTTAACCCCCTAAGGCCTTATCCCATAAAAGTATTTCTAGCTTAGAATAACAAAAAAGATGGCATCCCATGACAGTACAGGATTGCTTGAAATGGTATTTAAATTAAATTGATAATATAAAAAATATTAGAACACTATTCTCAATAGCTTTTGCTTTATTGGCGGGTTTCAAAAATGAAGATCAATAAATACTAAAAATAATAAGATGAAAATTAAGAAACATTACCTTAAACGGATTTTAGCCTTGGTATGCTTGCTATCTATAATTCATGTAGCAATCGGGCAGAACAACACTAGTAATTCAAGTGTGAGTTGGAAAGCGCAATGGATTACTGCCATAGAGCAGCAAAACGAAACCAATAACTGGACGGTCTATAATAAGACATTTAAGGTTGAACAATTACCAGATATGGCATTCGCCAAAATTGCTTGCGATTCCAAATACTGGATGTGGATAAACGGAGAATTGGCGGTCTTTGAAGGGCAACTTAAACGAGGTCCTTCACCAACGGACACCTACTATGATGCCGTGGATATTGCATCGTACCTAAAAAAGGGTGATAATGATATTTCCATTTTGGTATGGTATTTTGGTAAAGATGGCTTCTCTCACAACAGCAGTGGAAAGGCTGCCTTAATCTTCGATTGCCAAGCATCGGGTTTTGAGTTGCTTTCAGATAATAGTTGGAAAGCGTCTATTAGAAGGGAATTTGGAACAGCTGGTCTGCCGGTACCCAATTATAGATTACCAGAGTCAAGCATTCGTTATGATGCCAGAGTAGGAAATTTTGATTTTACAAAAGCGAAAGCAAATACTAAAAGGTGGCGCGGAACGCGATCAATAGGAAAACCACCGGTTGCTCCTTGGAATACCCTAGTGAAACGCCCTATTCCGCAATGGAAAAATTTTGGAATGAAAAAATATGAAAATGAACGGACATTCCCTTTTGTAAGTACAGGCGATACTATTGTGTGTAAATTACCATACAATGCACAAATCACCCCATTTTTCAAAATAGAAGCCAATGGTGATGAAGAAATTACCCTAATGACAGATCATTACTCCGGTGGTGGACCTCTGAATGTTAGAGGTGAATACATTACCCGAAAAGGAGTGCAAGCGTACGAGAATTTGGGGTGGATGAACGGTCAAAAGGTCTATTACATAATTCCAAAAGGCGTTAAAGTTTTGGATCTTCAATACAGAGAAACGGGTTATGCCAGTGAATTTACCGGAAGCTTTGATTGTAATGATGATTTCTATAAGAGATTGTGGACCAAAGCAGAACGTACTTTATACGTTACCATGCGCGACACCTATATGGATTGTCCGGATAGAGAGCGAGCGCAATGGTGGGGAGATATGGTCAACGAAAGTGGAGAAGCTTTTTACGCTTTAGATCCTGAAAGTCGTTTTTTAACTCAAAAAGGAATCTTGGAATTGATAGGTTGGCAACGAGAAGACAATACGATTTTTTCTCCAGTACCTGCCGGTAACTGGCAAAAGGAACTTCCAGGACAAATGTTGGCAAGTATTGGTTACTACGGTTTTTG
The DNA here is from genome assembly GCA_017857815.1 of Flavobacteriaceae bacterium. Classification (GTDB taxonomy): domain Bacteria; phylum Bacteroidota; class Bacteroidia; order Flavobacteriales; family Flavobacteriaceae; genus UBA8316. The sequence goes on along the minus strand of JAFMCL010000027.1, from coordinate 20,557 downwards.
GAACTATTATATAAATACTGGAGATAAAGAAACCATTGCCAAAGTGTACGATGGTGTAAAAGGCTATCTGGATATTTGGAAGTTGGATGAAAATGGAGTGTTGGTCAAAAGAATGACTAATGAAGATAGTAAAGGTTGGTACTGGGGCGATTGGGGAACCAATGTAGATAAGGATTTGTTGATGAACGAATGGTATTATTTGGCCTTGAAAGGCTATAAAAATATGTCTGAATTACTGGGCAAACAGGCCCAAATGAACTGGGCTGAGACCTCTATGGTTAACTTTAAAACAGCATTCAATACCACGTTTTGGAAAGGTGACCAATATAGATCTTACGATTACAAAGATGATATCGATGACCGTGGGCAAGCCCTTGCAGTAGTGGCCGGATTGGCTGACCGCGATAAATTTAAGACGATTTATAAAACATTGCAAACACAAGAATACGCCAGCCCTTACATGGAGAAATACGTATGTGAAGCCTTGTTCTTAATGGGTGAATCGGAGTATGGTCTGGAACGATTAAAAAAACGTTTTCAGCCGATGGTGGACAACAAAGACCATACAACTCTTTTTGAAGGATGGGGTGTTGGTAGAAATGGATACGGTGGTGGTTCTACAAACCATGCCTGGAGTGGTGGTGGTTTAACCATTCTGGCACAATATGTTTGTGGCTTATATCCACTAGAACCCGCTTGGAAGAAATTTATGGTGAAACCAGATCTAGCAGGTTTGGAATTTGCGGAAACTGGCAACGAAACATTAGCTGGAAAAGTGTCCGTAAAAATCACAAAAACCAAATCAGGTATGGATATTGAACTAAGCGTGCCAGATGGAAGTGAAGCCGTGGTATATATTCCTATAAAGGAGAAGACCGTTATTATAAATGGGCAAAAAGTAAAATCTAAAGAAAAAGAGGAAGGGTATAAATTGTACACTCTTAATGGTGGATACTATACGATTGTTTCCAAATAATTAATTTAAAAATTATGATGATTTCAAAGCAAGTTATTCTAGTCCTTACACTAATTTTTATTACTGGATGTGCAGTAAAAAAATAAAATTAAACTAATACATAACAAATGAAACGAATTTTATCAATTACAGCTGTGTTCTTACTATTTGTTTTCACCTTTGTACAAGCACAAGAAAAAGCACCTGTAAAGCGTTCGTCGAAGCCAAATATTATTTTCATTTTAGCCGATGACATGGGCTATTCAGATATGAGCTGGCAAGGTTCAGCCATTCAAGCACCTAATCTAGACAAACTAAAAACAGAGGGTATGTCTCTGGAACGAAACTATGTTCAACCCCAGTGTTCACCTTCAAGGGTGTCATTTCTTACAGGAAATTATCCCTACCGCTATGGATTGCACGAGCATATTGTACTTCCTCAATCTTATACAGGCATCCCCAAAGAAGAAAAGACAATAGCAGAAAAAATGAAAGAAGGTGGCTATAAAACGTCCATTATCGGAAAGTGGCATGTAGGAGGAAGTAAACAGTCTTTCCTCCCGCATAACAAGGGATTCGATCATTCTTTTGTGTGTATTAATGGTCAAATCTCTTATTGGAACTATACCCATGCCGGTACAAACGATTTAATTAGAAATGGTGAAAAGGTATATGCAGCATCGAACCTAGATAGTGAAGCATCGGGAAATACGTATTCTAGTGAAATGTGGGCTAACGAGGCTGTAGATATCCTCAATAATCATGACAAAAGTGATCCGTTATTTATGTACCTCTCATTTAATGCGCCTCACCATCCTTTAGATGCTCCACAAAAAATATTAGATAAATATTCTGAAGTTGACATTGAACCTTATTGGGCAGGTGGAGATGCAGAGAAGCGTAGAACAGCGAATAGCCGGAAATATTATATGGCGATGGTAGATGCCATGGATCAGGCCATTGGTAAGGTTATGAAGGCTGTAGAAAAAAATAGAATGAAAGAAAATACGTTGATTGTATTTTGTAGTGATAACGGTGGAATTATTGAAGCCGACAACCGTCCGTTTAGAAGTGGAAAAGGGGACTCCTTTGAAGGAGGTATTCGGTTTCCGGCAATTGCTTATTGGCCTGGTATGATTAAAGCGGGCTCTCAAAGCAAGGAGTTAGTCCATATTAGTGATTGGTATCCGACCTTTGCTGAACTTGCCGGTTTGAATGTTGAAAAGGAAGCATTGGATGGAAAGAGTGCGGTGAGTATTTTAAATGGAGCCAATGGAAAACGCGAGGTAATCCCTATTATTTCAGCAGGGCGTCATGCTTTGATTTCTTCAAAATTTGCCTTGGTAGGATCTTCTGAAAATTATCAGCGCTCGGTGAATAACGGATTGTCAGAATTTCAATTGTATGACCTAGAAGAGGACATAACTCAGAAGCAGCCTACAAACCAATATCCAACGATTGAAAAAGAAATGAAGCAGCAATTGACTACCAGTTTTTCCAAAGTACATCGTGGCTATTTTAACTGGGACATTAAATACGCCAAACACCGATCAGCAACTAAAAAAGTGGAACATAATTTTGATAGGGTTATTAATGACCAACCAACACTGAATGTTTCTCATTCGATAAACAAAACCACGGTTGCCATTTCTCCTGTAAGCGATAAACTGATTTATAAACTACAAGGTTCTGTTGATGGAAAAATCTGGAAGGATTTGGACGAATACACGTGTAGAACAGCTGCAGAAAAGTATGTTTTTTCATCATTTTTATCTGATAAAAATTTAATAGAATACAGAGTTCAAACAGCCGACCATCTCGGTTTGCCGCTTTATGATGGGTTTTCGCTAGACGATGCCTACAAAGTTGGGCCGTTATCAATGGAATCCAATTCCGCTTTAATGAACAAAACCTTGCCGTTAATAGATGGATTTTTGCCGATAGCAGCTATTTCAGGTCGAGAAGATGTGGAAATTATCAATGAAAATTTGGAATATGGAAATTATCCAAAGAAAGGGGGCGCTTTGCAATTAAGAGGTAAAAGTCAGGATATCCCTACATATCTAACACGTTATTTTATCGAACCGAACAGCAAAGGAAAGGTATATGCATCTATGCTGGTTCAATTTCAGGCTGAAGAATCTGAGAGTATCGGAGAAATCAACTGGCTGGTACAAAATGGATGGAATGGACCTACTGAGAAACAAGTATCACTATCGTTTCAGAATGATGGAATTTATTTTCAGCAAGCCGATGCACTACCAAACCAAAAGTCAATCTCATGGCTGGACAAGCACGATAAAAAAGTAGTTTTAATTGTTTTTGAGTTCGACCTTGGTGCCATAGGGCAAGACACCTTGAAGGTATATGTTAATCCGAAAGACATTAAAAATATGACACCTAAGGTAACTTGCCAAGGAGAATTAACCTTTGATCGATTGCAATTCAAGGTTTCAGGAAGAACCGGAGGCGTATTGAAAATTGACGAAGTTCGTGTGAGTAAAAACCTTGAAGATATTATGTAAGGTTGAAAATACATCTAGTGAAAGTAGTTATTCCTGTTTTGATTTTCTATCAATAATTTTGTAATTACGAACTAAGTTTATGTTTTTTTCTTTTAATGACATACATCGAAAATAAAACTGTAATACAAATTGTTATGAATGAACCTCCAAAATAAGCAACATCATTCTCTAAATTAAATCCTTCTGGTGCAATCAATATATAAGTACTACACACCATGGTCATAAATAGTGCTGGAATTCCAGAAATCCAATATGCTTTACCTTCATAAATTAAAAAAGCCGTAATGGTCCAAAGTACTACCATCGCTAAAGTTTGATTACTCCAAGCAAAATAACGCCATATCATACCGAAGTCCATTTGCGTAAGTACAAAAGCAATCATAAAAAGAGGTAGGCTTAAGTACAATCTGTTTTTAATTTTCTTTTGATTCAGTTTAAAAATATCCGACAAAATTAATCGTGCAGAACGGAAGGCAGTATCTCCAGAAGTAATGGGTGCAGCTACTATACCCAATAAGGCCAATATGCCACCAATACCACCAAGCATGTTTAGGGATATTTCGTTTGCCGCCCATGCAGCGTTATTATTATTCTCGAGCATCGCTGAATTAAGTTCACCTACATTACCAAAGAATGTCATCGCTGCGGCTGCCCAAATAAGGGCAACAATTCCTTCAGTGATCATAGTTCCGAAGAAAATTTTTCTCCCTAATTTCTCGTTTTTTATACAGCGAGCCATTAAAGGGGACTGCGTGGCATGAAAACCAGATATGGCGCCACAGGCAATTGTTACAAAAAGCATAGGAAATAAAGGTGTTTCTTCAGGATTCGTTGTCATGTTACTTAAATTTTCAGGTATCAGTTCTGGGATTTGATAGTCCCCAAAAAACAAAGCTGATAACAGACCTAAAGCCATTAGTAACATGGCAATTCCAAATATAGGATAGAGCTTGCTTATAAGCTTATTAATAGGTAATAAAGTAGATAATATGTAGTATACCAAAATAATGGATACCCAGATCCAAACACCCCACAGATTCCCCATCATTCCATCTATTATTTTTGCTGGGCCAACCAAAAAGACCGTTCCTACGAAAATCAATAGTATCACAGTAAAAAATCGCATAATGTGTTTTACTTTAGGACCCAAATAGATTCCTACTATTTCACTAATGCTCAATCCGTCATGCCGTACCGAAAGCATTCCTGAAAAATAATCATGTACGGCTCCCGCGAAAATGCTTCCCAAAACTATCCATAAAAATGCAGCGGGGCCGTACATTGCTCCAGCGATAGCACCGAAAATGGGTCCTAAACCGGCAATATTTAAAAATTGTATCATAAAAACACGCCAAGTCGACAAGGGCATATAGTCAACGTCATCCCTTAGCCTAATAGCCGGCGTCTTGCGATGCTCTTGTACTCCAAAAATCTTTTCAACGAGTTTTCCATAGGTAAAATAACTAATAATCAAGACTAGTATGGAAACAATAAATGATATCATATTTTCTATTGTATTTTATTGTTTTTAGTTTTTATAAGCCTTCAAACGCTCCATGATAAATTCATCATCCGTTTGGATATTGATTAAAAAACTATAAGCCTTTTTAGAAATATACTTGTTTTCATTTTTAAGAATTTTGGTTACTTCGGAATATGTTTTTGTGTCATGCACTTTGTGTTTCGTGTACAATTGCAATAGGTCATTCAATTGTTGTCCGTTTAATTGCGGCAACAAAACTCTGGAGTCTTGTATAATTTCTGAACTTAAAAAAGGAGCCTCTATCAACTTTTTTAAGAGCGCTGTTTGTATGCTATGATTCGCTTTTGGATAATTAGCAAACAACCCTCGTTGTAACTCAACGGACTTTAAATGAATTACATTTATCGCGTTAATAGCACTATACGATAGATAAAAATCGTCTGAGGAAATGATTTCTAAAAGAGTGTCCTCCAATTGTGGTGTCAATACATTCAAGGCATCCATTCTATTCAAAGCCCACAACCTATCGCTGATATCTGGACTTTGTAAAATACGATATATCAATGTTGGTGTTAAGTGTTTTTCTGTGAGTTTTGACACGATATCCATTGTTGGGCCATTTACGATATTCCACAATTTATACGTGGTATAGGCAGCACCTTTTACCACCATATCAGCTACACTTTTTGAAGTCGCTCCAGAAACGGCATCAACAACTCCTTCATCATTTTTGGGTTGCTCTACCAGTTTTTCAAAGGATACCGCATCCAAGGGGATTGATGAATCTGCCAATAATGTGTGTAATCGTTGGTATTCATTTTCAGAAAACGGGTCGTGATCATATTTACTTAAAAACTCACCTTTTGGCAGTTCAAACCCCAAATACCGACCTGTAATATTCCAATAAACAACAATATCTAACAACCTGCATTCGTCATCATAACAAACTTCTCCTATTACTTTTTTGAAGTAATGTAGCGGTATATTATCCTTAGTTTTTCGCAAATAAATAGTTTCATTGGTAACCGAATCTTTAAAGGTCACAACAATAGATGGTTCGCCAGCAGGACTACTTTCAATCGTAGCGACTTGCATATATTTAATTGGGTACTTTTCTTGAAAAAAAATCAGTATAAGTCCTATCAAGCCAACAATTACAACACCAAAATAACGAACCTTAATCATATTATAAAGATCTATACTTGCTTGGGAATAATCGCTCCGTGCTTTTTCAGCAAATCTTTGATTTCATTAATATCCACTTCTGCCGGAGAGATTCCTTGTTTACTGGCTAATACCGCTGCCACGGCCGCCGCTTGTCCCATACCCATACAAGAGGCTTGTACTCTCAGTGCAGAATTTGCTAATCGATCACTACTCACGCAACGACCCGCCACCAAAAAGTTCTGGCTTCGTTTCGGGATTAAAGATCGTAACGGAATACTTGCTACTATATCTGGTTTTAAAAATTCTTGATAAATAGATTTTCCGTCTCTATGCAAATCTATTGGATAAAAGGAATGCGAAACAGCATCGTCAAATACCTTTCCTGAAGTATAATCATCCTTGTTCATTTTATACAAACCATCTATTCTATAGGTTTCTCGTACGGCCGTCTCCGTTTTTAAATCTACGAGTTTTAAATTCTCACAACCTGGAAAAGTCTTCAGTTTACGGACTAAATTTAGCAAGGTATTTCTTCCGTCATTATTTGCGATGGTATGACCTTCTGAGGTGGTAGAATCCGCCCCAGGAACATACACATAACTATAAGGAACATAGGTGTGCTCACGACTTTCTCTTTTCGAATTTTCGAGCATATTCTGTCTCAAAATACGGTGGTGTTTTTTTGGAATTTTGGTTAAATCCAGTGCATCATATTTATACCCTCCCAATCTAAAGATCAAGGATCCTGGTTGTGTATCTTCTTCTCTCAACACGTCATAACCGGCCATGGAGGCAATCAATGCATTCCCTGTACAATCAATTATTTGGTTGCAGACAATCGATGTCTTTGTACCTTTTCCAACCGTCTCCACTATCCATTTCCCTTCTTTAAATTCAATGTGTGTTGGAGTTTCATAATAACGAATCTTTACACCTGCCTCCAAACATTTCTCCTCGGCAAGTAAGGTGTACAAGGGAGCGTTTATGGTTACCTGATGTTTCCAATGGCTATCTGGAATCTTAGAAAAATTCGGCAATTTATCTCCATTTAACTGCACACAATCCATTACCAACTCCCAACCGATACCGCCAATAATTTGTTTTCCCCAAGCATGAAATATCCCTGGAAAGGAGACTCCACCGGTGGTGGTAGTTCCGCCTAACTGACTTCCGCTTTCAATCAAGATCGTTTCTGCTCCAGCCCGACCAGATTGAATCGCTGCGATTGTACCTGTAGTTCCTCCACCAACTACCAATATCTCAGTAGTTATAATTTCTTCTTTTACTTTATAAGGTTCCACAAGTCTTTCTCCCTTTGCAAAGGAGGGCGTTACCATTCCAAGAGAGACTGCCCCCATGGATTTTAACATTGTTCTTCTTTTCATCATTATAATCGTTTTTTATTCTTTTTAATATTCCATCGATCCAATCTTGAATAAAATTTTATATGAGATCTTAGAATCATTTCTTAATAATTTTCATATTAATCAGACACCTGCGACAGGTTTACTCTTGGCAAATGCTTTTTAAGCCTTTCAATAACTGCGGCATGAACAGGATCCACTTTTTCTGAAACCAAGTTGTGCCATTCATTGGAATCAACCTTATGGTCATACAATTCTTGACTTCCGTCAGCATATAAAATATAACGCCATCGCTCATCCCTAATAGAATGGTTATTTTGTCCCAACGTAGAAATCGCTACATGCTCCCAGGGCTCCCTTGTATTTTCAAGAAGCGGAAGCAGGGAAACACCTTCAATAGTGTCATTCGGTGCTAATTTGCATAAGTCGATTAGCGTTGGATATATGCTCAACAACTCAACCGGTTTCGTTGAAGTGCCCCTCGCACCTCCTGGCAAGCTGATGATGAAGGGAACTCGGGTTGTTCGTTCCCAAAGCGAAAATTTTGACCAGCGTTGCTTTTCTCCAAGGTGATATCCATGATCCGCATACAACATGATAATTGTGTTATCGGCATAGGGACTTTCATCTAAGGCGTCAAGCACTCTGCCTATCTGTTCATCGACCCAGTTGATGCATGCTAAATAAGAACGCACAGCAAGATGCCACCTATCTTCTTCCTTCATCCAGTCATGGGTTGGGATCTTTTTGTTACTCAAAGTGAGCTTTCTTGCAGCCTCGGAAAGATCACTCCAATCATCTTCCTTTACTTTTGGAAGGTGTGTGTCATTCATGCTGTTGTATACTCGTTCAGGAGGAAAAAACGGGACATGTGGGCGCATAAATCCAAGAGCAAAGAAGAACGGCTTTTCATGTTTTTCTTTAAGTTGCTTGACTCCCCAACTGGCTATTTTGTAATCCACGAATTCTTCTTCAACATAGTTTTGAGGGCCAAAGTCCCAGATACTATGGTATTGCTCAGGCTTCTTTTGAACAGGCCTATCGTAATCCTTCAACCATTGACTAGGTCTCGGACCCACAACCTGAAAATCATTTTTAGGCATCGACGCATGATATATCTTGCCTGCTGTCAACGTTTTATAACCGTTAGCATTGAAATGATGCGCCAGACTTATATTTTTTCGGAGGAATTCTGGAGCTTTCGCCACGGGGAAGTGATTGTCATAAAAACCAGTGGATGAGGGTCGTTTGCCCCACATAATGCTTATGCGTGATGGATTACACATGGTGCCTTGACTGTGTGCATTGGTAAACAAAATGCCTCGGCTTGCCAGTCTGTCAATATTAGGTGTCTTTGTATCCGGATGCCCATCCATACAGCCAATCCAATCGTTCAAGTCATCCACCGCAATCAATAATACGTTTGGACGCATGTTTATTTGGGCAAACAGTGGGAATTGTGTGCATAAGACAACTACTGCTATTAGTAGTTTAACCACTGAAAAAAAAGGCATCTTCATATTGATAATTTAATTTCTTTTTATTGAAATCATGAGCAATTTACTTAAATGACATATTAACTTCACCATAGTTTTCCGGTTTCAGAAGTAAATAATACCTTATAATTATTCTTTACAAATTTTTCTATGAGAAAGAGTTCATTTGGTTTAAGATGAACGAAAACATTCACTATTTCCAGATTTCTTGATAATAAAGGGGTGGTAATATTGTAAAAAATCACCACCCTTAACCAAACTCAAACTAATTAACTGAACTAATTAACTTAGCTCAAATTCTTATTAAATGTCAACCCTAAATGATTTTAGGTTCATCATTTATAAAAGTTCTATTATAAACCTATCGTCTTAAATGGAGGGCGATAGGTTCATTCATTATATTCTTGTTTTATTAATAACCGGGATTTTGGTCTTCAGGTCCCATCAGATCATTAAAATCTATTTCGTACGTTGGGATTGGCCATAAATAGGCTTTTTCTGCAATAGTAATCCCCTTAGCATCGAGAATTGTTTGTGCTGCAGTCCCCGTTCTTCTTAGATCAAACCAACGTTTGCCTTCAAAAATAAACTCATAGGCTCTTTCCTGAAGCACTAAATCTACAAACGAGTCAGCATCATAGTCGGCAATATCAAAATCCACCGCTGAAGGAGTTTTAGGATCAACTCCAAAAGCCCGACGATGCACTTGATTTAGCGCTTCCATTGCATCCGCAGTAGGACCTCCAGCCATTGCAACCGCTTCTGCATATATCAAAAGTGCTTCGGCATATCGGTATACTGGTAGATCATTACCAGCCCCCCGATTACTTACGGCTGCATTATCAATATATTTTTTAGAGACAAGTGTAGTTGCTCCCAAACCAAAATCTATCTGATCCCACAATGCCTTACGCAAATCATTACCGTCCCATGAAGTAAAAAATGGGTTTACAGCATCACCATAATGCGCATACGCCCCACCAAAATTATAAAGCCCGGAAAGGGGAGAATTTAATATAAATAATATCCAGTTGCCATATCCATCCTGACGAGTATATTTAAAAGAGAAAATTTCCTCTGAAGAAGTTAGCTGATCAGGACCATAGAGGTTAAACTGAAAATCTTCAATGGATGTGGTAGGTACTAAAGAAAATTTGTTTGACTTGATTACATCATTAGCCTTAGCACTAGCTTCAGCATACCTTCCCAGAGTTAAATAAACATCTGCCAGAAGTAGTGTAGCTGCATATTTAGATGGCCTACCAATGTCACTTGGATCTGCAGGAAGGGTTGCTTCTGCGTCCAATAAATCAGCCTCTATTAAAGCATAAACTTCTGAAGGAGTACTTTTCTCAGCATCTTTTTCGTCTATATTAAGATCCGTCCGTATTGGCACCCCACCCCAGCTCCTAACCAGGTCAAAATACGCCAGCGCTCTCAAATATTTGGCCTCACCAATGCCCTCTACAGCTTCTGCATTTTTAATAAATATATTAGCATTTCGTATGCTCAAATAGAATGCATTCCACATCTGTCCAGCAACATTTATTTTACCAGAATTAAACCCTGCCAAATCATTATAATTGGCCCTACTTCCCCTTCCATACCCCCAGTCGGTATGTGTGTCATTTACCACTATATATTCTGCCCTCCACTGACTCATTGGCTGGTAAATAGAATTTAATCCAGTCTTTAATTCTTCCTCTGTATTATAGAATAATTGCGCGGCTATAGCCTTCGGCTCTTCTTGTAATAGCTCGTCTATGTCACATGACATACACAAAGTGAATACTAAGGTAAGGCTAAAAAAGCCAATCGTTTTAATGGTGAAGAAACTATAAAAATAATTATATATCTTTTTAATATTTTTCATGTTATTTGTTATTTAATTATCAAAATTCAACTATTATACGCCTAAAATCCAACCCTTACACCAACCGTAACGGTTTTAGGAATAGGGTAAGTGTTATGATCAATACCAGCTTGTCCGGCTCCTCTAGAATTGACTTCAGGATCCCACCAGGAGTAATCGGTTATGGTAATTAGGTTTTGTCCACTCAAATAAAACTGCGCACTGCTTAACGCGCTGTTTTCAATTGGAAGGTTATACGCCAATTCTATATTTTTCAGGCGCATGTAGGAACCATCTTCAATCCAGCGATCTGATGCATAGGCATTGGAAGCCCTGCTAATCAGAGGGTATTTGGCATTGGTATTTTGTGGTGTCCAATGATTTGAAAAAAGATCACGAGGTGCATTTAATCCCTGCCCAAAATCATTAGTTGGGTTAATGACACTCGCATTAAAAATATCATTTCCTTGGGAACCCTGTATAAAAATATTAAGATCGAAGTTTTTGTAAGACATGCTTGAATTAATCCCATAAATAAAATCAGGATTAGCATCGCCTATAAACGTTTTATCTTCAGAATTAATGGATCCATCGTCATTTTGGTCAACAATTTTGATATGGCCTTGGTCATCGTACCCGTCTTCAACAAAACCCCAAAATTGGCCCACAGGACTTCCTTCTCTGAGTATCTGGACATTGTCATTTATTGCAAGAACAGAAACACTTGAAGTAAAAATATCTTCCCCTTTGTATAGTCCGGTTACTTCGTTTCGATTGAAAGATATATTGGCAGACAAATCCCAATTAAATTCGCCAGTCAATACTTTGGTGCTTAGATCAAATTCAAAACCTTTATTTTGAATAGACCCAACATTTTGAATGGTACGGGTAAAGCCCGAAGAACTCGCTAAGACCACTGTATTGAGTAAATCCTTTGTATTCTTAACATAATAATCTGCTGTAACTAAAATCCTGTTATTAAGCAGTGCCAAATCAAAACCAACGTCGTATTGATCAGTGGTTTCCCATTTTAAATCACCTGGCAACCTTGTTCCAGGAGAAAAAGTATTAACGAGACCATCATTCATTACTGTTTGACCCGAATTCAAGAGGTTCAGTGTAGTGTAAGGATCAATCGCCTGACTACCCGTTTTACCGTAACTTGCACGAAGTTTTAAATCGGAAATAACATCCATTTCCTGCATAAAATCCTCATCGCCTATCTTCCATGCCAAAGCAGCTGATGGGAAATATCCCCATTTATTTCCTTCGCTATACCTCGATGATCCATCAGCTCGAAAACTTATAGTCATCAAATACTTGTCATTATAGGAATAATTTGCCCGCCCTAAATAGGACAACAATACAGATTTTACATATCCTGTTGAAGGAATTCCAGGGTTAGCCGATGCTCCCAGGTTATGTGTTTCAAATACATCACTCAAAAAACCCGATCCACTAGCTGCAAGTGAAGTAGAAACAAAATCCTGATAGGTAAATCCTGCTACTGCCGAAATACTATGTTTTTCCGCAAATGTTTTATTATAGTTTATGGTATTCTCACTTAACAAACTTCTGTATTGATTTGTACCAACATAAGCGATCCCATCGGAATTATAAAAATTACGGGTGGTATAATTATCTGTGCGATTATCACGATTTTCAATACCTCCAGCCAATTTTATGGATAATTCTGGAGCAATATTATAGATAAATGATAGGTTAGTAAGTAACGCATTAGACTTATTCTCATTGTCCTGCTCATTGATGAAATTCAATGGATTTCTCACGTCAACCGGGACAAAAGGATATGCGTTCCCCAATACAGTATAAGTGCCATCAGCATTATACGGTTCTGAAATTGGCGCTGCTGCTAGTGCTGCTCCAATTAATGAGGATGCCCTGGATCCACCACCACTATCTCTTCTATTTGTATTCGTGTAGGTTAAGGTATTAGATAAACGGATACTAAACTTTTTGCTAATTTTATGATCAAAATTGGTATTTAGCGAATATCTTTGGAAACCACTGCCTTTAATAATTCCTTCTTGGTCAAACACACTTCCTCCGATGGAAAATTGTGTCATTTCACTTCCGCCACTTATATTTAACGAAGTAGATTTAATGGGTGCCTCTTGAAATACGATATCTTGCCAATCGGTACCTTCTCCAAAAGCATTTACTTCTTGTTGCGTAAAATATGTTGGCACTCCATCATTTGCTGCCTGAATGTTTGCAACAGTAGCATACTCCTCTCCATTCATCAACTCTAATTTATTCCTTAAGGTTTGTGAGCTATAACTCGTCTCTAAATCTATTTTTGTAACCCCAGATTCACCTCGTTTAGTTGTAATCAAAACAACACCATTCGCACCTCTCGAACCATAAATAGCTGTGGCAGAAGCATCTTTTAAGACTTCTAAACTTTTAATATCGAAATTGTTAATAATGGTTGGATTACCAGAATAAGGAAATCCATCAATTACATAAAGTGGCTCATTACCACCTTGTATTGAATTCGTTCCTCTTACTCTAACACTTACTTCAGCACCTGGTGCTCCTGTAGATTGTATAACTTGCACACCTGCAATTCTACCAGTCATACTTTGCAATATGTTTGTTGCCGGATAAGAATTGATTTCTTCAGCCTTCATCTGCCCAACAGAACCAGTCAAATCACTTTTTTTCACGGTACCGTAACCTACAATTACCACTTCATCGAGATTCGCAGTATCTTCTATTAAAGCAATTGTTATTTTATCCTGTCCTGCTACTGAAATTTCCTGAGATAAAAACCCGATAAATGAAACAACCAAGGTAGCGTTGGCATTCGTTACATTGAGAGAAAAATCCCCGTCAAAATTTGTTACTGTACCATTGGTTGTTCCTTTTTCAATAATACTTGCTCCAGGAAGCGGATTACCATCTTTGTCAGTGATTGATCCTGAAATGGTTTTTTGAAGCTCATCCTGATCATTGTCAGTATTGATTTCGTTGTTTTTAACTGGAGTTGATTTTATTGCTTTTTTTAAAATAACAATATTTTCTGATAATTTAAAATCTAGATTACCCTCAAAGATTAAACTTATTACTTCTTCAATTTTAACTTTTTTTAGCGACAATGTCCGTTTTTGTTTGAAATCATAAATATCATTATCATAAAAAAACCTTAAAGCGGTTGTCGACTCAATAAAGTCTAAAATACTCGTAATTTCAGTATTTTCTACATCAATTGAAATTTCAACTTGTGAATAAACTACTGAATTAGCAAAAGTTGAAAAAGTCATAATTATGGAAAGTAAAACTGATATTTTCAAAATTCTTGCTCCTTTTGTTAAATTAAATTGCCAGTTATTGGACAATAGATGTTTAAGTTTCATAAATTTGTTTTTTTTAAATTAGTAATCGTTTTAATGGTTGCTTTTGTAATGGGTTATTGTTTTCAGCAATAGCCCATTTTTGTTTCATCATTTGTTTATCATTCGATCAGTATTTTATTATTAATTATTTGGTACTCTAGTCCATATATTTGACTTAAATATGACAGTACATCATTTATAGATTCTTCTTTGTAAAGAATAGTAGCAGTAAAATATTTCTCTTTTAAATCCTTATTATTGTTTATAATTACAACATTGTAAATTCTTTCTAATTTTTGGATCATTCTTGGTAAACTTTCGTTTCTAAAAGCAACTCTTCCATCAATCCATGATGTGTATAATAAAGTGTTAACACGAGATCGCTCTATTTTCCCACTTGAAAAAACCATCTTAGCCTTTTCACCAGGTTTAATAATTAAAATATTATCATCAGATAGCTTACCTACGCCTAAACTCCCCTCAGCAAGAATAACTTCTGAAAAATCATCTTCAGGGTAATCTTTGAAATTAAATTTTGTTCCATAAACATGGGCTGAAGTATTATTAGATGATACTTTAAATTTACTTATATGGTTTTTAGTCACCTCAAAAAAAGCTTCGCCATCAATGAATACCTCTCTATCTAAACCTTCAATAAAATTGACAGGAAACCTTAGAGTTGTGCCTGAATTTAAATAGACCTTAGTTCCATCGGAGAGTTCAATATTGAACACTTTTGCATATGGAACTCTAATTGTATTAAATACAAGTTTATCTGAGATTGTATCATTTTTAAAATAAATTGTTTTGGCGTTTTGATCTACTGAAATATTGTTGGTAATTTTACTTTGGTTATCATTTAATTCCTCTAAATCAATTACATCACCGTTAGAGTTAGTCAAGGTGATCTTAGCTGGGTCTATTGGCTTTAATATCTCATTGTTAGCGCTTGTTAGATGTAAATAGGTCCCTATTGAAAAAAAACAAATTGCAACGGACGCTAATGCTAAGTATTTGAATTTACTTTTTTTGTTCAAAGCTTTTTTATCAGAATTAATTTTTAAATTAATTTCATTTATTATTTTTTCTTTATCTGCTAAATTCAAAGCTATGTTTGTTAAATGGTTAATTGAAATGTATTCAACATATTCGGCATAATTCTTTTCGTTTCCGATCCATAATAATAATATCTCTAATTCAGATAATGATGCTTGATTATCGAAAAACTTAAAAATAATTTTTTCTATGTTCTTACTTGTATTCATACCCTTATTACTGATTCCAAAACAAAAACCCTATTTTTTTTTGTTTTTCGTAAAAAAAAGTCATAATTTTTTTTGAATTAATACTAATTAATTAGTTTTATAAATTATTAATTATTTTGGGATGAGTTTAGATATTTATAATAAAAATGTAATTCTAATCCAAAAACTTCAAGAAGGAAATGAAGAAATTTGGAAGGGATTAGTCAATAAGTATAGCGACAGATTATTTACATATGCGCTGAGTTTATCTTTTGATCATTCTATTGCATCAGATATTGTTCAACAGGTATTTATCAGTTTCTATGAGTTTCGTTATAAGTTAAATCCCAAATATTCTATAGAATCTTTTTTATATAAATCAACCTACAATAAATTTATAACTGAGTATCATAAAAATAAATCATTAACAAGATTACATGAACAATATTATTATATTTTAGAACAAAACTTGAATAATAATTCAGATAAAGATTTATCGAAAAGTATAGATTTAATGAATTCATTAATTCGTGATCTTCCTGAGAAAACAAAAAAGATATTCTGTCTTAAAAAAATTAATGGTCTGACGAATAAAGAGATTGCAAAGCACAATAAAATTTCATTAAAAACTGTAGAGGCTCATGTATCAAAAGCATTCAAGCTACTTCGTGAAAAAGTAAAAGAATTAAAGTAAATGATTTAGAAGTTCCTCTTAAATAAGTCAAACTAACGTTTATTGACGAGTGTCCCATAGCCTTTTGAAGCTTTGTTATACTGCCTGTCCTTTTAAAGATTTCTATCGCTCCAGAGTGACGAAATGAATATAAAGTCTGTTCTTTTTTTAAGAATTTGGAGCTTAGCTTAAACCTCTCCCAGAGGTTGCTAAAATAGTGGTTGTTGAATTCAATAGGGGTATTGGTAAAGATGTTGTTTTCTTTCTCACCTATTTTTAATTCTCTTCTAATAAATTCCGGTATTGGCACAATCCTATTACGTTTAGATTTAACCCTATCGCCTCCAATAGAAATATATCTTAAATCATCGCTAATGTCTCTCCATTTCAATTGTCTTACTTCCCTATGGGGTCTTAGTAAACATCCATACGTTAATAAACAGCATATAAAAAGATTATGATTAAAGCTTTTTATCTCATCCAATAATAAGGCAACATCTTCAATAGGTTTATGAAGCTTTTCTGTTTGTTTTCTTGGCTTTAGCGGGCATATTTCAACAATAAAGCCGTTGACCCTCAAGTAGCTCAAAAGAGCGTTTAAATGTCGTCTGGTGGTGTTAAAACTAGTGGTATTATTATACTTTCTTAGATAGTTGTTTGTGAATTCAATAGGTATGGTTTTATATATTAAAACTTGCCCTCTTAAATCTCTAGAAATAGATTCAATAGTCTTTTTATATTTCTTTGAGAGAGGTTCATTGAGTTTTTGAGTAACTAAATAATTATAAAGCCCAACTTCATCTTTAGGCACTCTATTATCAAAAGAATAGTTATTGTTTTCTAGGTAATCGTAAACCTCCTTTGCTAGAACTTCAGTTTGTTTTTTACGCTGTTTTAAGGGGAAAGAATTAGGATTAAACTTTAGTTTTATTTTATTACCATTTTTCAAACGATATCTTTTACCCTTCAAGGTAAAGTCTATATAGTATTTATTATCAATCGTTTTGCAAACTTTAGGATAAGTGACTCTCATCTTGGCACGTTTTTGGCATTTTTAAATTCAGTTAAATCTGAATCGCCTTTAAGTGCTTGTTAATCAACAAGAAAGAGTAGTTTGAGTTGGTTAGAGTAGCTGACTCATAATCAGTTGGTCCCTGGTTCGAGCCCAGGTGGGACCACCAGTGTGTAAAGGCGTTAACACGACATAATGTGTTAGCGCTTTTGTTTTTTTGTCCACAGATTTGTCCCTAACTATTATAAAAACCCAAAAAATCCAACCTAAAACTCTCAATTTAACACCCCACCCCTTCAAAATAAATCCACTTTCCTTTTGGGGATGCGTTTGTGAAATGGGTATATAACCTAATCCCTGCTATTCTCTAACCCATATTTAAAATATTAACTATATTTAAACTATAACTGTCAGCACTATGAAAAAGATACTACTTGTTTTACTAGTATTACCAATGGTTTTTTACGGGCAAAACTCAGTGCCTACGAACATTTTTTTATCCTCCTCATCGGTAGATGAAAATAAATCCTCAGGTAGTATTATTGGTTTTTTAATTACTTCAGATGCTGATAGCGGCGATTCCCATACTTATAGTTTTATCTCCGGAACAGGAGGTGCAGACAATTCTAGTTTTTCAATTAGTAACACTTTACTTCTAACCAATGAGACTTTTGATTATGAGATTAAAAATAACTATTCAATTTTAATCTCGTCAAATGATGGAACTTCTAGTTTAACCAAATCTTTTACTTTATTCATAAACGATCAGATTGAAATCACTAATGGCAACAATAATTGGGCTGCATGGGGTAATAGTAGTTATGGAGGAAATAATTCTAGTGTATTATCTCAATTATCAAACATTACAGAAGTCAGATCCAATAGATATGCATTTGCAGCTCTAAAATCAAATGGTAGTGTAGTGACTTGGGGAGATTCATCAAATGGAGGGAACAGTTCAACAGTTTCAAATTCCTTAAGTTCAGGTGTGGTTAAAATTTTATCATACGAAACAGGCCATGCATTTGCTGCATTAAAATCGGGCGGTAGTGTTGTGACATGGGGGGATAGTAATTATGGAGGTAACAGTTCATCTGTATCAGGTTTAAATTCAGGGGTAATTGATGTTATTTGTTCATCAAGAGCTTGTGCAGCTTTAAAATCAGACGGCAGCGTCGTAACATGGGGAGATAGTAATTATGGAGGAGATAGTTCATCTGTATCAGGTTTAAATTCAGTTGTCAAAATAATAACAAATAGGAATATGTCTCCTGAAGGTGGTTATGGAGCTTTTGCAGCATTAAAATCTGATGGAAGTGTTAAAACTTGGGGGTCTTCTAATGCTGGAGGTGATAGTTCTTCGGTTTCTTCACAATTAGGATCAAATGTGATAGAGTTATATTCAAATCAAGCCTCAATGGCAGCTTTAAAGACAGATGGAAGTGTTGTGACATGGGGGACTAGTACTTTTGGCGGAAATAGTTCGTCTATATCTGGGTTAAATTCAGGAGTCACTCATATAGTTAATGCTAATATCGCTTATGCTGCACTAAAATCAGACGAAAGTGTTGTGATGTGGGGTAATAGTCAATATGGAGGAGTCAATAATACAGGCGTAAATGTTTCATCTAATGTTTCTAAATTATACTCCACTGCGGGCGCCTATGCAGCACTTAAAAATGATGGTAGTGTTGTGACATGGGGGGATAGTACTTTTGGCGGAAATAGTTCGTCTATATCAGGTTTGAATTCTGGAGTCACACAAATATTTTCTAATATTAGAGCTTTCGTAGCCTTAAAGAGTGACGGTAGCGTTTTAGCATGGGGAGACAGCAGTTATGGAGGAGATATTTCTTCTATATCAGGTTTAAATTCTGGAGTCACACAAATTTTTTCTACAGAGAGAGCTTTTGTGGCAATTAAAAATGATGGTAGTATTTTAACATGGGGTGATACTAATTACGGAGGAGACAGCTCTTCCGTCTCAACTACTTTAAACCAAGGAGTTTTAAACATATTTTCTGCTCGATATGCTTTTGTTGCTAATGTAAACCCGCCCAATTCTGCCCCAACAGATATTTCTCTTACCTCAAATACCATATCTGAAACATCATCAATCAGTAGCCTAATAGGAACTCTTTCTGCCACTGATTCTGACACATCAATTAGCTCTCTTACCTTTTCTTTCGCCTCTAGTGGAGATGCTCAAGATGACGATAATGTAAGCTTTACAATAAGCGGTACAACACTTCTTACAAGCACTACTCTGGATTATGAAACAAAGACTAGTTATAATATTTACATCAATGTAAATGATGGATCGAATAATTATGCCAAGGCCTTCACGGTGAGTGTTACCAATGTTCTTGAATCTCCGACGGATATTTCATTTGTAATGGACAATCTAGTTTCTGATGATCTGCTAATTTATCTAGATTCTAGAAATACTGATTCATATTCTGGTTCAGGAACCAGTTGGTCGGATTTAAGTGGAAACGGTAATGATTTCACAGTCAAAGGTTCAATGACTCATGATTTCAATGACGGTTTTACTTTCACGGCTAATCAAACCACAAAATACGCCTACAAAACCCCATTTAATCATCCTTCAACTACCTACACAGATGAACTTTTGTTAAAGACTTCTACAAATAATCTAGGAGCATTTAAGTTTTATGGTGTATCAGGAAACGACAACCAATCATTACTGTTTTATACCAATAATGTGAAAATTTATGCTGGTGGCTTGGTCGTTCAAACTACTGTCGATATTGATGATGGCAATTGGCATCATTTTGTGAGAACCTCTGATCGATCCTCTGGTGAAGAAAAAATATATCTAGACGGAACCCTTGTTTATTCCAACAATATTAATACTGGAACTTTAATTACTCAAGGAGGGTATTTAATAATAGGAAATGAACCTGATGCAACCTTTAACCCTTCAAACAACAATGGATTAGCAACAAATAACGCCTTTGATGGATATATCCCTGTTTATCGACTTTATGATAGGGTATTGACTGCAGAGGATGTATCTAAAAATTACACTGCAATATTGTCAAACGGCACTCCATTAAATTTAAATAGTGCTTCATCATCTCCAACTATTGATGAAGGCGTTTCGATAGGTACAGTTGCAGCAACATTATCTGCCACTGATCCAGACACTACTGATTTCACTTTTAGTTTAGTTCAAGGAGATGGTACTAATTATCAACATAATTCATTATTTACTGTATCGGGGACTCAGCTTTTAGTAAATGGTACTATAGACTATGAGACCAACTCGTCTCTTAACATCTATGTCCAGGTGAGTGATGGAAATAGCACCTTTTCCAAAGCACTTACTATTAATGTAAATGACATTAATGAGCCTCCTGTCATTACAGGGACGACCTTATCCAACGATAACACCTCAATAAAC
>JAFMCL010000048.1 GCA_017857815.1 Flavobacteriaceae bacterium | reverse complement strand
GGGTTAAAATACCCTGAGACAATAATGGCTTTCTTCATCTTAATTTATTTAACAGGGATTTTTTCACTAAACAAAATAATGCTCGGCTGATCACTTAGGAACTTAGAGGCAAGGTAAAAACTGATTTTTCTTTTTATAAGCTTCTCTATTTTTTCTTCCAATTGAACAATATAATCCATGTTTAACTGTTCACCGATTAAAAAAACTTCAATCTTACCAGAATCATTTCCTTTCGCATAATCGCCAACCAAAATGATTTCCTTTACAGAACCCATGCGCTCTAAAACCTTCTCCACAACATCCTCTAAGCCCAAATGTTTTAAAACAACTTTTCGCAATACTTCATAAAGCGGGTGTTGTGCGTTTGCTTTATATTCAACTTTATTATCAACCTTTACTTTTTCTAGATATCCGGCTCCTTGCAAGTGATTCAATTCTTTTCGAATGGAGTTCGTTGACTCTCCCATCTCTGCAGCCAAACCATTCAAATAGCCTCGATTGGCTTGAGAGATAAAAAATTTTATCAATAGGCGCAAACGGGTTTTAGAAGTGATAAGTTCCTCTAACATAAAATTATAATATTAAAAATAAAGTGTTCTGAGATAGTTTTTTTCACGGCTTCGCCGGGGTCTGTCACACAGAACAAACCAGGGAAAACAAAATTAAAATAGAATTATGCAGTCGCTTTACTCAGCGTTACAAAAATTCCCAAACTCGGAAGTTCTAATCTTAATTTATTTCTTAATATCTCTAAAACTTTTCCTGTCTGACCTTTAAAAGGGCCCTGAGGAATGGTATATTCTTTTCCTTTAACTAATTTTGAAATTGACACTTCATCATAGTTGCCTGTCAAGCTTCTCTTCAAAATTTCTATTTCCTCGGTGCGGACTTCGGCGGGTTTACCCAACCAAAAAACATAGCGCAATACCCCAGGTATAGTAAATACTTTTGTGCGATCAGCATCAGATAACTGAACCAAAACATAGGACTTTAATAGTGGTTTAGTCACTTTTTTCTTTCGGTCAGAGTACTGTTTAATTTCTTTATAAACAGGGCAGTAGGCGTTTAATCCAATCGCATTGATTCCCTCAGCAACTTTGATTTCAAAGTTGGGTTTGGTATAGACAACAAACCACTTCATCGGCTTGGTGATTTAAAATAACCCCAGTTGCTGCTAAAAATAGGACGGTTGAATAGCAACTGGGATATTTGGATTATTAAATTACCTATCATATTAATCTTTATCAAGTACCAAAAGTACTTAATAGATGTTTTAAAAACAAATTTAATTTGAAAATAATTTATGTGCTTCCGTGTAAATCAAAGCCTACCGTCCACATCCGCACGGTTCAAAACAGATTTAATATCATAAATTACAGCACCATTTGGATTTTTATAATCCTTAACTCCGTTTTCGATAAACAAATCATGAGAAACTGCTAGAATGATTGCTTCGTACTTTGAAGGGGTTTTGGTTAATGTAATTTGATGGGTTTTAATCACCTCTTCAGCGGCGGCAATTGGGTCATAAAGATCGACCGCTAAGCCGAAATCTATTAATTCTCTATAAATATCGGGCACCTTGGAATTTCTTATGTCATTACAATTCTCTTTGAAAGTAACCCCAAGAATTAATGCCTTTGATCCCTCAATCTTAATGCCCTTCTCTTTCATCAGACTGACAACTTTTGATGCAACAAATTTTCCCATTTGATCATTTACATTTCTTCCAGAAAGTATGACTTCGGGCGTATATCCCAAACTTTTTGCTTTGTGAACAAGAAAATAAGGATCAACGCTAATACAATGACCACCTACTAGGCCGGGTTTAAATTTCAGAAAATTCCATTTGGTTGCTGCCGCCTCAATGACCTCAGTAGTATCGATACCAATCCTATCAAAAATTAGCGCCAATTCATTTACAAAAGAAATATTCAAATCGCGTTGTGCATTTTCTATTGCCTTTGAAGCCTCAGCAACTTTGATGGAGGAGGTTTTATGTGTTCCTGCTTCAATAATGCTATTGTAGAGTTCGTCGACCTCCTGGGCGGCCTCAGGTGTAGAGCCAGAGGTTACTTTTTTAATTTTAGTCAAGGTATTAACTTTATCTCCTGGATTAATTCGTTCTGGAGAATAGCCGCAGTAAAAATCTTTATTAAAAACTAGTCCAGAAGACCGTTCTAAAACAGGCACACAATCGTCTTCAGTACATCCGGGGTAGACCGTACTTTCATAAATCACCAGATCTCCTTTTTTTAAACACAATCCTACAGTTTTCGAAGCGGATAACAAGAAGGATAAATCGGGTTTCTTTTCTTTGGTAACAGGTGTCGGTACCGTGACAATATAAATGTTACAATCACTTATTAAGTTTAAATCAGAGGTTAGAGTCAAGTCTGTCTTTAAGGCCTCCTCCAATGCTTTCTTAGTAGCTTGATTGGTTTTGTCTTCGAAAGTATTAAGCTGATCTACGCGCTCTTTATCAATATCAAATCCGATTACTTTGAATTTTTTAGAAAAAGCCATAGCAAGTGGAAGTCCCACATATCCAAGACCTATGATACAGATTTTATTTTGCATTTACACTTGGGTAAAATTAATCTCAGTGCAGGTTTTATTCTTCAGGGGAATATTGATTTATTTACAGTGTTGCTTAAGCAGTGGTTCTGACTGTTTGTATCCAAAATCCAGTGCTGTGTTGAGCAGCTCACAAGATCTGGTTTTATCTCCTAAATTAATCAAAACTAAAGCCTTTAAATACTCAGACTTTCCGGTTTGCGGTTGAAACCTACTGATCACTTTATCTGACATCAATAAAGATTTTCCATAATCTCCCGCCATATAATAAGCACTAGCAGCATTTTCAAAATGTGAATATTCTAATGAATCAATTTTTGAGGCTTTTTCATACTCCATCCCAGCTTCTACGTAGCGCTGAGTATTAAAAAAAGTTAAACCTGCTTGAGAGATTTTATTTGCTTCATTTATTTTTAGTTGACCGATCACAATATTCCGCTTTAAAGAATTAAAATTCTTATCGCTAGGATATTTTTGAATCATTTGATCCAAGTATTTTATCAAGTCTTCATCTCCGCTGGGTTTCAATCCAGAATAAACAATTAAAAAGTTAAGCCAAATTTCCTTTTTGGCAGTAGGGGACAATACTTTTAAAGCTTCTTTTACTTCTGTGAGGTCTCTTTTTAAGTTCAAGGTTTGTGCAAAAACACTTGCATGAAGCATGTTGTTGGGAAGTCCAAAATAGGCTTTTTTGGCATTGACAAAAGCACTGTCTATTTTACCAAGCTTCATGAATATTTGTGCTTTTAGATTCTCACTATAAAAAACGTAAGGGTTTGCAGAGGTTCCTTCGTTGAGTAGACTCAGAGCTTTGTCATATTTTTTATTTTCAAAATAATACCGCGCCTTGATGGACTTCATGGGTAAAGCAGTTACGGTGATATTGGGGATATCGGGCGTAATATTATCAACTTTATCCATCGGTATGGTAAACTTACTAGAATTAAAATCTCTTAATAAAAACATTTGTCCCTTATGGGATTCGTAGGTTGAATGGGTAATAGAAATAGAGGGCAACATTAAAATTATCGCCGTTAACGGAAATAATGAAATGGCCTTTGATACTTTTGCGGGTGTTTTAGGCTTTCGGGCTTGTAGATAGTAATAACAAATCAGTGCCATAGTTAAAGCCCAGGGGGCAAGCACTTGAGGTCGCGCAATAGGAAAATTCAAATTAGCATCTACAAGATAAACCCCAAGTGAAGTCAGAAGTAAGAAAACAAAAAACTTAATGTCTTGATTAAGTTCGGAGCGAAAAAGTATAATAAACGCAAAATAAATGGCGCAGATAAAAGCCCCCAGATAAAGTAAAAAACCAATTATTCCCAATTCTGCACCCAATTGAATAAAGTCACTGTGCGCATGATAGGGCACGATATAGCCTTTAATATTTTCCTTGTCATAATCGATTGAAACCAACTTCCAGTTGCCCAAACCGACTCCTAATATCGGGTTTGAGGCAATATGAGCAGCCACGTCAGCGTAGTATCTTAATCGTTGGTTTACCGAGCCATCATTTGTGGAAAGCGAAATGGTTGAAGCCCTTGAGAGTGCATCAGCTCCTTTGTCTGAAATAAAAATTTGATTGACTGTTAAGGCCAAGATCAAGGGTAATAAATAAAAGAGGTTAGGGGTCAACGATTGAATGTTTCTTTCTTTTTTAAACTGAAGTAATGTCCAGAAAAGCAATGCTACTGCGATCAGAGCTGCAGCAACGAATGAAGCCCGACTTTGAATCATAGAAAGTGAAAACAGACTTAGAAAAATCAAAGCTGTATTGAAAAGCTTAAAAATTAATTTTTTATTATTTAATGTTAAATAAAGTACATAAGGAATCTTGATTGCGATGGAAAATGCCGTAATATTTCGATTGGCGGTAACTCCTTTCAAAGCACCAGACTGAATTCCACCCGCTTTATACATTGTTAAAGCCTCATTCAACACTGCATAAACCTCGATAGCCAGAATAAGGGTGATGGCAACCGAGAGTAAATTATTTTTGTCTTTAATATTATACACCAAAATGGCCAAATGAAGAAACATGAACAAAGTGTTAAAATGTCTGACAATATTTACCAATACCTCTGTAGGATTGACAGCATAGAAATAAGAAATTGCACCCCAAGCAACAAATCCAATATAGAAAAGTGACATGAAGTTTGTCAAAACTGCTTGGAAACGTTCGGAGTAATAATTTCGGTTATAGAATAAATAGGCACCACACAATAGGTTAACAAATGAAAGGAAAAGCCACTGTGGTGCAATTTTGTCAACAGCCTCTAAATTAGGTATAAATCCTACCAATAAAAAGGTCAAAATAAAAAGGGAAGGCACAAAGTTTGAAGTATCAAGCGTGTGAGTCTTTGGAGCGGTTTTGGCCATCTTAAATTTTTCTTTATTACTTTGCAAGATATAAATTTATTTGAAAGTAAATCCTACAAAATTTATGAACGTCTCAATTATTATTCTAGTATTTATTACTGCTACGGCACTTTTCTATGCCACTCAAAAACTATTTATTAGCAGAAAAAGTTTTGACAAAATCAACCATCGTTCCTCTCACAAGACCAATGCAACCAAAAACGGAGGTATTGTCGTTTTTCTAACACTTTTTATTTTTTCCCTATTTTTTTACTTAAAAGGAGAAGAAATTTACAATTACACCCTATTGATTCCTTTGAGTATAATGTTTGTAATAGGGGTTTATGATGATTTTTATGATGCTGACTATAAGCTAAAATTCTTTTTACAAATCATCGTTGCAAAATTATTAATCGATCAGGGGTTTGTGATTGACAATTTTCATGGCATTTTTGGATGGCACGAAATGCCACGAATGGCGAGCCAGTTATTCACTTTTTTTGTTTTTTTGGTGATTGTAAACGCGGTGAACTTTATCGATGGGATCGATGGCTTGGCGGTTTCAGAGGCCTTAAAAGTGATCCTGGTGATTGAGTTAATCAGTTTGGAAAACACCCCTTTGCTTTCCATGGGAGTAATCTTGGGAGCTGGCCTAATTCCATTGTATTATTTTAACTTTAAAAAACAAAATAAAATATTTTTGGGAGATGCAGGTTCTTTGTTTTTAGGTACCGTAATTGCCATTTACCTGTTTTATGTATTGGGTGCTGAATATGAATTAAACCCTCAGTTTAGAATGAATAAAGCGCTACTTACAATAGCAATTGTTATTTATCCATTGGTGGACTTACTTCGTGTTTTTGTGATTCGCATTGCTCAAAAGAAATCTCCCTTTCACCCCGACCAAAATCACTTACATCA
>JAFMCL010000047.1 GCA_017857815.1 Flavobacteriaceae bacterium | reverse complement strand
GAACACAGTCAACCTTCAGATCAACACGGTAATTACACCTTATTCCAATAATAAAATCATATCGCCTAGATCAAAATATTCAGCCTTTTTTAAAGAACATAAAAACCATTTACGTACGGAGTTAGAGTTAATCAACGCAATGAAGAAAGATGACTCCATGAGATTGCTGGAGTTTGTTGATCGCAAATCATTAGCGATTAATGAAAGGTTAAAAAAAATCTAATTTTTTCATTTCATCCCTTTCATCAATAATGCGCTAATTATGTTGTGATGTGGGCAACTTGATAACAACGCTATTAAAAAAGAAGATTCAAAAACATGGTAAAGGTGAAAGGAACACCGTAGGTATCTATAATTTGATCCCCGGGAACATTGACCGATTGATTCAGTCTTATGTTGGTATAGTTGGTGATATTGAGTAATGAAAATCCTGTTTGAAAATTCAATTTGTTGATGTCAAAAGAATATTGGGCTGCGGCATCGGCACGAAAATACTTAGATGATATTGGCATCCTTCGATCTTGTGGCCTATTAGGAAAGCCAGATCCGTAAACATTGCTGATGGTAAACTGCCAAGGATAAAAGTCTAATATGGCCGCAGTTTTCAATTCGTGTTTTTGACTTTGTGGAGCTCGAAGTTCTTCTTCTTGCCCTTTTGGTTTATTGAACTTTTGAGTTACTTCAGCTAATGAATACGAAAGAATAAATCTATGCCTTAGCATTGATTTTTTCAAAAAAACATCTAATCCCTTACTCTTTGCAGATCCCACATTCAAAATTGAATTGAAATTTCGATTGAAATAAAATCTACTCAAACCATTGATGGTCTTGTAATAACCCTCTACATGCAATTCAAAATTATCAGGACGAAATGCCCAACCCAAAGTATGATGATTAGCATTCAAAACAGGGGTTTCTATGCCATCAGCGATTTGCCAAATATCTGATCGATTGACATAATCATCAATAATTGGACTTTTGTTAACAAATTGATTGTATATCCCCCAGCCTAAATAGGCACTCCAAAGTTTATTAATTTCCCATCTCCCATTGATTCTCGGCTGTAGATAAGTTTGGCTCCTCATATTATCAAAAAAACTGGTCTTGATACCCCAATCTATGTACAGACGTGAGTTCCACTGCATTTGGTCATGTACAAAAAGATTAAATCTGGTAAGTGACTGAGATTCATTATTCAAAATATTAAATCCTTTGCTCGAAGAAATATAGGTTTGGTTGTTAATGATGGATAAACCTACTTGTAACTGATGAATCCCTTTTGCTGAAAACGCATGTTTCAAACTCAACTTAGCTTCTTCAATAGGGTTGGTCCACGTATCTTTAATTTCTGGAACTAGGGAATTATCATCCTCATAATAACTTACGTTGAGAACGGCCCGATATATACTTTGTGTTAGCAGGAAAGATGAATGTCCTCCTTCTGACCATTTTTTAAGGTATTTGATGGCATAACCCGCTTGGTTGGAATTTATATTATTATCTTCAAACGTATTATCTCTGCCCGATCTGCCTTCTTTACTCTTAAAAGTTGAGTAATAATCATCCTTGCTCTGCAGATAACTCAAAGAAAGTTCATCACCTCCTTTAAACGTAGTATTAAATTTGGTATTGAAGTCCGAATAGTCATAATTAGAGTTGATGAAATCATTTTTATCATCATGTTCGGCTGACCAATTTGTAAAATTGAAGTAGGTTTTACGCATACCTACTTGTAAGGATGCTTTATTGGAGAATAATGGAATATTTAGTCGCCCACTCGTAAGTTGATTGGTAAGGCTCAGTTCTCCAGTCAACTTGGTTTTGTCGCCTTGCGTCCCATCAATTACAACAACACCACCCACTCTGTCACCATGTAATACACCGTAGCCGCCCTTGTAAACATTTACATTCTTGACCATGTATGGGTTAATTCTGCCGATATCATCACTGATACCCCAACTGTTGAACATGGTGATTTCATCGTATGTAACCCTATTTTGACCGCTATAAGAACCCCAAATAACATAATCAGTATTCGATTCACCTGCAGCCAATATCCCTGGATATAGCCTCAGATTATTGAAAATTAAATTATTACTCATCCCTGGTGCCAAGGCATTATTGACATTATTAAACTGAATTTGACCTATATTTTTTCCTAAATGTGCTTCGCTCTTTTTGTTACTCTCGGCTAAAAACACAGCATCGAGAAGTAGCAAATGAGGGGCTAATATCAGTTGAATTTCATTTTGGGCAGTCATTACCGTATCCAACTGCTGATAACCCAAGCCCCAAGCAGAAATACTTTCAGAAAAATGAGCTGCTTGTACCGAAAACTTTCCATTTTCATCTGTTTGAAACTCTTGATCCCCTATCTTAATCAAGCCATAAGGAATTATTTCTTTTGAGGAACTTTCCATTAACTGACCTTGAAATAAATAAGTTGAGATAGATTGTTTCGATGATAACATAGTCGGATTCGAAAAGAGATATACTTTATTGATCAAACTCACCTCTAGATTGCAATGGGCTGCCAACCTATGCATGAGAGTTTCAACAGATCGAAAATTTCCAGTTAATGTAATCTGGCAATTTCTTGAAAAATCAGCATCTATAGATACTTGTACCCCATATTGATCATTCAAATCTAGTAATATGTCATTGAGGGGTTGGTTTTGATAATTCAGAGTCCAACCTTGTCCCATAAGGGCGCCCTTACACAACAAGGAAAAAAAAATCAAAAACACATATTTATTGGACAAAATAATCAAGATATGCGTCAATAAATGATCTTTTTTATTCGGTACTTTCTAGCTGTTTCTTTTTCAAAAGAAAATCCCAAACTATTACATATGATTTTTAATGTAGTATCTGCAGATTTGGCCCGATCAAAGAAACCGGTATAGTAAATATCGCTGTCTATCATTTCCATTTGAATATCAATATCATAATGACGCGCCACATCTGCCATCACCTTTGATATAGGCGTAGTATTATAATTAAATTTGCCAAGTCTCCATGCCATCACATCGGATTTGGACACTTTATGCTCAATCAATATTTTGTTTGATCCCACTTTTTTTAGATAATCTCCTGGGTTTAAAATTGAGGTGTTTTCAAAATGTTTTACTTGAACTTTTCCTGTTGCACAAAAAACTTCATATCCACTTTTTCGAGCAAATATATTAAAAGTTGTTCCCAGCACTTCAGTGGCATAACTTCCTGAGTGAACAGAAAATTTAGAACCTTTTTTCACTTCAAAAAATGCTTCCCCTTGCAGCATAACTTCTCGTTCCATCCACCACCAAATGGGATAATATTTCAACTGTGAATCTGCATTCAAGTGAACTAATGATCCGTCAGGTAAATTGTAGCTGATCAATTGGCCCAATTTCACATTAATATTTTTCTCATAAAAGCGAGCTAATAGGCCCAAACCAAACATAAAAACGATCATGGCCGCTGCACGCAAGAACATTGGATAAATGTAAATTTTTTTTGGTTCATCAGAAGAAACATCATCCTTTAAATCTAAGGAAGCCCAAATCTCTTCTTTTGTTTTTCCATAATCTATGCTCGATTTAGAAAATAACATTTTCTCCTCATCACTGAACTCATTATTATGCAAACTGCTTTTCATACTATTAAGAGTTTTCTTAGATCTTTCAATGCAAAACGCATGCGTTTCTCAACTGCTTTCTCTGAAATCATCAGCCGAGTGGCAATATCACCGTAGGTCATGGCCTCCATTCGACTCATAAGGAAGACAGCCCTACGCTTTTCTGACATCATCTTTAACGCATTTTCATATTTTGTCATAAGTTCATTGAAGTCTAATTGATTTTCGGTTTCATTAGATTCTAAAGGTTGTTTTA
The DNA here is from genome assembly GCA_017857815.1 of Flavobacteriaceae bacterium. Taxonomy (GTDB): domain Bacteria; phylum Bacteroidota; class Bacteroidia; order Flavobacteriales; family Flavobacteriaceae; genus UBA8316. Next base: position 2,088 of record JAFMCL010000047.1, on the reverse strand, counting down.
AATTGAGCTGATATTTGTATTCCACTTGTTTTTTTCGATACTCCGAGATCCAAAGTTCTTTGACCATTTTATAAAGTAATGCCCTTGTCTTGTCACCTTCATAGGAAATTTTCTTTTTCCATACTCTTAAAAAAGCCTCTTGGACGATGTCTGTAGCCAACTCAGAATCTCCACAACGATAAGTGATGTAATTTCGCAATTCATCAAACCAACGATCAAAGCATTCTTTAAATTTATCTTTCTCCAAGCAAGCTATAATTAAGCGACATGGCTCATCCATGTCGCATTTAATCTAAATATCCTAATTCCTTATCATTGGGAGGACCTCATACGATCCATCCCTATCGTTCTCTTAACAATCCTTTTTTATCTCTTTAAAGTCTTCTTTGGTATCAATTTCAACCTTAATCCCATCGGGATATTCTAAGCTGATAGGAAACACAAATGTGCCTCTTTCTTTCACCTCAGCATTGGCTTCATGCCAAGATTTTACCGCTGCTCGGTCTTCTTCACTTTCCAAGATGATTAAGGTGCTATCAGGCATCATCAAGGTAAATGGATAAACTATCTCAAAGCAATCTCCTCTCTTTCCATCTCGATCTTTACCATTTTTACATCCTTCAGCAATAGATTTAAGTTCCCCCTCATCGCTGATCGTCATTTCAATTCCATCCAAAAGTATATTTATAGGAAATACAAATACACCCTTCTCTTTAACCTCAGGGTGCGCGTCATGCCAGGCTTTAACTACTGCTCTATCATCATCGCTCTCTAAGGTAACTAGCGTACTGTCAGGCATTGTCAAGGTAAAAGGATAAACTACCTCAAAGCAATCTCCTCTCTTTCCATCACGACCTTTGCTATTTTCACATCCCTCTGCAATAGCTCTAAACTCATCCTCATCGTTGATCGTCATTTCACTTTCTTCAACCAAAATATTCAACGGAAAAACGAATAGAGGTCGCTCCTCTTCTTCAGGATTTACCTCATACCAAGCTTTAACTAAATCCCATCCTTCTACATCAGAAATTTCAATCTCCGAAACATCTGGCATTACTAGCGTAAAAGGATAAACAAAATCAAAGCAATCTTCTAAGGCTCCTCTATTGCCCATTCCCTTTTTTCCACCTCTTCCCCTTTTCTTAGCTTTAAAGTCTTCGTCTGCAATCAACATTCTACCATCAATATCAAAATAAGCAACAGATTTATTGGCAACCTGTCTTCCCTTATGCTTTCTCAAGTCAACCTGGTAACCCAACTCTGGAGCTAATTCACTTTTGGAAATATAGTTGCCGCTATAAGTGGTACTAATAGCAATTTTAGAAACCTCCGGCAAGGAGTTCATTGATATAATTACTTTATTTTCTACATTTTGAATAGCTGCGATCAACTCCAAATCACTTGTAAAGTCTTTTGTTATCATGGTTTCTTGACAACTCATACAAAACATAATCATTGCGATTATAGTAATTTTTGATTTCAAATTTTGGAAGGTGCTTTTTATATTTTTTTTCATCTGAGAATAATTAAAATTAAACATTATACTAGGATACCGCTTTGGAGAAGCTAGACCCTACCTTGATGAAATAAAAAATTAAATTCATTACATAAGGCAAAATTATATTATATTTTTTTTCAATTCAAAGGATACCTATTTATTGAGTTATATGTTAGGATAAAGTCTGTTTGTATGAAAGATTAAGAATAAAATATACAATTTAGTTGATTGACATTGTATTTGGTTTTTTTGGTTTAATGAGTAACTCTCAAATCATGAAATGACATTTAATTTGGTTGATTAGCTATTTACAACATATAAATAGTACGCTAAAGATGCTTTCAATGTCCAGTTTTTGAACAATTTAACACCTTTAACTATCTTTGTAAATGAAACGCATTAATATACTTCTATGTTCAGATCTAAAATAGCTGGTATTGGCCATTTCTTGCCAGAAAATATCGTAACCAATAAATCCCTTGAATCTGTTATGGAGACGACAGACGATTGGATTCAAGAACGTACAGGCATTCAAGAAAGACGTTGGGTGGTTCCTGGAGATGGAAATACTACCTCCTCAATGGGAACAA
>JAFMCL010000026.1 GCA_017857815.1 Flavobacteriaceae bacterium | reverse complement strand
CTTAAATACTACTAAAATGGGAGAGCTTTAAAATGATTTTTCAATATTTTTTTGTATTATAAATTCATCTTTTTGAACAAAATATCCATCAAAAAGCAATGTATTCATGCTAATTTTGTTATTAAATAAATTCATACATTTTGTTTTATTTAGTTAATTAAAAACCCTTTGGTGATTCGGAGGGTTTTTTTAAATGAAAATGATTATTTTCATTATCTGATGTTTTTTGAAGATTTAGAAGGTTTTGAGGGCATTAATGGACAAATGAAAAAGAGTGTTGATATGACTTTTATAAATAAAAAAAACCAATTATGACTTTTCAAATATCTTTCAAACGTAGCTATGGGATATTAATAATTATTTCTTTTATCTTTTTTACTGTCTTCTCTTGTTCTGAAAACAGATCAGATAATAAAATCAATAGTTCTTTGTCAATTGAAGAAATGAATTCAAACTTCATGAATCCTCCTGATAACATGAGACCTTGGACTTATTATTATTGGATAAATAATCACGTTTCCAAAGAAGGAATTACAAGGGATCTGGAAGCAATGGCAAAAGTGGGAATAGGTACGGCTCTTATTGCCAATATGAATCTGCGTAATGATGAGCAAGGAAAAGTTGTCATGTTAAGTGAAAAGTGGAAAGAACTCACACGGCACGCCATTCGTGAAGGAGGAAGATTAGGTATCGACATTGGATTATTTAATTGTCCTGGATTTAGTTCCTCTGGGGGTCCCTGGAACGATTTTGCTAATTCAATGAAGTATCTTGACTACACCAAAATAAAATTAAAAGGGGGGAAATCTGTATCCATTAAATTGGATGCTCCTGAGAACCAACTTAAAGATGTTCGTCTATTGGCTTTTCCAGCGAGAGATCAAGTCTTAGATAATAAAATCTTTAAAATCAGTAGCAACAAAAACTTAAAGAACTTAAAGGGCTTGTTAGATTATGATGTTGAGACTGTAGTCGATATCACAGACCATAAGGAATTGGTTTTGAACTTCCAATCAGAGGACAAGGAAACCATTAGGAATTTGCAGATTATTCCTTCCAAGACCAAATTTGAGATGGATGTGGAATTTTATTTTGAGGTAGCTGGGAAATGGAAAAAAATACGATCATTTAAATTTAATCGTGGCCGTGATAAAAATGAATTGGGTTTTAATGATTATCCACCGGTTTCAGTTTCTTTTCCCAAAGTGATCTCTAATAAATTTAAGTTGGTGTTGAGCAATATAACTTTTCCTAAGTCAGTGCTTGCTAAAAGGGGTCGTGACAAGGGCATAGCAGATATTTATTTTTCTCCACAAGTGAATTTAGAGTACTACATTGAAAAATCATTAGCCAAGATGAATCAAAGCCCTAATCTAGCTAGTGATTCATACTCATGGCCAGATCAAGGGGAACCGAAAGATGAAGGAGTGGTATTGAACGATAATAATATAATCGACTTGACTGAAAAACTATCAGCTGACGGCACGTTGACTTGGGATGTCCCCCCAGGTGACTGGACAGTTTTGAGATTTGTAATGGCATCTACAGGGATTAAAAATGAATTTTCTGCCCTTAATGCCTCCGGGTTTGAGTCAGATAAATTAAGTAAGGATGCGGCAAGACAACACTTTGAAGGTTATGTTGGTGACATCTTTAAATCAATGCCATTATATGATCGAAAATCACTCAAATATATTATTGTAGATAGCTATGAGGTTGGAGCTCAAAATTGGACTGATGATTTTGCCGATAGGTTTTTTGAAACCTACAATTATGATTCAAAGCCATATTTGCCAGTTTTAGCAGGTATTGTGGTTAATTCAGTAGAGGAGTCCTCCCGATTCTTGTGGGACTTAAGGAGACTTGTGGCAGATGGATTAGCCTATGAATATATAGCTGGCTTGCAAGAAATGTGTGAGGAAAACGACCTTAAATTATGGCTAGAAAATTATGGCCATTGGGGCTTTCCTGGGGAGTTCTTGATGTATGGGGGTCAAGCTGATCTGCTAGCAGGGGAATTCTGGACAACAGAAGAGCTAGGAAATATTGAGTGTAGGGCAGCTGCTTCTGCGGCACATATTTATGGGAAGAATGTCGTTTATGCCGAATCCTTCACCTCGGCTAATGAGGATAACCCTTTTTCCTCATACCCTGAAAAGATGAAAAAGCGTGGAGACTGGAGTTTTACGGAAGGAATAAACCATGTGGTCTATCATGTTTATATCCATCAACCCTATGAGGATAAATTTCCCGGAGTGAATGCTTGGTTCGGTACGGAAATTAATAGAAAGAATACATGGTTTGAGTTAGCAGCGCCTTGGATGAAATATCACCAGCGTTGCAATTACCTTTTACAACAAGGCACTTATGTAGCGGATATTGCCTATTACATAGGTGAGGATACTCCAAAAATGACAGGCCCGACAGAGCCTGAACTTCCAATTGGATACTCTTTTGATTTTATCAATGCCGAAGTTATAAAAAATCGTATCACTGTTAACAATGGACGTATGATATTACCCGATGGCTTATCATATAGAATTTTGGTATTACCCGATTCTAAAACTATGCGGCCCGAAGTTCTAGAAAAAATCAAAGAGTTGGTTCATCAGGGTGCCACAATCATTGGAAACCCACCCCAAAAATCTCCAAGTTTACATAATTATCCGAATGCCGATAGAAGGATTTTAGAACTTTCCAAAGAACTTTGGGGAGAAAGTTATGATGGAACTAAAAAAATAGTTGGTTTTGGAAAGGGTAAAGTAATACGCTTAATGGATTTAAACAAGGCCCTAAAGCTTGTGCACATTGCTCCAGATTTAAAATATACTAAAGATACACCACTTTTATGGATTCATAGGACCCTCGGAGATAAGGACATTTATTTTCTAAGCAATCAAAGCGATGCTAAAATTTCCTTTGATGCCTCATTTAAAATAGAAGGTATGCGCCCTTCACTTTGGGATCCCACAAATGGAACATCAAGAGATTTACCCCAATACATTATTGATGGGTTCTATGTAAAAGTTCCATTGCAATTAGAACCAGCAGAAAGTACATTTGTGGTTTTCAGTAAAAATGGAGAAGGACTTAAAGACATTGGAACAAAAAATTATGAGGAGCTTACTTTACTTCAAGATATTTCAGATAATTGGAACGTTCGTTTAAAAAATGATCAACTGAAAATAGATGAAGAGTTTGAACTAGATCGGCTACAAGACCTCGCTCAATCAGAGGATGAGACAAGTAAATATTTTTCTGGAAAAATTATTTATTTTAAAAATTTTCAGTTTGAAAATGAGTTAAAAAGTGATAAAATCTTTTTGGACTTAGGGAAAGTAGGGGTTATTGCACACGTTAAACTAAATGGTAAAAAAATTGGTGGACTTTGGACAGCCCCTTGGAAGCTCAATATATCAGATCATTTAAAAAACGGGAACAATAGTTTAGAAATCGAAGTTGTAAACCTTTGGGTAAATCAACTTGTAAAAGATGCCTCTAAAGATAAAAAACAAAGTGATACATGGATGCTAGTCGACCATAGCTATGATGAAAATAGCCCGCTTCCACCATCAGGGCTCATTGGACCTGTAAGGCTGATGAAAGAATATACTAACAGAAAATAGAACGAGCCTACACATAATAAGTTAACGGGGAGGCAACAAACTGTTCTACCAGGAAGTTAAATTTAAACCAAGAAGGAGGAAAAGAAGAGAATTTATTACAAATTCGACAGTTTTACAGCCACAAATCTCACTGGAATTTCGATAACCTCCTGTAAGCCAAAAAATAAACCATAATTTATTTAATTTTAACCCTTATTATCTTCAAGATACATTCTATCCTTAACAGTTTTAAATTTAGGTTTTAAAATTCAAATAAAATGAAAGGTTATATCTCATTTTTTAATATCTTGAATATTTAAAAACAGTAGATCTACTTTTAGCAGATCGTTGTAGCCAATATTAATTACTAAATTTAAAGAATTTGAAGATGTAGATTAGCAAGTATAAAATCAATTTATCTAAAATTTACCTACGATTATGTTCTTAAAATTTGATTAAAGTGAAATACATAAACCACTAATGCATTTTTTTGAATAATATGCCCCTCCTAAAAGCAATCTGTTCTACTAATTTAATTTCTTAAATGGAAAAAGAATTCAACTTAACAGGTGCTTAAAAATAATTTAATCTGAGTAATTAAAAGATAACAAAACATAATTATGGCTATTGAATTACCAGTATTACAAAATTTATACGATGCGCTTCAGACACATTAGGCAACGAATATGGAAAAAACTATACAATCATTTGAAGTAACAAAAGGAAATAAAAGCGGTGATTTGTTGAGCGAAATGCGCCGAGATCAAAACCTCAAGATTGGATTATTGGCATGCGGCTATTTTGAATATTGGCGCATGTATAGAGGCTTACGAGAAGAGGTCGTTCAAGATATGCAGACCATTGCGGATAGACTTGGCCAGAAGCACGATATTATTTATCCAGGCTTAGTAGAAACGTTAGACTCCGCAGATGATGCTGGACAAATTTTCAAAAACGAGCATATTGATATACTGGTAATTTCCCAGGGCACCTATTGTCCTGACTATTTTGTGCACCAGGCATTGATACATTTGGCTGACAATACACCTCTGATCTGCTTTGCTTCACAAGCACACTCAGCTATTGATTTTAATGCAGGGTATGATCAAAGCTTGCGTAATTCTGGCCCAATGGGGCTTATTCAGCTGACAGGAGGTTTCAGGAAAATGGGGAAGTTTGAAAAATATGAAGCAATAGCAGGAGCGATAGATGATGATCAAGTTTATGAGGATATAGATCGCCTGATACAGGTGTTTACCACCATCAAAAATCTAAAAAATATGACCATTGGCCTTGTTGGACATGTTTTTCGAGGTATGTATGATTTCAATTTTGATAAAACTTCAGTTACTGGCATGTTTGGCCCTCATGTAATGGACATAAACATTGACCATTTGATGACGATATACCATGAAAATGGGGATTCTGATCCTCGCATTAAATCGTTATGCGAAAAATCAAAATCAGAATATACTGTTGTTAACCTAGAAGATGAGGATATAATTAGGTCGGCCCGTCTTGGTGTAGCATTACAGGATTTGGTAGAGAGATACAAACTGAATGGCCTGGTTCTGCTTGGTCAGCACCACATAGAGGTTAAAGCCAACGCATCCTGCTACCTTGGTCTTTCAGAAATACTTTCCAATGATCAGGCCATTGCCGTTACAGAGGGAGATGTGTTGGGCTGTATACTTAGCAAGGTATTAAAAGACTTTACTGGGCACACAGCATTTTATGGAGAATGGGAGGAAATCGACAAATCCCTAAACGCAATAATGTTGTTGGGGCATGGATTCATTGACCCAAGGGAATGCCGCACCGACCGACCAGTATATATTAAACCTGCCTGTGAAAACTGGGGGTTTAAGGGGAATTCTGTCGGATTTGAAGCTTCATACCCACCAGGCCCAGTCACAATGACACATGCCATTCAGGATGCAAAAGGTTGGCGTCTACTCATCAGTGAAGGAGAACTTCTTGATACGCCATCATTGAAAATCAATGAATCTTCCATGATCATAAAGGTAGAAAAGCCTGTAAGACAATATTTTGAAGACCTCATGCACTTCGGATTTAGCCATCATTCTATCGCAGCACCAGGTCATGTAGGCAAGCAATTGGAATGCTTTGCAAGACAACTTGGTATGACTGTAAACTGGCTATAAGTTTTTCTAGAGTTAATCAAATGAAAACCTTAGGCATAAAATAAAAACACAAAGGTGAGAATTTATACTTACCACAGGAGTTGCTGCTGCTGGATTTAATATACTTCAATCAACTTTCCTTGAAAGTGGTATCGATCAATACAGTATTAGTGATGACGTGATAAATTTTGGTCTTGGAGCTAACTCTCAAAATTGGGCACAAATGAGGAAGATACTATCAAAACAAAACGGCAATAGTATATACATTACAGGTTTTACTCCATTCAAAAAATAAATAATGATTTATTAATTCAAATAAATATGGTACAGATTATTCGATCAATTTTTATAGGAATATGCATGATTATCGCATTTTCCTTCGATCCACTTTATGGAAGTAACCCAGCATCAGACAACATCAAATTGGTGGAACTGCGATGTGAGTATGCCATCAACCCTTTGGGCATTGATGTGAAAACACCAAAATTCAGCTGGATACTTGAGTCCACGGAACGAGGGCAAATGCAAAGTGCTTACCAGGTGTTGGTTGCTTCCAGTCTGGATAATCTTCAAAAGGAAGTAGGAGATAATTGGGATAGCAAAAAAGTTAAATTGAGTAATTCTGTCAACATCTCTTACAAAGGAAAACTATTGACCAGTGGGGAGAAGTGCTATTGGAAAGTTAGAGTTTGGGACAATAAGGGTAAAGCATCGGATTGGAGTGCTCCAGCGAATTTTACAATGGGGCTTTTGAAACCAGAAGACTGGGAAGGGAAATGGATTGGTACTCGACTATTTAATGATCTTTCCTATTCTAAAGGAAAAGTTGGCCAGGCTGTTTTATTAAGAGGAGAGGATCAGCCAATTAAAGCTAGGTTTCACAGGCTAGCAAAATTGGCAGATGGCATCACAATTAGTGCGTGGATTAAACCCGAAAGATTTACCAATGATTGGCAGACAATTTATCGAAAAGATGATGGTGACGCTACTCAAGTATTGGCGCTAGGAAAAAAATCAGGTAAAAAGGGAATCTGGTTTGGGCTGGGTGTCAGTGGCGTCTATGAAGAAGATTGTGCCGTGCTTCCAGATGATTTTTTTGCCGATAAGAAATGGCATCATATATCCGTCAGTTATGACCGTATTGCTAAAAGGGTTTATATGGATGGAAAAGAAATCAAGTCATTTACCAATCCCGGTCTAATTTATCCAAGAGGATATGCTACTGCTTATATTGGTTCACATACTAATCGAAAACATTTTTTCAAAGGTAACATAGATGAATTAAATATTTACAGAAATGAACTTTCTGAAGAGGCAATCATAGAAGTAATGAATAACACTTTTTTGACAAAAGATCTGGCCGGATGGTGGAGGTTTGATGGCAACCTTAGCAATAATTACAAGCATCGCTCTGACCCCTCCGGTGACGCCCAATTGCTTCGAAAAGAATTTGAAATAGAAAAAAAAGTAAAACATGCGCGGGTTTATCTCTCCGGCTTAGGACTGAGCGAATGCTATATGAATGGAGAAAAGGTAGGTGATGAAGTCTTGTCTCCTGCCTTTACTGATTATAACCAATTGGTTAAATACATGACTTATGACGTTACCGAGAGATTGAAGCAGGGTGATAATGCAATAGGCGTGTTTTTGGCCAATGGCTGGTATAGTGCCAAGGTGCTGGATTTTTCACAAAACAACTGGAGCGACAAACCTCAGTTGTTGGTACAATTGAATATCGAATATGAAGATGGATCTGTTGAACGGATATCGAGCGATAAATCATGGAAATATTCGTTTGCTCCTATAGGTGAAAACGATATTGATTTTGGAGAAAAGTATGATGCTCGCAAGGAACAAGAAGGTTGGAACATCGCTGGTTTTGATGATAGTTCATGGCTCGAAGCAGAAGAAAAAGAAGGGCCAAAAGGATCGTTGAGGTCTCAAATGATGCCAGGAATGAAAGTTATCGAAACGGTTAAACCCATCAAGTTAACCGAGCCCGAACCTGGTGTATTTGTCTATCATTTTGACCAATTATTTGGGGGATGGGTCAATTTAGATATCAAAGGAAAACGGGGAGATCAAATAGAGATTGATTACTCAACACGCTTGTTAAAAAATGGAATGATCGATGAAGAGCCTTGGCCAGGTGAGCAAGAGCGGGATTATTATATACTAAAAGGCGATTCCAAAGGAGAGTCCTATGAGCCACGATTTGTGTATCACCCTGTACAGTATGTACAGATAAAAGGGTTCTCTAATAAACCATCTTTGGGTGATGTTCAAGGTTGTATCGTTCACACCGACGAAAATTTGAAAGGTGATTTCAGTTGCTCAAATGAACTGTTCAATACCATTCATGACAATGTAAATAGAACGCTGAGTAATAGTTTAAAGGGATTCTTGTTGGATTGTCTGCATAGGGAGCCCTACGGTTACAATGAGCCCGCTAGTATAGCAGCCAGTTTGTTTACTAGAAAGCACATACCGTTATTTTGGAGAAAATATGCCACCGACATAAGGTTGGCTGCTCGCGAAGATGGGAGTGTCGGTGATGTAGTTCCTGCATTTCCGGGAAAACTTCGTGCTCCGGATGTATCACAAGGTTCGGCTTATGCCATGTTGGTTTGGTACCTCTATCAGGCTTATGACGACAGGTCACTTTTAGATGAACATTATGAAACTATAAAAGCTTGGGTTAACTATATTAAAAATAACATGTGCGAAGGAGCAATAGTAACAGTTGGTTGGCTGGGCGACCACATGGTTCCTGGTAAAGCTCCAGGCTATGAAAAATGGAGGTCAGATGAAACACCTCAAAGCCTCTCGTGGACAGCTCTATATTATCGAAATATTCGATTGGTGTCAGAAATAGCTAAGGTGATTGGTAAGAAATCGGATGAGTCTAAATATTTACAATTAGCACACGAAGTGAAAAAAGCCTTCAATGAAAAGTGGCTTGACAAAACAACAGGGCATTATGCCTCCAAATCGCAAACGGCAGAAATGCTTCCCCTTTCCTTGGGACTTGTACCCGAAGAATATCAGGAAAAACTCATAACCAACATCGCTCAAAACATCACCCAAAATGACAAGGGGCATCTTCGAGTAGGACACGCTGGTATTACTGCTCTTGTTGAAAGTTTAACGGCTAACAACATGGGGAATGAAATGTATAATATTGTAAATACGACAGATTATCCCGGCTGGGGTTATATGGTTGATCAAGGCGCTACTACAATTTGGGAATGCTGGGGAAGGGATTTTGCAGATGTGGGTGGTCGAAGAAGATCAGATAATATGACTATGCTGGCAGGGGTAAACGAGTTCTTCTATCGATACATTGCAGGCATTCAGGGGCCTAATTTTTATGGGGCTAAAAACATGAAGCCCGGATATCAGAAATTTAATATCAAGCCCTACCCACTAAAAGATTTGACGTCCGCAAAAGCGATGGTACAAACAGTTAGGGGAGAAATTAGTTCTTCATGGGAATTGATCGAAGGTGTTTTCAAACTTGATGTTCAAATACCGGCCAACTCAAAAACTCAAGTTAGCATTCCAAAACGGGGAAAAGACAATATTGTCATAACTGAGAATGGTAAAACAGTTTGGTATGGCAATAAATTCAACAAGGGGATCGATGGAGTGACAGAAGGAGTTGATGATGGCGATTATGTTACCTTATCAGTCGGGTCAGGCAATTATTCATTTCAAGCAAGCACGGAATAATGAAAGATAGAGCGGAATTTGTAAAAATTACTCATTTATATTGGTTGTCCTCTGTATTGGGTTGGGAGGCTGTAAATTCAATACTGAAAAAAAGTCGATGAAAACGGATAAAAAAATATTCACCTATCAAAAAAGGAATTGTGAGTAGTATTCGCGATTTCCAAATAATTACAAATATTATTTAATGAGAATTTCAGCTACATTTATTAGATATCGTAATGGTTATGGCACAGCCGATCACACCCTCTACCCACGGATCAAACATGAGCATAACCCAGTCTATGGTGCTCAGAACAAAGCTTCTTGCAAGAAATACAATGTAGAGTTCTCAGGTGATCTGTACAATCCATTGGCAGCAGTGGGTCAAAACAAAATGTTTAAAGGCACTGATGTAAGACTTTGGATCAGTTGCCATGGTTTCTTAAAAAATATCGAGTTCCATATTTGGTTATGGATCTCATTAATTTTGTTTAACTGTAATGAAAATCAATGGGCCGACTTATATCAAACATAAAATTAAATTACTGGAAATATGAATTCACAATTAGTAAAAAATCGGTTTTTAGTGTGTTTACTAGGGTTTTGTTATATGATGATTCAATATGCAAGCGCACAATATGAAATTCCATCAAATATTGCATTTGGCAATACTACCAAAGGAGGTTTGAATGGTAAAATAATACGGGTTACGAACCTTAACGCCACAGGGCCAGGTTCTCTTCGTGAAGCAATTGAAGCAAAGGGCCCTCGAATTGTGGTGTTTGAAGTAGGAGGTATTATCGACCTGAATAAAGGGCAGTTGGATGTTAGAGAACCTTTCCTAACTATAGCAGGACAAACCGCTCCTTCTCCAGGTATCACAATTATTAAAGGCGGATTCTGGATCAATACTCATGATATTTTGATCCAACATATTCGTGTAAGACCTGGTGATGCAGGAGAGCCTAAACGAAGTGGGTGGTCTCCGGATGGATTGACACCCTCGGGCGGTGATGCCTATAATGTATTAGTTGACCATTGTTCCTTTACTTGGGCTGTGGATGAAAACTTAAGTGCATCAGGAGAGAGAACCGAAGGCCCTGACTCCACTTCTCATAACATTACTTTCAGTAATAATATTATTGCAGAATGCCTTAGTAATTCATCGCATGAAAAAGGGCCACATTCCAAGGGTACGTTAATACATGATTTTTGCAGGGATATTGCCATTGTAGGCAATTTGTTTGCTCATAATGGCATGAGAAATCCTTATTTTAAAGCTCATTCTACTGGAGTTATTGTTAATAATCTCATCTATAACCCCGGTAGGGTTGCCATTCAGTTGTACTACTCCAAATCAGAATGGAAAAATGCAAGATACGAACCTGAAAATTGCAGGGTAAGTATTGTAGGTAATGTTCTATATGCCGGAAAAAATACTAATGAGAAAATGGCATTGGTTGCAGCAATGGGGGATGCGTTCATGAAGGATAATTTGGCATTTGATGCTGAGGGGATGGCATTGCCTCTAACCTACGGAAATATAAATATCTTATCGGAGAAGCCGGTTTGGCCAACAGATTTAATGCCTTTACCCGCAGATGAAGTTGTTGGCTATATCACCGGGCATGTTGGGGCACGACCCAAAGAAAGAGATGTCGTGGATAAAAGAATAATTCAGGATTTTCTGGATAAAAAAGGACAGATTCTCGACAGCCAGGATGAAGTTGGTGGGTATCCTAAACATAAAGCAACATATCGAAAACTAGATGTACCTGAAGAAGATATTGATAGTTGGTTGATGCAGCTTGCATCCGAGCTGCAATAAACGATTGGATTAAAAAATAAAACAACCTTAATTGTGAATAACTAATACTTAGAAATATTATGACAAGCCTTAAATTGAAGAGTAGAACGGCTAGTCCTAAAATAGGACTTTTGGCAACAGGACATCTTATCTATTGGGATCAATTCCCAGGTTTAAAGGACATGTGCATGAAAATGTACAATGAGCTTATTACCCATTTGGAAAAAATAGGAGAAGTAGTTTCTCCTGGATTGGTGGATACAAAAGAAAAGGCTGAAAGTGCAGGGGAATATTTTAGAAAAGAGGAAATTGATATTATTTTGGTTTGTCCTCTTGGTTATACAACTGGTATGGTACTTCTTCCTTGCGTGAAGCAACTGGATATACCAATTCGTGTTCTCAATACACATATCGATAGTTCGTATGATTTAAAATCAGCGGATACTAAAGTATATCTATATCATGAAGGGCCGTGTTGTATTCCCGAATATGCTGCGGGGCTAATGAGTATTGATAAGAAATTTAAGGTCAGAACTGGTCCTTTTAGCTCGCAACGTTTTTGGAACGAAGTTAAAGCTGATTGTAACGGTGCTGCTGCTGCAAGAGCTTTCAGATCTATGAACATTGGCATCATTGGAGATACCTATACCGGAATGGTAGATATGCCGACTGATGAACACCGTTGGTTGAAGGCTACGGGTAATTTGATTATTCGTCCCGAAGTGGAGGAAATCGAAGAAGCTTTCCATCGAGTAACGCCAGAACAAATAGCTGCGATGTATAAACAATTTCGTGAATTGTATGATGTGGATGAGACAGTGACTGATGAACACATGAAAGTATCAGCACAATTGGCAGTAGCCTACGAAGAAATAATTACCAAGCATGATATTCACGCATTCGGATATTACTGGTGGGGTCAAAAGGAATTGATAACACAGTTGCGTGCGCAATCGACACTAGCGGTTTCCAGACTTGCCGCAATGGGTAGACCAGGCGTGACAGAAGGTGATTTGCGTACTGCAATGGCAATGAAGATATTGGATTTACTTGGTGCAGGAGGTATGTTTGTTGAGTTTTTTGCCATTGATTACGATGAGGATTTTATTTTGGTTGGGCACGATGGGCCGAGTAATATTAACATGAGCGACGGAAGCCCCAAATTGCAGCACCTGGAGGTTCATCATGGTAAAACAGGTCATGGGCTGGGAATAGATTTTGAGGTAATAAAAGGCACGGCAACCTTGTTGAATTTGAGTCAATTTGATGCTGGCGATACTTTTAAGTTGGTCTATACTGTGGGTGAGGTAGTTCCGGGCGATGTGTTGAGTATAGGAAATCCAAATTGTAGGGTCAAGATCAATCAACCAATTCATGAATTTTTTGACAATTGGTGTCAACAAGGGCCCTCTCATCATATAGCAGTTGGCATTGGTGACTTATCTAATGAAATAGAAGCCTTTGCAGAAGTGATGAAATTTAAAACAGTAAAGTTGTAATTAATAGATAGATATGAATCCCGCTTTAGGAATATTATTACATGCAATTGGTGGTTTTGCGGCAGGCAGTTTCTATATCGCTTTTAAAAAAGTAAAAAATTGGTCATGGGAAAGTTACTGGCTGGTAAATGGCCTTTTTACATGGGTCATCATGCCATGGGTAATAGCCTATTTTACAGTTCCCGAACTTATAACCATTATTCAGGAAGCTCCTTCACAAAGCTTATTTTGGACTTTTTTATTCGGAATATGCTGGGGAGTGGGCAATCTTACTTTCGGATTGTCTTTACGTTATTTGGGCATGTCTTTGGGCATGGCTATGGTGCTGGGTTTGACAACAGCCTTTGGCACTTTAGTGCCACCTATTTTTACAGGTGAATTTGAAGGTTTGATAACAAGTGCATCAGGTCAATTTACAATAGCCGGGGTATTGGTCTGTTTGATAGGAATTGTTTTTACAGGTTGGGCAGGAGTATCAAAAGAACGGGAGCAATCATCCGAAGACAAGCAGAAATACATTAAAGACTTCAACTTTAAAAAAGGGTTGATGGTTGCCGTATTCTCAGGTATAATGAGCGCATGTTTTGCTTTTGCCATCCAGTCCGGAGCACCTATCGCAGAGCTTTCAGTTAAGCATGGTACTTCAGAATTGTGGAAAAACAGTGCGGTCCTGATCGTAATAATGGGAGGTGGTTTTATCACCAATGCCGGGCTGTGTGTAGTCATGAATATTAAGAATCACAGTTTAACCGACTATGTTAATGCGAGAGGAGCCTCTTTATCTACTAATTATCTTTTCTGTGCTATTGCAGGCATTACAGGGTTTATGGAATTTATGTTCTATGGTATGGGAACCACCAAAATGGGGGAAAATGACTTTGTAAGTTTTAGTATTCACCTGGCCTTTGTTATTGTATTCAGTACTATGTGGGGATTGATTACACACGAATGGAAAGGTAGTAGCAGACGTACAATGAAACTGATTTTTGTGGGAATTCTCATTCTAATGTTTTCTACTGTAGTTATGGGATTTGGGAATTATTTGTCTGTTGCATAATGGGCATGAATGACGATGTAATCAATTTTGGCCACGGATGTACTGCCCATAAATGGTCACAATTGAGAGGAATGACAACAAAACAAGATGGTCACAGTGTTTATTTATCGGCCTCGATACCAAATGTTCTTAACCCGGAGAAGTTTGTGGATCAGGATGCTTTTATAGGATCAGAAAAGCCGGTGACTTACTTACTGGCAGGAACGTCGATCAATACAGGAGTGTTTGGATCAAAAATGAAACCATTTATTAGCACCAAGCTTATCCCAGATGGAGAGAATCAAACCCATATGGGAGGAACTTTTGATTTTAAAGATACCATAGAAATTGGAGGCGGGTATAAGAGCACAGGTTATGCTAATTTACTTCTGATTGTAAAAACCAAGTTTGGACTCACAGCAGCTTATGCCTATGACTTTGGAACGCCCAGTGGATCTGCGGCAATCACCACAAGCGGATCAGAAATCTTTCTGAAGTTTAAGTTTTAATATCGAGTAAGATCATCTGATTTAAGCAAAAATACACTCCAAGTATTCTATCAGTCATATATCTCTAAACCCCTATTTTACTAGGGATAGCTGGGTTTAGAGATATATGACTGATAGAATCCTTTGGCTTATAAAAGTTAGCTTGACCTGTTTAAGAGGATTATAAAACCCTAAACTCACTTAAAGAGGATTATATGGCTGTGGTTTTAAAATATTTTATTGACTAAATATTTATTAGTTCTAGTTTTTTAAAACTATTCTGTAACGAGCTTTGCCCTGATTTAAATGTTCAATCGCTTCATTTGCATTTTCCATTAGGAATTCTTCAGTATTTGGATAAATATTATGTCTATTACAAAACTCAAGCATTAGCCTAATAAGTTCTGGACTTCCTATTGGACTTCCACCAACACTTTTGTCGCCCATAATTAAACTAAAAGCAGGGATTTCCATTGGTTCTAAAACAGCTCCAACAGTGTGTAATTTGCCTTTTGGTGATAACGCTGTTAAATATGAATCCCAGTCCAAACTGACATTTGTGGTATTTAGTATAAATTTTAATTTCCCGGCTACTGATTTTAAGTCCTCTGAATCTTTGGAATCTATTACCTTATTTGCTCCCATCGATAAAATTTCATTCTTTTTGGACGGATTTGAGCTAAAAGCTATTACATCACACCCCCAGTGCTTTAAAAACTTTAATGCTAAGTGACCTAAGCCACCAATTCCAATTACTCCGACTGAATCAGTCGGCTTTATATTTGACGAAAATAGAGGGCTAAATACCGTTATTCCTCCACATAACAATGGTCCAGTTTTGCTGAGATCCATTCCTTTGGGGATTGGAATAGCCCAAGACCAATGACTTCTCACATATTCTGCAAAACCTCCGTGTCTTCCAATAATTGTCCCCTCCGAATTACTACATAAATTATGGTCACCACTCATACACTCTGAGCAACTCATACAAGATGAGGACATCCATCCCAGTCCAACTATATCTCCAACTTTTAAGTTTTTAACCGCATTACCAGCTGCAACTATTTCACCTATTATTTCGTGTCCTGGAACTATTGGATATTGAGTCATTCCCCATTCATTGTTCATCATATTGATGTCTGAGTGGCAAACACCACAATAAGAAACTTTTATATCAATATTTTCTGGACTTAATTTACCTAATTCATATGAAAAAGGTTCTAATCTTCCTTTTGGTTCATTTACCGCGTATGCATTTACTTTCATTTAATTGATTTATCATTAATAATTTTAAATATAAATAATTTAAATAGTTATTTACTGTAATTTTTTACCCTAATTAATTAGTATTGGATTTCTTTATAATAATATAACCCTAATTATCCACTCTACCTGTAAATAATTATCTAAGATATATTACACTACTTTCTTTATGAGTAATGATTCTCCAAATGACATATTAAAATAAATGAGCATAAAAAACCCATAGTTAGATTAGGGGATTAGACTATATACCCATTTCACCAGGAAATCCCTAAAAGGAAAATAGATTTATTTTGAAGGGGTGGGGTGTTGAATTGAGAGTTTTAGGCTGGATTTTTCGGGGTTTTCATTAATTAACTCCCTTGTGCCGTACATAAATCGTACAAAAAAAGTGGTATTAAAATAATAACCCTTGAAAATCAAGTGATTAACAAGGGCTACAGTACTCGAGGCGGGACTTGAACCCGCACGACCGCAATGGTCATTGGATTTTAAGTCCAACGTGTCTACCAATTCCACCACTCGAGCAGGACTTAAATACTATTGAGCGAAAGACGGGATTTGAACCCGCGACCCTCACCTTGGCAAGGTGATGCTCTACCCCTGAGCTACTTTCGCTAGTGGCAGGCAAATTTATAAAAATTATTAGTCTATTTTTAAATTAAAAGAAATTTATTTTTTAGAATTTCCCAGCATCCTTTTTATCTCATTTAATTTCATCAACGCCTCAATGGGAGTAAGGGTATCAATGTCCAAATTATTAATTTCATTTCTTAAGTTTTCTAGGAGTGGATCATCCAAATTAAAAAAGCTCAGTTGCATTTCATCCTTATCTGTTTTTAATTGATCTGCTCGGGCTTCTACTCCATGTGATTTCTCTAATAATTTGAGTTTCTGGGTGGCTGTATCAAGGACAAACTGTGGCATTCCAGCCATCCGGGCAACATGAATTCCAAAACTATGCGCACTGCCTCCGGGAACCAATTTTCTTAAAAAAAGCACCTTATCTTTTAGTTCCTTTACCGAAACATTAAAGTTCTTGATGCGATTAAAGGCGTGGTGCATCTCGTTCAACTCGTGATAGTGGGTCGCAAAAAGTACTTTGGCACGCGAAGGGTGTTCGTGTAAATATTCGGCAATCGCCCAAGCAATTGAAATCCCATCGTAGGTACTCGTCCCTCTTCCAATTTCGTCCAACAGCACCAAACTGTTTTCAGTAATATTGTTAAGAATAGAAGCCGTTTCATTCATTTCTACCATAAAAGTAGACTCGCCCATCGAAATATTATCACTCGCCCCAACACGTGTAAATATCTTGTCCACTACGCCTGTTTTCATAGCAGCGGCTGGAATAAAAGAACCCATTTGTGCCATCAAGACCAACAAAGCGGTTTGTCTTAAAATTGCAGATTTCCCAGACATGTTGGGCCCCGTAATCATTATAATCTGTTGGTGCTCGCGGTCGAGTAACAAATCATTATCAATAAAAGGTTTGTCAGGAGGCAATTGATGTTCAATAACGGGATGTCGACCTGCATTTATCTCAAGGACAGTGCTTTTAGAAAACTGAGGCCTTGCGTAATTATTTTTAAGTGCTAAAGCCGAAAAACACCACAAAACATCCAAACGAGCCAAAAGGCGGGCATTGGCTTTAAGTGGGTTTAATTCCAACTGAAGTGCCATCAACAAATCTTGATACAAGGCACCCTCTATACTTCTTATTTTTTCTTCTGCACCTAAAATTTTAGATTCATATTCCTTTAACTCTTCAGTAATGTAACGCTCAGCATTGACCAAGGTTTGTTTTCTGATCCAATCTTCGGGAACTTTATCCTTATGGGTATTTCTAACCTCAATATAATATCCAAAAACATTATTAAAGGCAATTTTTAAAGAAGGAATTTTCGAGCGTTCGGTCTCCCGAGCCAGCATGTCATCCAAATGGGTTTTACCCGATTGTAATAAATCACGAAGCTCATCCAATTCCTCAGAAACTCCTTGGGCAATAACTTCTCCTTTGTTTAATAAGACCGGCGCGTCTTCCTTGAGCGTGGATTGAATTAATTCAATAACTTTCTTGTTTTCTAAAAAACCTTTGCCCAACGTTTTTAGCACCTTATCCTCTTGCTCTGACAAATAAGATCTTATTGCTGCAATTTCTCCCAAAGAATTTCCCAATTGCACCAAGGCTCTTGGACTTATTTTTAAGGTTGCAATTTTAGAAACAATCCGCTCAATGTCAACCATTTTTCTCAAATGATCAGAAAGGATTTCAAATGTATTATCGTCTTTAAAAAGTGCATCAACAACAGCTAAGCGCTCTTCAATTTGCTTAAGATCTCTTAGTGGAAATGCCAGCCAATGCTTGAGCATTCGGCCACCCATGGAAGTAAGCGTTTGATCCAAAACGTCAATTAAGGCAACGCCCCCAGGGTTGTTGGATTGAAACAATTCGAGATTGCGAACCGTAAACCGATCCATCCATACATATTCAGACTCAAAAATCCGTCGGATGGAAGTGATGTGAGGCAGTTTGTTGTGGTGGGCTTCGGACAAATAATGCAAAATCGCTCCGGCTGCAATAACACCGGCATCCAAATCTTGGACTCCAAAACCTTGCAGTCCAGAAGTTTTAAAATGGTCTGTCAATTTTTGATTGGCAAAGGTCTGCTCGAACACCCAATCTTCTAAATAGAAAATATTGTAGTGCGAACCCATTTGTTCCGCAAAGATTTTCTTGGAAGGCTTGGCAACCAATACTTCCGTAGGAGAAAAGTTTTGAAGCAACTGCTCAATCTGTACTGCACTGCCTTCTGACACCCAATAATCGCCGGTAGAAATATCTAAAAAAGAAATTCCAATATTTTTCTTTCCAAAACAAAGTGCTGCTAAGAAGTTATTTTTTTTATGTTCTAAGACTTCGTCATTCAAAGCAACACCAGGAGTCACCAATTCTGTCACCCCTCTTTTGACTATTGTTTTAGTCATTTTCGGATCCTCGAGCTGATCACAAATCGCAACCCGACATCCTGCTCTCACCAATTTTGGCAAATAGGTGTTCAAGGAGTGATGGGGAAAACCAGCAAGTTCAGTTTCACTGGAACTTCCCGCCCCTCTTTTGGTAAGGATAATTCCAAGGATCTTAGAGGCCCTTACCGCGTCTTGCCCAAAAGTCTCATAAAAATCTCCGACACGAAATAAAAGCAAAGCATCAGGGTATTTCACCTTGATCTGGTTGTACTGTTTCATTAAAGGGGTCACTTTGCTCGACTTCGCCACGCAGTTATGGGTTTATGCGAATGTAATTATTCTATAAAAACTTATGAAATAAATAAGTACAGATTACATAAATTAAAATAGAATGAAAATCAGGAGTCTTAATTTCTTATTTTTGATCCAATGCGAAAGTTAAAAAACAGTGAGTTAAATCGAAAGTCAGTTGAGGAGTTTAAAGAAGCTCCCAAAACACCATTAATCCTTATACTCGAGGACATTAGGAGTCTAAATAACATTGGTTCCGTATTTAGAACTGCCGATGCTTTTATGATTGAAAAGATTCATCTCTGTGGGATCACGGCTACTCCACCTCACCGAGACATTCAGAAAACTGCATTGGGTGCAACAGCATCTGTTGCCTGGGAGTATCATGAGAAAATAGATCTGCTTATCGTTTCGTTGAAGGAAAAAGGGGTGCAATTGTTCGCGATCGAACAAGCTGAAGCTGCTTTATCCTTAGAAAAATTCACACCCATCAAAGGAGCCAAGTATGCTTTTATTCTTGGGAATGAAGTTAAGGGCGTAACACAAAATACGGTGAATCAATGTGAGGGTGTGATCGAAATCCCTCAAGAAGGCACCAAGCATTCTCTAAATATTTCTGTTGCGACTGGAGTTGTTGTTTGGGATTTCTATAGTAAGGTCAAGCAACTTTAATGTTTATTCTTTAACACTTAATTCTTCTCCTAATTTTTTCGGAATACTTTCGTCAGGAGAAGCCGATAATAATTCTAGAATAGATTTTCCTAACTTTGGATCTACCCAATCGGGAGCAATTTCAGCCATGGGGAATAAGATAAAATTACGGAGTGCCAATCGAGGATGCGGAACGGTTAGAATTTCAGTTGATATCATTTGATCCGCATAAAAAAGCACATCCAAATCAATGGAACGAGAGGTGTATTTTGATTCAGAGGAACGTACCCTACCCATGGAGATTTCAATCTCTAAAAGCTGGGTAAGCAATTCCTCAGCGGAAAGTTCTGTATGGATACACAAACAAGCGTTTAAAAAATCGGGGCCTTCAAAGCCCCAAGCTGGCGTTTCATAAATGGAAGAAGCTTTTTTAATTGCACCTACTTTCTTTTGAATTTCGAGCATTGCCTTGTGAAGGTTTTCTAATCGATCTCCTTGATTGCATCCCAAAGAAATATAGGTTGTGGTCATTTTAATCATTGACGTCAAATTTCGTAAAACAAAACAACAAAGACTATCTTTGTGACTAAATTAAGAAGAATATGAATTTTTTTAAAAGTTTTTTTGCTTCGTTCTTAGGAAGTCTTGTTGCCTTAGGATTTATTTTTATTTTCTTTTTTATAGGAATCGCAGCCATAGCAACCTCTGCAACAATCGGTTCGAGTGCAACAGTTAATCTTCAAGAAAACAGTATTGTAAATCTCGATTTAAACAAGGTAATCAATGATCGGGCGCCACAATTAAATCCATTTGAAGAATCCTTAGATCTTAATCCAAATGTTACTGGAATTAATCAAATCATCGGAAGCATAAACAACGCCAAGTCCAACCCAAAGGTCAAAGGAATCAGCCTTAAAGCTGGATTCTCAGGTGCTGGATGGGCACAGGCGCGTGAGATCAGAAAAACATTAATTGATTTTAAATCCTCTGGGAAGTTTATTTATGCCTATGCTGATTTTCTTACCCAAAAGGGATACTATTTATCATCGGTTGCTGACAGTGTTTTCATTAATCCTGTTGGGAGAATGGAGATTAAAGGCCTTTCCTCTGAAGTTCTTTTTTACAATAAATTTCAAAATGAATATGGCATCAAAATGGAAGTTATTCGCCATGGTAAATATAAAAGTGCAGTAGAACCCTTTCTTCAGGATAAAATGAGTGAAGAAAACCGGATGCAGATAAAGTCATTAATCACTTCCATCTGGGAAACCTTTCGCGAAGAGGTTGCTGAAAGCAGAAACATTAGTCCGGAAAAGTTAGATGAGATTGCAGAAAACTTATTGGTTAACGATCCTAATGAAGCACTACAAAACGGAATCGTTGACGGCATCATTCACGAAGATGA
This sequence comes from Flavobacteriaceae bacterium, assembly GCA_017857815.1. Taxonomy (GTDB): domain Bacteria; phylum Bacteroidota; class Bacteroidia; order Flavobacteriales; family Flavobacteriaceae; genus UBA8316. The sequence continues at coordinate 9,817 of JAFMCL010000026.1, read as the reverse complement.
ATACCTCAATCGGATCAAGGATGCGATTGCATTAGACCATTCCAGCGAAATCAACAGCATAGATTCTGACAAACTTGAGGGTCAAATCACCCCTTATAATAAACAAGTAGATGACCGTATTGCAATTTTATATGCTCAGGGAAACATCTTGTATGGTGAGGGAAGCGAAACGGTTATTGGGCAAAAAGTATTTCTAAAGGCGATTAAGGAAATAAATGAAAATAAAAACATAAAGGGGATGGTGCTCAGGATTAATTCTCCCGGTGGAGATGCACTGACCTCTGAAATAATTTTGAATTCGCTTAAACAATTAGATTCTTTAAAACCGATCGTCGTTTCAATGGGAAATGTTGCTGCTTCGGGAGGATATTATATTGCATCAAATGCGGATAAGATTTTTGCTGATCCAATGACCATCACAGGGTCGATTGGTGTTTTTGCTGCACTTCCTAATTTAAAGGGTTTAGCGGACAACCTTGGAATTAATGCTGAACAAGTCAGTACCCACGGAAATGCAATGGGATACAGCATGTTTGAACCTTTACAAGAAGGATACAGAAAAACGACCAAGATGGCTATCGAAAAGATTTATGAGAAATTTAAATCTCATGTTGCTAAAGGAAGATCAATGACTCTCGAACAAGTCGAAGAGATCGCACAAGGTCGGGTTTGGTCCGGAAAAGAAGCTCTGGAAGTTGGACTGGTTGATGCGCTTGGTGGCTTGCAAGCTGCCATTGAATCGGCTGCAGCATTGGCTGAAATAACAACTTATAATGTTGTTGAATTTCCTATGATAGAAGAAGATTTAGGGAGCATGCTTTCTAGCCTACTACCACTTATTAAAACTAAAATATTTTATAATCCTCTTGAAAAATTTACTTCAACTTACCTCGACTTAAATAAATTAGATGGGATTCAAACAAGAATTCCCTACCATTTAAAAATCGAGTAAATGAAGGTTATAAAACAAGAACTTGCAGCTAAAATCTACCTCTACCTCAGTGCTTTATTCATTACCTCCTTGGTGGTTTCAAATTTAATTTTTCAAAAATTCTTCTATTGGTATCCTTTCGATTTGGAGGTTTTTGGAATAAAACTTTTTGAACTTTCTGTGGGGATTCTTCCCTATCCATTAACGTTTTTGATTACGGATTTAATTTCAGAAATTTATGGGAAGAAAAAGGCAAATCAAGTAATTATCGCTGGAATTTTCGCTTCATTTTTCTCGATGGGTATTGTTCTTTTAGCAGATGCAGTACCTGTAATGGAAAATTCACCCTTAAGTGACGATGATTTTGAAAAAGTTTTTTCATTGTCTCCTTTGGCTGTGTTGGCATCAATGTTGGCCTATCTAGCCGCCCAATTTGTTGACATTAGAATTTATCACTTTTGGAAAAAATTCACCAGAGGAAAACATTTGTGGTTGCGGAATAACTTTTCCACTTTTGCTTCTCAATTATTAGACACTTTAACTGTCATTTTATTGTTGTGCCTCTTTGAAGTACTCCCCTGGGATTTGTTTTTTGGATTGGTGTTCTCTGGTTTTATATTTAAAGTACTCGTTGCTGCTTTTGACACCCCTCTGCTCTACCTATTTGTTTGGCTTTTTAAAAGAAAATTTAATCTCAAAGAAGGCGAAGAACTTCTCATTTGATAAACAAATAAATGGAAAATAATCAAACCGTAACCCGAATCAATAAATACCTCAGTGAAATAGGCTACTGCTCAAGAAGAGAGGCGGACAGACTGATTGCTGACGGTCGAGTACTTGTCAATGGTGAGCCTGTTGAAATGGGCTTAAAAGTTAGCGCGGAAGATAAAATCGTAGTTAACGGAGAAGCAATAAGTAATCCCAAAAATAAACTCGTTTATATTGCTTTTAATAAGCCCAAAGGAATTGTTTGCACCACTGACACCCGTGTTGAAAAAGACAACATCATAGACTACATCAACTATTCGAAAAGAATTTTCCCCATTGGAAGACTTGACAAGGCGAGTGAAGGGTTGATTTTCTTGACCAATGATGGAGACATTGTCAATAAGATTTTAAGGGCAAGGAATAATCATGAGAAGGAATACATTGTATCCGTAAACAAGCCCATCACCAAAGAGTTCCTCCATGCAATGTCTAACGGTGTTCCTATTTTGGATACAGTTACCAAGAAATGTTTTGTAAAACAAACCCACAAAAATGAGTTTAAAATCATACTCACCCAAGGATTAAACCGACAAATTAGAAGGATGTGTGAGCACCTAGATTATCGTGTGACAGAATTGACAAGGGTAAGGATTATGAATGTAAACTTGGATTTAAAAGTAGGAAAATGGCGCTATCTTTCAGCAAAGGAGTTAAAAGATTTAAATGAATTACTGAGTGATTCCTCAAAAATATAGATAAAAATTAAGTGATTTCAATCTTGACTTTTGTCCCTTCATTTGATCTTATGTTATAAACCGTTTGATCTTCAAAAATCAAATATTGTCCTTTGATTCCTTTTAAAACTCCTGAATAAAAATTTTCTTTTTCAAGGTTAAGGCTTTTTACTTTTTCTGGATATTGAAGTACTGGAAACTCAAGCTTGATTATTTTAGGATCGGCAATGATATAAGATTTTAAATCTTTTGGAAGGTGGTCCACTGCTTGATGGATGGCTTCACTCCAATCAATGGGTTCAAAATCATTCTGAAGCATTTTTCTCCAATTGGTTTTGTCAGACAAAATTGTCTTTAAAGCCACCTCTCCAACTCCGGCCAAATAGCGGTTGGGAACACTCAAAATACTAACTGCCTCATGGGCTCCTTGATCAATCCAACGCGTAGGAATTTGATTATTTCTTGTAACTCCTACTTTTAGATGACTGCTCAGTGAAAGATAAACAAGATGGGGTTGCAATTGGACTTTCTTCTCAAATTCCAAGTCCCTATCTGCTATTCCCAAATGAGCTGTACTCAATTCAGGCCGCATGATCCAATCACCGGCTGCCGGTTGCTCAAAAAAGCAGTTTTTACAAAATCCTTGTCTAAAAATCGGCTTTTCAGCCTTACAGCTTAAACACTCTGTACCATCAAAACTGAGCGATATCGTTCGGTTTAAATATTGATTGAATGCAATGAAATCATTTTCTAAATTAAGAAAGTACTTAATTGGACTTCCTTCCTCAGTTATCATTTTTCTTAAAACACCTTGAAACATTATTGCTAAAAGTTTTACTATTTTTACATTGTAAAGATACCATTTCTTATGCCAATCCCCTTTTTCAATTCTGTAGCTTCCTGGTTTCTCAAAAAACGTATTCATCAAATGGAGCTTTTTATGAAGTATCCAAACGAGGTACAACATGAGCTCCTTCAAGGCCTATTAACTAAGGCTCATAAAACAGAATATGGAATCGAACATGAATTCGCTTCCATTAAAAATTACTCAGATTTCAAGAATCGATTGCCCATCGTTAGCTATGAGGATATTTATCCAAGAATAGAAAGATGTCGGCGTGGGGAGCAAAATATTTTATGGCCAAGTCCCATCAAGTGGTTTGCCAAATCAAGTGGAACCAGCAACGCAAAAAGCAAGTTTATCCCAATCAGTACGGAGTCTCTAGAAGACTGTCATTACAAGGCTGGGAAAGACATGTTGTCGATTTATTTCAACAATAATGAGGAGGCTCAGATTCTTTCTGGTAAATGTTTGCGTCTGGGCGGAAGTAATGAACTTTATCAAAATACTGACACTTATTTTGGTGACTTGTCCGCCATCATCATAGATAATTTACCTTTTTGGGCTGAACTAGGGAGCACCCCAAGCCAAAAAGTGTCTCTTATGTCTGAATGGGAAACCAAAATGGAGGCGATAATTCAAGAATCCATTAGTGAAAAAGTAACAAGTCTTGCCGGGATTCCTTCCTGGATGCTTGTTTTACTTCAAAATGTTTTGGCCAAAACAGGAAAAGCCAATATCAATGAGGTTTGGCCGGATATTGAGGTTTACTTTCACGGTGGGGTGAGTTTTCAACCTTATCAAAGTCAGTTTGAGAAAATAATGAATCATAAGGAAATGAACTATTATGAGATCTTTAACGCATCCGAAGGCTTTTTCGGAATTCAAGATCGAAACGATTCTAATGAATTACTATTAATGCTGGATTATGGAATTTTTTATGAATTTATCCCTGTTAAATCCGAAATCTCAAACGAAGCTGAAGCAATTATACCCTTAAGTGAAGTTTCGTTAAACACAAATTATGCTATGGTAATCACTACCAATTCTGGGCTTTGGAGGTATAAAATTGGTGACACCGTCAAGTTCACTGGCTTGAGTCCCTATAGAATTCAAGTTACGGGAAGGACAAAGAGCCACATCAATGTTTTTGGAGAGGAATTGATGATAGACAATGCGGAAGTGGCATTGAGCAAGGCTGCAAGGGTGATGGAGGTTGAAGTGATCGACTTTACCGCAGGACCGATATTTATGGAGAGTGATAAAAAAGGGGGGCATGAGTGGTTGATTGAATTTAAAGAGGCCCCAATAGATTTGACACGTTTCACCCAACTACTTGATCAATTTCTAAAAGAAGAAAATTCAGATTATGAAGCAAAAAGATATAAAAACATCACCCTTGAAATACCAAAAGTTCATGCGGTAAAAAAAGGTTTGTTTTACCAATGGTTGGATTCTAAAAACAAATTAGGGGGGCAACACAAAGTGCCACGACTTTCAAACAGTCGAAATTTGATAGAAGAGCTATTAAAAATTAATTATTAAGAAACTACTTTTAAAGCGGGGTGTATTACCTTGCCAATTTTTTCTTCAGCATAGGCTTTTGTTATTTTTAATTCTTTAACTTCTGACTCAGGAAGCTCAAACATTGCATCGCTCAAAATCCCCTCACAAAGAGAACGGAGACCCCTTGCCCCTAGATTATAATCCAGTGCTTTTTCTACAATAAAATCCAAGGCACCTTGCGTAAAGCTCAATTTGATTCCGTCCATTTCAAAAAGGCGAACATATTGTTTAACCAGAGCATTTTTCGGAACAATTAAGATAGAACTTAATGTTTTTTTATCTAAAGGACTCATATAAGTCAGTACTGGCAAGCGTCCAATAATTTCAGGAATCAATCCGAAAGAACGAATGTCTTTTGGCGTGACATATTGCAAAATATTTTCAGTATCAACTTTTTTAGATTCCTTACTAGTGTTGTAACCAATGGCTTGAAGATTCAATCGTTTATTGATACTTCTATTGATACCGTCAAACGCTCCTCCTGCAATAAAAAGAATGTTAGACGTATCTACTTCAATAAATTTCTGATCTGGGTGCTTTCTCCCCCCTTTGGGCGGAACATTCACAATGGTTCCCTCTAAAAGCTTCAACAGGGCTTGCTGAACCCCTTCTCCAGAAACGTCTCTAGTGATTGAAGGATTATCACCTTTACGAGCAATTTTATCAATCTCATCGATAAAAACAATTCCATTTTGAGCGCGTTCTACGTCATAATCAGCGGCTTGCAACAAACGCGTTAAAATACTCTCAACATCTTCACCAACATATCCTGCTTCGGTCAATACCGTTGCATCGACTATGGCTAGTGGAACATTTAAAAACCTTGAAATGGTCTGTGCCAAAAGCGTTTTTCCAGTTCCAGTTTGTCCAACTAAAAGAATATTACTCTTCTGAATTTCAACGTCATTTTTTTGACTGGCTTGGCTGATTCTTTTGTAATGGTTATACACTGCAACAGAAAGCACTTTCTTAGCTGGTTCTTGCCCAATCACATATTCATCTAAAAAAGCTTTTAACTTTTTTGGTGGATGCAACTCAATGTCAGCTTTAAAAACCGAAGTGGTTTCCGTCGTTTCCTCCTGAACGATTCCATGTGCTTGAACAATACATTTATCACAAATATGAGCATCAAGACCAGCAATCAACAATTGAGTCTCTGGTTTGGCACGTCCACAAAATGAACAGTTTAACTCCTCTTTACTCATAATTTAAACAATAAAATTCTTAGTTTCTAGGAAGAAAGTACTTCGTCAATCATTCCGTAAACTTTCGCTTCGTCAGCTTTCATCCAGTAGTCACGATCACTGTTTTGATTAACTTTTTCAATTTTCTGTCCTGAATGTTTTGCTATTATTTCGTACAATTCATCTTTTAGTTTTAAGATTTCACGTGCAGTGATTTCTATATCAGATGCTTGTCCTTGCGCACCTCCAAGAGGTTGATGAATCATTACCCTAGAATGTGGTAAAGCAGAACGTTTTCCATCTTGACCAGCACAAAGTAATACCGCTCCCATTGAGGCAGCAATTCCTGTGCAAATTGTTGCCACATCTGGTGTGATAAATTGCATCGTATCGTAAATCCCCAATCCTGCATATACCCCTCCACCGGGCGAGTTAATATACATTTGAATGTCTCGTTTGGCATCCGTACTCTGTAAAAATAAAAGCTGTGCTTGAATTATATTGGCTACCGTATCATCAATCGCTGTTCCTAAAAACATAATACGATCCATCATCAGACGTGAAAAAACATCCATTTGTGCGACATTCATCTGTCTTTCCTCGATGATGTAAGGCGTCATGCTGCTTACAATCTTATCATAGTACATGGCGCTTATGCCGTGGTGCTTGGTTGCGTACTTTTTAAACTCTTTTCCGTAATCCATCTTTATATCGTTGTAACTTGTTTGTTAAAAGTAATAAAAAAACTTAGGCCTTACCGTAAGCTTCTTTTACAAAAGCGTCGAAAGTGACTTTTTTCTCTTTCAATGGAGCATTTGCTTTAAAGAAATCCAAAAGTTTATTGCTCATCAATTGATCAGATATTCTTCGGGTTTCTTCTTGGTTTGACATCACTCTTGCAACAATTCCGTCAAGCTCTTCCTCTGGAGGAGCAGGCTGACCATATTGTGCCATTTGAAGGGTGATCATTTCTTTGGCGTAATCTTTTAATTCTTCGAATTTAATTTGAAGATCATGATTCGTGATTAATTTTCCTTCAATCAATTGGTAACGAATTCCTTTCTCAGAACGCTTATATTCTTCCTCAGCTTGAACTGCAGTAAGGGGCTCTTTGCCCGAGTTTTGCATCCATTTTTTAAGGAATTCTGCAGGTAAATCAAAAGAAGTATTATCAATTAAATATTCCGTAACATCATTTAATAGTTTTTGCTCTGATTGCTGTTGGAATTGTTTTTCAATGCCTTCCTTAATTTTTTCTTTCATTTCAGCTTCTGATTTAACAGCCCCTGGTCCAAAAAGTTTATCAAAAAGTTCTTGATTCAATTCTGCCAACTCTCTTTCGTTGATCTCCTTGATTTCAATTGCTATGTTGCCTTCAATTTCTTTAAGCTTATCTTCAGCAACCCCCAAGAGTCTTGCTGCAGTTGCATCTTCCTTGAAAAGCTTTTTGAAAGCTAAAGAAAGTTTGGAACCAACCGTAGCTTTTTTTAATTCCTCAAGATTGCTTTTGCCTGTGATTTGAGTTAAATCAAAAGTAGCAGTTGCTTCTATTTCAGCTGCTTCATTTTTTAACACTGCATTGATTTCAAAATCATCTTTTGGATTTTCACGAGGAATCAATTTACCATATTGCTTTTGATAATGCGTCAATTGTTCATTGATCATCTTATCGTCCGCGGTAATTTGATAATGCGTGATTTTCTTTTTTCCAGAAAGGTCAACTTCAAATGCAGGGGACAGCCCTAATTCAAAATCAAAAGAAAGCGTTTCAGCAGTCCAATCTAGTACTTCTTTCATCACAGGAAGTGGATTCCCAAGAATGTCTATTTTTTCTTCTTTTAAATATTTCTCTAAATTTTCTTGCAATATCTTATTGACCTCCTCTGCTGTAACAGCAGTCTCATATTGCTTTTTAATTAATCCCATAGGGACATGACCTTTTCTAAAACCAGGGATGTTGGCTTTTTTTTTGTAGTCACCCAATACGACATCGACTTTTTCTGAAAAATCTTTTCGATCGATTTCAATTGTTAATAAGGCATTTAGGGCATCATTATCTTTACGTGAAATTTTCATTGAGAATAGCTAAAATTAGGGCGCAAAAATAAGCTTTTTTAAGCTTCCTTACAAGTCTTAAGCGAACATACTGTTTAAAGAGTGAAATTTATTTTTCAGTAGATTGATACTGCTCAGAATATTGGAATAATTGATCAAAAACAGCTCTGTTCACTTTAAACACTGTCCCATGTCTGGTTCCTTTGGGAAAACTAATTTGATCAGAAATATCTTCCCAATTTTTCAGGTCAGTTGAAAGGACTGCCCCCATCTTTTTTCTTGTGTACTCGTCATAATAGAGAACCCAACCTTCAGGAGTTTCAATCGCAGACGGCCCTTCGACCCAATCATCAGTGATGGGTTCCGAAGCTTGTGAGTATGCCCCTAAAAGATTTTTGCTTGTCGCAATTCTGATATTTTTTTCTGGTTTGGGGTATTTGGTTTCGTTTTTTAAAAATAAATAATAACGTGAATCAATTTTTTGGATTGTTCCGTCAATTACATTAAACCCTTGATCAAAAAATAACTTGGTGTCACTAAAACTTTCAAAATCATTGGTTGTGACGTAATACATCCGATGATTATTTTCGTCTTGGGGTAGATCGGTTTTGGGAAATCGCCCAGGAATTGTAGTCGACCAATAAATAAGATATTGACCAGAAGTATCGTCATAAAACAATTCAGGTGCCCAACAATTTAAGGCGTCAGCTTCATGCTCCATAACAGGGATTAATTTTTGCTCCGACCAATGGATCAGATCTGTTGAATTTGCATAACCAATGCTCTTTTCTTCCCATCCAATGGTCCAAACCATATGAAATTTATTGTCTGGTCCCTCAATTATGCAGGGATCTCTCATTAATTTATTTTTTCCCAATTCAGGTGTGATAAAAGATTGATTGCCCTTCAATGCTTCCCATTTTAAGGCGTCAAAGCTGTAGGCCAAATGAAGTCCATCCTGACCGTTTTTCTTAAAAAAAGAATACAAATAGACCTCTGGAGCTGAAGCATTACATCCTAAAAAGATTATTAATAACAATAGATAAACAAAATTTTTAGAAAAAGTGTGCATTAAGTTTTTCATATATATTTTTTTGAATAATAAAAGTAATTATTATTACTCATAAATTTAGTTTACCTAAGTTCTTTTAAAAAAAACAGAAGTGTTTGATTAAACAAAAAAATGATTTACATTTGCAGCCCTAGAATTAATAATCCGGAAGTCGAGAACTTTCATAAATTAATATGATATGCCAGTAAGAATAAGATTACAAAGACACGGTAAAAAAGGAAAACCTTTTTTTTGGATCGTAGCAGCAGATGCTCGCTCAAAAAGAGACGGTCGTTACCTAGAAAAATTAGGCGTTTACAATCCCAACACAAATCCCGCAACAGTTGAAGTCGATCTTGACGGTTCTGTTAAGTGGTTAGAAAGTGGGGCACAGCCTTCTAATACTGCTCGTACTTTACTTTCCTACAGAGGTGTACTTCTAAAGCATCACTTGAATGGTGGTGTGAAAAAAGGAGCACTCACCCAAGAGGATGCGGACAATAAGCTAGCGGCTTGGTTAGACGAAAAGCAAGCTAAAATTCAAGCTAAAGTTGATGGACTAAGCAAAGACAAAGCCAGTTCAAGCGCTAAGAAACTTCAAGCAGAAACTGAGATTCGAGAAAAAAGAATCTCTGATGCACTTGCTGCAGATGCTGCCGTTGAAGAAGCTGCCGCTGCTGAATTGGAAGCAACTAAAGCCGCTGAAGCTGAAAAAGCTGCTGCCGAAGCACCTGCTGTAGAAGAAGC
>JAFMCL010000025.1 GCA_017857815.1 Flavobacteriaceae bacterium | reverse complement strand
GGCTGGTTTACCGAGACGATATTATACCAACACTGCATTTCCATACTTTGACGATTTGGCCAATATCAATGTGGTTATCACTATTTTTGCTTTAGTCGCTGGTGCAGCACAATTGGTGTTCCTTTATAACTTTATTCACAGTATGTTCTACGGAAAAAAAGCTGAAATGAATCCTTGGAGATCCAATACTTTGGAATGGACAGCTCCTGTTGAACACATGCATGGTAACTGGCCAGGTGAAATTCCTCACGTACACCGATGGGCATACGATTATTCTAAGCCAGGACATGAAGAAGATTTTGTCCCCCAAAATATTCCTTTAGAAGAAGGTGAGGAAGAATTACAGCATTAAGTATTAAATTTATTCATATTCAAAAAGAGATCCTCCATAGGATCTCTTTTTAGTTATAGATAAACAAATTAATTCTTAAAGATTGGACTTGAACAATCCTGCGTACTATGCACCTTAGTTGTTTCGAGTCGGTTTGGAGAGAAGTAAGGGATCCCCAATCCAAGCCCTCTAATGAGTATCCAAAGGCCAAAAAGAATAGTAATCCAAGGAAGAAGCCTTGAAAAATTATACTTCAAATTTAATTTTAGTTTATTAAAGAATGCTAATGAAATGAGAATGGGTAAAGTACCAATTCCAAAAATGGCCATATAGCTAAACCCTAATAAAGAATTCTCGGTTAGAAGCGCTCCGGTTAAGGCAACATATACGAGTCCACAAGGTAGAAACCCATTAATAACACCTTTAAAAAAATAAGACTTCTTACCTAATTTGCTGTAATTTCGAATAAGATATTGAGCGATTTTTTCTAATCCAAAACTACGAAGTTTATATTTAAATAGATTCGTAGCCTGTTGGATTCCTACAAGACAAACGAGAACTCCAAGCACGATAGCCACTATTTGGTGCCCGCCTGCGAGACTAAACCCCTGACCAGTGATGCCAACCAAAACTCCTAAAAGTCCATAGACACAAATACGGCCTGTGTGATACAACACGTAAAAAAGAACCTCATTGTTTTTAGCAGCATTTAGCGAGGTCATTAAAAGTGGGCCACACATCACTAAACAATGAAGGCTTCCCATAAATCCAAGAAGAAAAGCAACGATCATTAATAATATATTTTCTTTTCAATTTGATAAGAAACGGATTGATCGATCCAGCTAAATGTTAAATTCCATATTCCAGGTTTTAGCAAAGTATCGGATAGGAAAAGCACGCCTGATTTTAGGGGTTGAGTTTTAAATTTAAAATCTAAGCTTTTATCCGATTGTCGATAACCATAAATAGACATCACTATCCCCTCAGGAAATGGAAAGATTTTAAGACCCATTTCATTTTTTTCAATGTTTAAGGAAGTGCTCCACGTCTTCGCCAATTCAAGCGCATCATACCGTTCGTTTACCAATAACTCTTCTTGATAATAGTTTTTTTCTACGAGTTGGTAGTCGTATTGGTCATTACTCTGAATTTTATAAACCCAGTAGCCTATAAAACTTGCAAAGGCAATAAATGATAGTAAAATGGCTGTTCCCCAATTGATTTTCATAGGATTAATTTTATTGATAAGTCCTTGGTCCAAGGAATTGAGTGTTTACGGATTCAATCAAATTTTCTCCGTTATAGAGACCAATTTTTAATGTTAGTTTTTTTCCTTTCCATTGTTTTTTATCAAGTTCAATAAAGAATGTTCCATCTTGAATTTCTTCTTTTTTGAGTGCTATCGATTGGTGATTTGCTGTATAGATATGTCCTTGGTGAGAAATTAGTTTCAATTCAATATTATTAAAATCAGCCGTAGTTTTATTGACAAATTTATAAGCATATACATTTTGAATCGTATTTTTATCTTTAGAAATTGAATAGAGTTGACCTGGAATTCTCAAGAGCGTAGCCTCTATCTCGGATCGGCTTGTAATAATAAAAATAAAGCCCAAAATAAAAATTCCCAAAATAACGGTATATCCTTTCAATCGTGAAGTAAAACGAAAAGATTCTTCCTTTTGAATTTGATCTTCGGAGGCATGTCGAATCAGTTTTTTAGGTAGCTTTACTGCTTCCATTATTTCGTCGCAGGCATCCATACAGGCGGTGCAGTTGACACACTCCAACTGTGTTCCATTTCGGATGTCAATACCTGTGGGACATACATTAACACATTGATGACAGTCAATACAATCTCCTTTACCGCTTGATTCTCTGTCTTCATTTTTTTTAAATTTCGCTCGTCCAACTTCTTTTTCACCTCGCTTGTAATCATAGGCAACCACTAATGAATGCTGATCTAGCAAAACACCTTGAAGACGTCCATAAGGGCAGGCGATCACACATACTTGTTCTCTAAACCAAGCAAAAACAAAATAGAAGACCATGGTAAAAATCAAAAGTGATAAGAGGGTTTTTATATTTTCTAAGGGAGCTAAAACATGATCAATTAATATATCTGAACCGATGAAATAGGCTAAAAAAATATTTGAAATTAAAAAGGAAATGATAAAAAATAAAAACCATTTCGTTACTTTTTTTCTAATTTTTTCAAAATTCCACTCTTGTTTATCCAGACGAATTTGCGCACCTCGATCTCCTTCAATCCAATATTCGATGGGTCTAAAAATAAATTCTAAAAAGATGGTCTGCGGACAAATCCATCCGCAAAAAACCCGACCGAAGGCAACAGTAAACAGACCAACGAACACAACTCCCAAAAGGATCATGATGACCAGTAAATGAAAATCTTGCGCCCAAAAAGGAGTTCCAAAAAAATGAAATTTTCTTTCCAAGACATTAAACAGAAAAAGCTGCCGTCCATTGATATAAACGAAAGGCATTACGAAAAGAAAAGTAACCAAAACAAAACTTATCCATTTCCTAAGGGTATAAAAGAACCCCACAGGCATCTTGGGGTATACCCAAACCCGATCCCCAGCCTTGTTTATTGTTCCGATCGAGTCTCTAAAGGCTTCACCTTCATCCGGATCATTCATGTTTTTAAGTTATTGAGTCAGCGTTCCTTCTGGTGCTTTTGGATTTTCAGGCGAAGTACCTTGAAGGGATAGAATGTAACTACCAACCCTTTGAATCTCTGAGGGTCTTAGCGAGGTGTTCCATGCGATCATTCCTTTACCGGGACGACCACCCGTAGCAATTGTTTTAAACACACTTTGAATGTCTCCTCCTAATATCCAATACGCATCAGTAAGGTTTGGTCCGATGCTCCCGCCACCATCAGGTCCATGACAAACAACACAAAGGGTATTGTATGTGACTTTTCCTTGTTCCAGACTATTTTCATCGGTAAGAAGAATAACCGTTTTGGCATCCACAAAATCGATTGCAGTTTTTTTATATTCTTCAAGTTCAATATCAGCTTGCGCCTTATCCGCAAAATATTCGTCAATTTGGTTGGCACCATTAAAAACATGATAATAGCCTAAGTAAACAATGGCAAAAACAATGGTTATGTAAAACAAATAGACCCACCACGGAGGAAGGGGATTGTTAAATTCTTTTATACCGTCATACTCATGGGTTTCCATGCCCAAAGAAGGATCAACGGCTTCATTTGATCCAACCAAATTGCGATAGATCTTTTTTAACCAATTATTCTCTTTATCCCGTTTTTTCTGTGCTTCTATTTCTAGTTTTTTTTCTTCAGTAATTAGTTGATCTGCAATTCTATTTAAGACCCCTAATGTGGACTCGAAAGCAAGTAGAAGAATAAAGATTAAAAATTCAAAACCTAAAAAATATGGATTGAATAAAACAGACTTATAGGTTGGGAAGTCGATTAGCCATTCGGATAGCGCATAAACGATTGTCAGAATGATTATAATACGAACGTAAGAAATGAATGACCTCATCTTTTTTGAAGTTTTTTATTTTCATTAAGGGGTATCTTTTTGACAACTTCCAAATATTCTTTTTTCATAAAAGCCACCCATAAAAAAAGCGATATAAAGAAAATTGTAAAAATCAGAAGCGAGATTAAAGGGAAAATTTGAATCCCATCAATGGTTTGTAAATGTTCTTTAATGAATCTCAGCATATCTATTAATTTGTGTTAGATTCAGCCTGAGAAATATCCGTTCCCAAACGTTGTAAATAGGCAATTAATGCAATGATCTCCCGATCAGAAAGCGGGATAAAATCAGGATTATCTCCAAAAGTTTCAAGCTCATTTTGGTAAGCCTCTGCAAATTGAGGGTCTTCTAATAAATTATTTTTTATCTCCTCGGCCTGTTTCTTTAAATGGGTCAATGCTTGATTAATATCGTCTTCAGAATAAGGAACACCCAATGCAGCCATAACTTTTAGTTTTTCTAAAGTGAGTTTGGTGTTTAGTTCACTTGTAATAATCCAGGGATAGCTCGGCATTATCGATCCTGGAGAAGTAGATTGCGGATCATACATGTGGTTTAGATGCCAACTGTCAGAATATTTTTTTCCAACCCGAAGTAAATCAGGACCAGTACGTTTACTCCCCCACAAAAACGGATGTTCGTAGACAAATTCTCCCGCCTTTGAATAAGGACCATAGCGAGCAACTTCACTTCTAAAAGGACGAATCATTTGAGAATGACAGGAAACACAACCTTCCCGAATGTATAGATCCCTTCCTTCTAATTCCAAGGGGGTGTAAGGTTTTACATAGCTAATCGTGGGAATATTAGATTTTACCATTAAGGTGGGAACAATTTGAATAACTCCACCAATAAGGACTGCAATGGTTGCAAGAATACAAAGTTGAACTGGGCGACGTTCTAGCCAGGCATGGTATTTTTCTCCTAATAAACGTTTTCTCCCAATTTTGGGAAGTGGTGCCGCTTCAGCAGATTCATCCTCAATGTCATTTCCCTTTCTAATGGTTTTATAAATATTATAAATCATTATTAAGGCTCCGATAATGTAGAGGGAACCTCCAATGGCTCTCATCCAATACATTGGAATAATTTGCGCAACGGTTTCTAAGAAATTACCATAAACAAGCGTTCCGTCTGGATTAAATTGTTTCCACATAAAGGCCTGTGTTACCCCTGCGATATATAAAGGTATTGTGTAAAGGATGATTCCTAAGACTCCAATCCAAAAGTGGATGTTGGCCAAGCGAAGCGAATAGAGCTTTGTTCGGGTCATTTTTGGAACCAACCAATAGGCGATGGAGAACGTCATAAACCCATTCCAAGCTAAAGCTCCTACATGAACATGTGCAACAACCCAATCACTAAAATGCGCGATTGCATTAACACTTTTTAAGGATAAAAGTGGTCCTTCCAAAGTAGCCATCCCATAACCCGTTATGGCGACAACCATAAATTTTAAAACAGGATCAGTTCTGACTTTATCCCAAACGCCTCTGAGGGTTAATAAACC
Source organism: Flavobacteriaceae bacterium (assembly GCA_017857815.1). Lineage (GTDB taxonomy): Bacteria > Bacteroidota > Bacteroidia > Flavobacteriales > Flavobacteriaceae > UBA8316. The sequence continues at coordinate 25,751 of JAFMCL010000025.1, read as the reverse complement.
ATTGATCATCCCTCCCCATGAAGGAGCAATGAGCATGATCGAAAACGCAACACCTAGGTTTTGAGCCCAGTCGGGGAGGGTAGAATATAAGAGGTGATGTGGACCTGCCCAGATATAAATAAAAATTAACGACCAAAAGTGTACGATGGACAAGCGATAGGAATAGATGGGTCTGTTGGCTGCCTTAGGGACGAAATAATACATCAACCCTAAAAAAGGGGTGGTTAGAAAAAAGGCAACGGCATTATGACCATACCACCATTGAACCAAAGCATCTTGAACCCCCGCATATACAGAATAACTTTTAATTAATGACACGGGATAGACCAAGCTATTAAAGATATGAAGCACTGCTATGGTAATAAACGTAGCCAAATAAAACCAAATAGCGACATATAAATGTTGTTGTCTTCTTCTTAAAATTGTACCGATCATGTTTATTCCAAAAGCCACCCATATCAAGGTGATAGCAATGTCTATCGGCCATTCCAATTCAGCATATTCTTTGGAGGAAGTAATACCAAGCGGGAGTGTGATGGCTGCTGCCACAATGATTAGCTGCCATCCCCAAAAGTTAATTGAACTTAGGGTGTCACTAAACATCCGGGCTTTTAACAAGCGTTGTAAGGAATAATAGATTCCCGCAAAAATCGCATTTCCAACAAACGCAAAAATTACCGCATTGGTATGTAAAGGGCGCAAGCGTCCAAAACTGAGCCATGAAATCCCTTCAGTTACATTGGGAAATAAAAACATAAACGCAAGCAGCAGACCCACACTCATCCCTACAATTCCCCATAAAAGGCTAGCATATAGGAATTTTTTTACAATTTGGTTATCATATTTGAATTGCTGTAGTTGTTCCATGAAAAACTTGAATTAGATTGGGGCTTATTTAGAAGGCTTATTTTGGGTTAGAACACGCACAGGAGGCCCGTCTAAGTCATCAAATTCACCTTTCTTAACACTGAGTAAAAAGACAATTAGGAAAACCAAGGCGATCAGAAAACTAACGAGTAAGAGTAAAAATAAAACCTGCATTATAAATTTGGGGGTATTGATTTTATCAAACAAAAATATTGCTTGTACGGCATCAAAAACATGATATAAATCAGCTTTTCATTCTATTTTTCAACCGCCTATAAAGTAAGTGCGTCGCCCCATAAGAAAAGAGTACAACACTGATGGAACTTAGCGGCATTAGAATTGCCGCAATCATCGGTTGGAGGAGACCCAGTGCAGCAATTGTCAACCCGATTAGATTATAAAATAAAGAAAGCACAAAACTAATCCGAATGAGTCGCATACTTTTTTTAGCATAAATAATCAAAAGCGGTAGTTGGTTCATTATTGCACCTTTCAAAATAGCATCACAAGCAGGGGTAAAATCATGTTCTTTCTGCATAACTGAAATCCCTAAATTACTTTGCTGAAGCGCACCCGCATCATTGAGACCATCTCCAATCATCAGTACACTTTGCCCTTGAGCTTGAAGCGTTTTTACGTAATCAATTTTTTGAAATGGATTTTGATTAAATAGAAGTTTTGTGTTTTTTGAAACGCAGGATTCTAAAAATGACCTCTCACTTGAAGCATCTCCAGATAAAATACTAACCTTAAAACCATCTAGTTTTTTAAAAAATATTTTTAGTTTGGGTAAATAAAACTGTTGAATGTTAAAGCATCCTCGATATCGATTGTCAATAGCAATATGAACTTCAGAAGTTTTAGGATCAAGAGATCGTATTCCTTTTACAAAAGCTGCGGATCCAAGGGTGTATTTTTTGGAATCCAAAGTTGCACTTAATCCTTTTCCCGCATGATGCGAACATTTGATAAAAGTTTCATAAGGAATATTTGTCAAATAATTAAACAAGGCCATGCTCATGGGATGGTTGGATTGATGGAAAATTGAGCGTAGAGATTTTAATTCTTCGGGATTTAATTTTTCTCCTTCATAAGTAATACTGTGTCGTTTTGGATCCGTTAGTGTCCCTGTTTTGTCAAAAACAATATGATTGATTTTGGTGAGATTTTCAAGGGTTTGAGGCGTGCGAATGTAAAACGAAAGGCGATCAAAATATCGCATCATATTTCCTGAAATAAATGGCGCAGACAAGGCCAAAGCACAGGGGCAGGCAACGATTAATACGGCCGTAATGACATCCAAAACTTTAGAGAGATCAAGAAATGCCCAAATACTTCCAGCGCCGAGGGCAAACAATAGTATGAAGGGTGTGAAAAAGCGACTCAAACGATCTGTAATTGATTGAAGTTGTTTTTGATCATTAGACTTGAAAGAATTTTGACTCCAAAGCTGAACCAAATTACTTTCTTGAATCCGTTTTAATACTGTAACAGTACAATTATCCTCAATAATTTTACCCCCAGCGTAGACTAGTTTTCCTTTTGTTGTTTTTATGGGTTCGAATTCTCCCGTAACAAAACTATAATCGAGTTTCGTTTTTTGAGAAGAAAGAACGCCATCTACTGGCAATAATTCATTCACTTTCAGCGCAATCTGGTCTCCAGCTTCTAGGGTGGCTATGGGCACTTTTTTTCTAGTTTTGTCAGCGAATATTTTTGTAACTCCAATAGGAAAAAATGATTTATAATCTCTGTCATAGGAAAAGTTAGAATATGTTTTTTCCTGCATAAACTTTCCAATCAATAAGAAAAAAACCAATCCGGTAAAACTGTCAAAATAACTTAGTTGCAGGGGGTCAAAAGTAGCTACGCAGCTTTTAAGAAAAAGAACTCCAATTCCGATTGCAATGGGAATATCGAGAGAAAATATTTTAGATTTTATTCCCCTCCATGCGGAAATGAAATAATTTTGAGCCGAAAAAAATAAAACAGGCAAACTCATAATTAGCATTAACAAATCGAACCAAGGTCTAAATTGAATGATCCAATATTCTTGGCTGTCAAAGTAGGTCGCAATGGATAAAAACATTGCATTTCCAAAGGCAAAACCTGCAATTCCTATTTGAAGTAATAGTTTTCTGTTGGGCTCTGTTTTCTTTTCTTTAGACACATTCAAATGCGGTGGATATCCCAATTTTGCCAATAATTCTGCAATTTTTCGTAAAGAAGTTTTATGGTGATTATAGACGATGCGAATTGTTTTTTTTGAGAAAAGAACCGTCGTACTTTGAATAGCTGAATCAAATTGGTTTATCTGCTCTAAAATCCAAATACAGGCACTGCAGTGAATGGAAGGGATTGTAAAAACAGCATGTTGTTCCTGTTCGTTTTCAAAGCGTAAAAACTCGGTTAAAAATACCCGGTCATCGAGTAACTCATAGCGTTCTTTTTCTTCAGTTGGAACATTTCCAGCAGCAGGGTTGATTTCATAAAAAGTATCTAGATTTTTTGATTTTATCATCTGATAAACCGTTTTACAACCCATACAGCAGAATTTTTTTTCTTTTAAAAAATAGGGTGTAAACGAAAAAGGATAAGCACAGTGGTAGCAGGTGTAGGTTTTCAAAGGAGACTAACTTTTTTAATTGATTTTAGGACTTGCCCTTGTAATATCGTAAAATCAATGCACCTTTTTTAATAACAGTCGAATTTTATTTACCGTTGAAATATTATTTACCGTAAGCCCCTCTTGTTGATGCACCAATTCACCTTCCTGATTAAAGACGCTGATAATGTTTGAGTGAGAGAAATCCATGGGCGTTATTTGTTTATAGTTAACAGCTAAAGCAGCAGCAAATTCTCGGGTATTGGACTCACTACTTCTCAAAAATAACCAAGGAGGATTTAGCATTTTATTTTCTTTAGCAAACTCATACAAATGCTCAGGGGTATCTGTTTTTGGGTCGATACTGACCAGTAACATTTGTAGTTTTTCTTGTGGTTCATTTTTTAATTGTTCGAATACATTTTTCATGTCTGCAATGAGTCTCGGACAAGCCGCTTTGCAAGAGGTGTAGATCATCACGACCACCACCACCTTCCCTCTCAAGGATTTGAGTTGAATGGTTTCATTGTTGTGGGTGCTCCAAGCTGAGGGCAGGTGATAAATAGACAAATCTGAAAGTTCCTTATTTAAAGGCTCAATTGGAGCTTTTTTTTGGTGGCAAGCGGCTAATAAGAAGCAACTCAAAATCAGAACGCATACCTGTTTCATTACAATTAATTTTATAAGGTTTTAATTATTTCAAATCTTTAACACACCTAAAACCTAGATTTTGGATACAATAATTTGCCTTAATACTTCCTCGAAATGCATACCGAATAAAAGCCGCATAATTCATTAAATCATTTGCGTCAACCGATCCACTCCCACAAAACAGATTGCGATCCGTTTTGACATCTTTTCTAGATTCCCCCGAAATTAAAACAGAATTAAAATCATAGGTCCATTCCCAAATGAGTCCGTGAATATCAAACACATTCCATTTGTTTTTAAAGGTGCTCTTTACTTTTTTAGGACTTCGTGCTTTAGGACTTTCATACCAATCTAAAATATACTGATTATGAGAAGGTTCTGATCTTGCATCTTTTTGGTTCTGATCAGCCAAAGCCACATATTCCCATTCGGCCATAGTGGGTAATCTTTTTTGTTGAGATTCGCAATATTTTTTAGCCACAAACCACGATACATTAGTGACTGGCGCATCAGCTTCAAACTCATTTTCCCAATGCGATAAATAATTACTTTCAGCAAAAATCGATTTTATATTTTCCTTCTTCCATTGAGGAAATTGCTCTAAAAATAAAGAAAAAGCCGAGTTTGTAACAGCGGATTTATCCATATAAAAATCACCTACAGTTTCTTTAGTGTTATTTTCATCGTTTCGATAAAGGGGGGCATAGGATCCCCCTTCAATAAACGCCATTGTTTCATCATTTAATTGTGAAAACACCAGAAAGGGAAAAAGCAGTAGTATTTTTAAAATTAAATTCATTTTAATGTTCGTTGCGAACCGCCTTTACATCCGATGGGCTGACAACCGTTTTATTATTTCCCCAAGTGCTGTAGACATAGGTTAGTATTTCCGAAACCTCTTCATCGCTCAATGCTTGGGAGGGCATCACACTGTTATAGACATTCCCATTTACAGTAATCTCGCCCGATAAACCATTAATAATGGTACGTATTGCTCTTTTTTTATCGGCATTTAAGAAGTCAGATTTTGCAAGCGGTGGAAAAACATTAGCAACTCCTTGACCCTCCGATTGATGGCAAGCAAAGCAGGTTTCCATATATTTTTGTTTCCCAGAAGCGATGCGTTCGCTGAGTGTTTTCTGGATGACCTTTGTGGTAGCTTGCTCTTTCTGAGGAATGGCTTGAATGACTCCACCTTCGGGTTGATAGATTCCTTCTTGTATTTTCCCAGAATATATTTTTTTATTTTCATCTCCAGACACTTTAAGCATCCCAATGGCTCCTTTGTTAAAGGCTCTAAAAATAGAATGATCTACTAAAATAAATGTTCCTGGGACATCAACTTTAAATTCTACAATGGCAGCCCCACCAGCAGGGATAAGCGTAGTTTGTACATCCTCATTAATTAAATTTCCACCTTCTACATGAACTTTGTCAAAAATTTCACCAATGACATGGAAGGAAGAAACCAAGTTTGGCCCACCATTTCCAACAAAAAGACGAACGGTTTCACCAACGTTTGCAGTCAAGGCATTGTCTCCTGTGAGGGCGCCAACTTTTCCGTTAAAAACAACATAATCAGCATCTTCATCAATAGCTTTTTGCATGTCAAAGGGTTGTATTCCTTTTGCACCATAATCTCCTTTGGTGTAAAAATCACCTTGTACAATATAGTACTCCCGATCAACTGGAGGAAGTCCTCCTGCAGGTTCAACTAAAATTAGACCATACATTCCGTTGGCGATATGCATTCCAACAGGAGCGGTAGCACAATGATAGATATACAATCCGGGGTTGAGTGTTTTAAAAGAGAATTTCACTTCATGTCCTGGTGCAACAAATGATGAAGTTGCTCCACCTCCAGGTCCGGTAACGGCATGTAAATCGATGTTGTGAGGCAGTTTGTTGTTGGGGTGATTTTTTAGAGTAAATTCTACTTCATCCCCCACCCTTGTACGAATGAATTTTCCAGGCACGTCGCCACCAAAAGTCCAATAGGTATAACTCACACCATTCATCATTTCAGAAGTTTCTTCCAGTACTTCCATACTGAGTAATATTCTTTTTGCAGTCCGATTTCCAACTGGTTCCGGAACATTGGGTGCACTTGTGAGTTCGGCATTAATGGTTCCTTTTATTTTAGTTGAGGTTGGAATTTTTTCGGGACTAACATTTTCTTTTTCAGTTCCTTTACAAGCGTTAATACTAGCAAATAATAATCCTATAAAAAGGAGGCACAAAACATTGTGATTTTTAAAAATTGATTTCATGATTAATTTATGTTTGAGGTTTGAGAAGTATATAATTTAGGTTTAAAGGTCAGCATCACCCAGACCCAGTTGTTTTTTTTGGTGGAACTTATATTTCTAAGTGTTTTTAAATTTCCTGAATCCCAAAAAGAAGACCATCCAAAGGCAAAAGCAATGTGTTGAGCGATCGAACGCGAATAAACAAAGTCAATTTCGTTTCCTAGTTTTTTGTCTGTTGTACCCGCTAAAGGAGCAGCAGCATCAAAATGATGAATTTTGAATAGATAATTAGCCTTAGATCCACTCTTGAAATTTATTTTAAAATAAAGATCTAGTAGCCCTACAGAATTGGCGTGATTTCCTACATAGAAATAATCCATAAAGCCATTGAACTTGTGATTTGTTCCATAAAAGGGTGTAAAAGCACGGTTAGAATTAGTAGTCGTTTTTGATAGATCGTTACCGCTCAATAATTCAAATCCAATTCCGGGAATAAAATTTGAAGCTGATTTATAGTTGATTTCTGTCCCTAGCAAATAAGCTTTTAGGGTGTTGTTTGATTTGTCTTTTCCGCCCTGATAATAAGCTTCAAAAAATACATTTAGGGGTTTTTTATTGTATAAAAAAGTGCCCCCTAAAGTTTGACTATATTTTATTTTTGAGTTTAATTCTGGATCAGATTGTAGCCCATTATTTAAAAAAAGTAAACTCCAAACATGCGTGTCATTCGTTTTTTGAAACCAAGCATATTGTATTGCTTTATAGGTGTTTCCGCTCAAAATATTCCCGATCAATGCTTCATCGTCTTGATTGAATGCAAGACCAAAATGAAGTTTATTATTATTTTTATGAGACCTAAAAATCAAGGCATCATGACTTCTGGCCTGCTGGGCCCAGCCTACGTTTCCGAACATTCGACTATTATCATAGTCCAATTCTTGCCGACCAATTTTTAAAGAATTATTTGAGGATATTTTCCAATTTACCCAAGCTTGATGCAACGCAATTCCGTTTTTATCGGCAGTATTAAGTTGGGGTACATCTCCCCAGACTCGAATGTTTTGAAAACTCGTGTAAAAATCCAAATCTTCCGATTTGAAGTTTAGATTAAAACGAGTTCTTTGAGAAATAAAAGTAGCTGCTTCAACCGCTTCTGGAAAAGGTTGTTTGTATCCATGACGGTATTCAAATCGAGGTCGAAGCTCCGCCGTGACTTCAAGTTGAGCATGCAAGAAGAAGTTAAAACAGACGAAACTGAAAAACAAAAACTGTCTCATCGGGGTGATGGTTAAGATTCGAAATGTAGATTTTATTTTTAGGCTAAAAAATGATTTTAATCATACTTCATAAGAATTGATGTTTTGTAATACGAAAACTTTTTTTTGTAATTTTAGAATCAAATTAAGCCCCTTTAATTTCTAACCACGACGTTCTGTTTATGCTATATTGTATTGATTGCCCTTTTCATATTTCAGAGAATGAAACATGTCTATTCCAAAAAAGACAAATGGTGTTGAAACCTTTTTCTTTTAAGAAAGGAGAAGTAGTTTTTTCTGAAAACCAATCCTTATCTGGTGTTTTTTGTATGAGGGAAGGCACTGCTGTTATCTTAAAAAGGTGCAGTAATGGAAAAGATCAAATCATTGAATTGCTTTCTCGGGGAACCTTACTTGGGATTAGGAGTTTACTCAGTAATGATAAAACCAATTTACAAGCCAAAGCGTTGACTTCAATTTCTGGATGTTTTTTGGCAAAAGAAGATTTTTTCTTTTTGTTGGCCAATGAAGCTGAATTTTCACTCTTCATTTGCACTCAATTAGCCAGTTACATTAAAAAATCAGATGATCGTATTGTCACTATCGGTCAAAAAAGTGTGAAGCAGCGTGTCGCTGAAATTTTGTTAGAACTACCCATCTATTTTAAAACGCAGACAAATGGCTTTGTTGATGTGAAATTACGCAGAGAAGATTTGGCCAATATGATTGGTATTGCTTCGGAATCATTAATCCGAACACTTTCCTTTTTTCAGAGACAAGCATGGATAGAATTGAAGGGTAAACAAATAAAAATAATTAATTTTAAAAAACTAGAACAGTTTTCCCAAGGACACTACGTTTAAGAAAGTGTAAATTCTCCAGAATCGACTATCTTTGGAATGATGAATGAAAACTTAGATCCAACCGACCATAATTTTTCTGAAGAACAACAGGACGTTGATAGAGCTTTACGTCCCATAAGTTTTGATGATTTTGCTGGTCAAGAAACAATATTGGAAAACCTCAAGGTTTTTGTCGCTGCTGCAAATCAGCGTGAGGAAGCATTAGACCACACCCTCTTTCATGGCCCTCCAGGTTTAGGAAAAACAACTTTGGCTTACATCCTGGCCAGTGAGCTTGAAGCAGGAATTAAGATGACGTCTGGGCCTGTTTTGGACAAGCCAGGAGATTTAGCAGGTTTATTAACCAACCTTCAGCCCCGTGACATACTTTTTATTGACGAAATACATCGCCTGAGCCCTATTGTAGAGGAGTATCTTTATTCTGCGATGGAGGATTATAAAATTGATATTATGATCGAAACGGGTCCCAATGCGCGTTCCGTTCAGATTAATCTAAACCCTTTTACACTGGTCGGAGCTACGACTCGCTCTGGACTGCTTACCGCCCCGATGCGGGCTCGTTTTGGCATTACGTGTAGATTAGAGTACTATGACACCGAATTGCTCTCTACGATTGTAGAAAGAAGTTCGAACATACTTAAAGTTCCCATTTCCCCAGATGCAACTGTTGAGATTGCAGGCAGAAGCCGAGGAACTCCAAGGATTGCGAACGGATTACTTAGGAGGGTAAGAGACTTTGCTCAAATTAAAAGTGACGGTTCGATAGAAATGAAAATTACCAAATATGCTTTAGAGGCGCTGAATGTGGATGCCCATGGTCTAGACGATATGGACAATAAAATTTTAACCACATTAATAGACAAATTTAAGGGAGGCCCTGTTGGGATAACGACCCTTGCCACGGCAGTTTCAGAAAATGGAGAAACGATTGAGGAGGTTTATGAACCTTTCTTAATTCAACAAGGATTTCTCGTCCGAACCCCAAGAGGAAGAGAAGTGACTGAACGAGCGTATATCCATCTCGGACGCGCAAAAAATAATCAGGGCGGATTTTTTTAAGTAAAAATCATTTAAATTGCAATGCAGCACACTCATTAGAATAGTAAATTTTCTTTGTGTTAAATGATCCAAAAATCTAAATATTCTTCAGCAATAAAATCGGAAGCTAAACGCTTGGGTTTTCTTTCCTGTGGTATTTCAAAAGCTGAATTTTTAGAAGAAGAAGCCCCTCGTTTAGAGGCATGGCTTAAGGCCGAAAGAAACGGAAAAATGGGTTATATGGAAAATCATTTTGATAAGCGACTCGATCCTCGTCTTTTGGTTCCAGGAGGGAAAAGTGTGATCTCTGTTTTGTTGAACTATTATTCTGACGATCAACAACCAGAAGGTGCTCCAAAAATCTCTAAATATGCCTATGGAGCCGACTACCATTTTGTTATTAAGGAGAAGCTTAAGGAACTGTTTAGCTTTATCCACCAAGAAATAGGAGAGGTCAACGGAAGGGTTTTTGTCGACTCAGCACCGGTCATGGACCGGGCTTGGGCTGAAAAAAGCGGTTTGGGGTGGATTGGAAAAAACACCAATTTGATTTCACAAAAAGTAGGCTCTTATTTTTTTATTGCTGAAATGATTTTGGACTTGGACTTGGAATATGACCTTCCTACCACAGACCATTGTGGCACCTGCACCGCCTGCATTGACACCTGCCCAACTGAAGCGATTGTAGCCCCCTATCAAATCGATGCGACAAAATGTATTTCTTATTTAACTATCGAATTAAAGGATCAACTACCAACGGAGTTTCAGGGGAAAATGGACAATTGGGCTTTTGGATGTGATGTTTGTCAAGACGTTTGTCCATGGAATCACTTTTCTAAACAACACAATGAACCTTTGTTTAACTCCAAGCCTGAAATATTAAATTACTCTAAAAAAGATTGGGAGGAATTGACCTCAGAAACGTTCAATACAATATTTAAAAATAGTGCAATAAGCAGAACAAAACATGAGGGATTAAAAAGGAATATTGATTTTTTAAAACAATAAGGTCAAAATAGTTTTACTAAATTTGCTCTTTCTTAACTTCTAGTAGTTTTCTTATGAAAAGTCCGAATCTATTATTAACGTTTTTATTTCTTAGTGTAACTTTTGTTGGTTGTGAGAATAAATATTCTCCAATTGAAATTACAGCGAATGATTTTCATGAGGCCCAAGACCAACTCACCTCGGTTATGGTGCATGACATCTTTTCTCCTCCTGTCGCCAGTCGGATTTATGTCTATTCTAATATTGCTTCCCATGAAATACTGGCACAAGAACAGCAGAATGATTATAAGAGCTTAAAGGGGATGTTAAGAGATTTTAAAGGAATTTCAAAATCAAAAGATACGCTTGTTAATCATAAGCTAGCAGCTCTAATTGCATTTTTAGAAGTTGGTAAAAGCCTCATCTTTTCTCAGCAAATGATTACGGAATATGAAGAAAAATTATTTTCTAATTGGGAAAAAATAAACCCGAAAGTCTATTTAGCATCTAAGGTTTATGCAGAAAAAGTATCAGATGAAATCAAGTTGTGGTACAAATTTGACAACTATAATGAATCAAGGACTTACCCAAAATTTACAGTAGATTATGACAGCCCTTCTCGTTGGCAACCTACTCCTCCAGACTACATGGACGGAATTGAACCTCACTGGAGTAAAATCAGACCTTTTGTGATTGAAAGTGCTGCACAATTTCAACCAGAACCGCCACCTGCTTTTTCAATGGATCCAGACTCTGAGTTTTATAAAGAACTTCAAGAAGTTTACAAAATAGTAAAAGAAATTCAAAACAATGAGAACGAGGATGAGCGAAAGGAAATCGCAAAGTTTTGGGATTGCAATCCTTATGTCTCAACTCATAAAGGGCATGTGATGTTCGCTTTGAAAAAAATAAGTCCCGGAGCACACTGGATTGGAATTACAAAAATTGTTTCCAGAAATTTAAATGCTGATGTATATAAAACAGTAGCTGCCTATGCCAAAACTTCTATTGCAATTGCAGATGCATTCATCAGTTGTTGGGATGAGAAATACAGAAGTAATTTAATACGCCCCGAAACAATAATCAATCAGACAATTGATGAAAACTGGTATCCTGTTCTTCAAACACCTCCTTTTCCTGAATATACCAGTGGTCACTCCGTAGTTTCTGGTGCGGCTTCGGTTGCTTTGACGGATTTTTTTGGAGACAACATTTCTTTTGATGACGACACAGAATTGGTTTACGATCTTCCAATTAGAAGCTTTAAGTCATTCAAACATGCGGCTGAGGAAGCCGCAATTAGCAGGTTATACGGAGGGATCCATTACAGAAAAGCAATAGTTGAAGGTTTAAGACAAGGCAGGGAACTTGGAAATTTTGTAAGTAAGAAATTGGCCATAGAACCCAATTAATTCTCAAGTAGGGCATCTAATATTCCCCCTCTTATTCCAAGACTGTAGATTGCTTTTTGCGCTCTTGTTGGAAAAACGCGATTAGAGAGAAAGATCATAAAACTATTGTGGGTCGGATTGATCCAGACAAATGTTCCTGTAAATCCACTGTGTCCATAACTTTCAGGGGAACAAATTTCAGAGGGATAAGGTGAAGAGTCAGCGTCTAAGCTGGGTTTATCAAAGCCCAATCCACGTCGATTTTCAGAAGCTGGATAGGCCTGTGAGCTAAACAATTCTATTGTCTCAGCTTTTAAATATTCCTTGCCCTTATAAGTTCCTTTATTCAACAACATTTGAAGGATTTTTGAAAGAGACTTTGCATCAGAAAAAAGCCCTGCATTCCCAGAAACTCCACCCATCAGCCCTGCAGCTTCGTCATGTACCCATCCTCTTACAAGAGTTTTTCTAAACAAGGAATCTTTTTCAGTAGGAACGATTTCTTCCTGTTTAAACTTAAGGCTTGGGTTGAAAGTAAGTCTCTCGGCTTCTAAGGGCTGGAAGAAATGAGTATCCAAAAAGGCATCAAAAGATAAGCCACTCAGATTTTTGACCAGTTCAGGCAATAAGAAAAACCACAAACCAGAATAGCGATATTTTCCAATATTTTCTACTGGAGTTTTTTTAATCCTCCGCATGATTTTCCTTTGGTAGTTTTTAAAAATATAAAGGGAATCACATAATGCATAGGGGTAGCGATTACTTTTTTTATTGGAAAGTGTTCTGGATTTAAATTCCCCGTTTTTTCTAAAAACCATATTTTGATGCGTAATATAAGGCGACCATCCCGCTTGATGCGCTAGAACTTCTCTAAAAGTGGTATTTTTTTTATTACTCCTTTTTGTTAGAGGCATATATTCAGACACTTTTTGATCCAAATTAATACCGTACAATTCATAGAGTTTCATAAAAGCCAATGTGCTTCCAATGATTTTTGTAACAGAAGCCAAATCATACAAATCGTTTTTGGCTACAGGAGTGATCGAGTCATAGGTATGAAAACCATAGGCTTCAAATAACTTTATGCGATCATCTTTAAAAAGCAAAACTTGTGCTCCAGGAAAAGCTTTTTCTCGGATACCCATCCGAATGATCGAATCTACTTTCTCTCCAAGCAACTCATCAGAGGGATTTTTTTGTGAATTTTGCCCAGTAATAAATTGCGTAAAAATTAAATTGAAAATTAAAAAAGATATTGAAATTGTTTTTTTCATTTTTAAAACAAATTATTCTACTTCAACAATCATTTCGATTTCTACAGCAATGTTAAAAGGAAGCGAAGCCATTCCTACTGCTGCACGTGCATGTTTTCCTCGGTCTCCAAAGACTTCAACCATCAAATCCGAATAACCGTTAATAACCTTTGGATGGTCATTGAAATCAGAGGAGGCATTAACCATTCCCAAAACTTTAACAATTCTTTTGACCTTACTCAAGTCTCCTATGGCGGATTTTAAAATAGCAATTTGATTGATCCCAGTAAGACGTGCAGCTTTATAACCCTCTTCAATGGTTAGGTTTTCCCCTAATTTTCCGGTTATGAATTTTCCGTCACCTTTTAATGGACCGTTGCCCGATAGAAAAAGAAGCTTGTCCACTTTTACAGCGTTCACAAAATTGGCAACAGGAGCAGCAGGGCTTGGCAAATCAATGCCAAGCTCTTTTAATTTTGCTTCTGGATCAAAAACCTCTTTCGCTTCTGAATTAGAAGGCGACTCTTTTTGAACAGGATTGCTACAGGACAATAGAATTAAATTGAAAAATAGAAATCCAAAGATTAATTTTTTATTCATATTTCTAAGTTGCTGATGAAAGGATTTCACTGATTCTTTTCGCAACGATGCGTTCTTGTCCAGGAACCATCATCCATGTGGTTATCCCAACGGTACTGTTGTCTCCAACAGTTTGGATCGAAGGGTGACCATTTTTTAGTTGATCACGGACTTCATTTGGTGTTATTTTAACCAAATTCTGATTCCATCGAATTCTTAAACTAGGAACGTGGTTTGCATATTTAGGAACATGAACCTCTGTTTCCACTCCTTTGATTTCCAATGCGCTGTCACTGATTAATTTTATTTGAGCTTCCCACATTGCCCATTCGGCTTTATGATCTTTTTGCAAATACAACTCAAGAGCAGCAAGCATTCCAAGGACTTCTTCCTTATTTACTTTCATCCCTCTTCCAATGGTTTCACCTCTCGGGGGAGTATGCATTCTTGCAGCTTCAATATATTTTCTTTTTCCTAAAAGCAGACCAGCACTTTGAGGCCCACGAATTCCTTTTCCTCCGGAAAAGGCAACTAAATCAAATCCCATTTTAGTAAATTTAAAAAGGTTTTCAACAGGAGGCACATCGGCAGCACAGTCTATAAAAGTAGGGATGTTGTATTTTTTACCAAGCGCAATAAATTCTTCCCATTTGATTGCTCCTTGATCGGTATGTGCATTAAGAAACCACAGCATGGCTGTCTTTTTGTTAATTGCTTTTTCTAAATCTCTAGCAGTTTTTATTTTAACTACTTTTGCACCAACATTTGTAAGCGCTTGTGCATATCCAATTGTGTGTGATTCTTGAATAATCACTTCATTTTTCATGCCTTCCGTATTAGGAAGTTGTTTGACTTTCTTAGGATCCATACCAGTAAGAACCCCGGCCATTCCTATGCTCATGGCACCAAAACAACCAGAAGATACTGTAGCGTATTCACATTTCAATAACTCGGCGATTCTTTCTCCAACTTTATCTTGTAATTCATCGAGGTTTACATACTCAGTTGTGCCATAACTTATGGCGTCAGTGACCTCCTTGGGCATTAACGATCCGGTCATGGAAGTGTAAGTTCCTGCGGCATTAATAAAGGTTCTTAGTCCTAATTCTTTAAAGAAATCTCTTCGAACACTTGAAACGATCGCTGCAGAACTAGGATTTGCTGCTAGTGAATTAGCACCCAAAAAGCTACCTATGAATGGAAGGGTTGCTAATGATTTTAATGCTTTTCTTCTGTTAATCATAATTGTTGATTTTAAATTAATCTACTGCTGCGATGCAGTCCATTTCTACTAACGAGTTTCCTGGAACACCGCCATAGGTTGCAACAGTTGTCCTTACAGGAGGGTTTTTTCCAAAACGACCTCTGAAAATCTCATTCATTCCTTTGTAATCTGCCAAATCAGCAAGGTAAACATTCACTTTAAGCACCTGCTCCATCGAAGATCCATTACTTTCTAATCCCTTTTGAAGCTCTTTCAAAACATGGTCTGTATGTGATTTGATGTCGCCATCGAAATGAGCACCTTTTCCTGCGATATAAAGAGTGTTTCCATGTCTTACTGCCCCCGAAAACAGAGGAATGTCTTGATCATTAACGATTTCGCCTACGACTTTCTTTTCAGTTTTAGGTATAGCTGCTTTTACAGTTCCGACACCAAGAAGGGCTGCAAAACCCATTCCTATTTTCTTCAGTGAAGATCTTCTTTGTTCATTGTGTTTCATTTTTGTATTATTTATTTATTAAACTGATATTACCACATTCTTTTTTTTATTAACTCTTGTATTTGATTTTTGGGAACAGGAAGTTCATCCATGTGATCCCTAATCCATTTTGAAAAATCTTTTTCAATTTCATCTGACCATTTGTTGTCTATCTGTCCTGGAGTATATTTCCCTTCTTTAAGACGCGAGATGCCAAATAAATCTCTAAGTCTAACTACTTCTGAGGTGATGACTACTTGCTCAGCCAAATGAGCGGGGATGAAAATTACACCCTCTTTTTTGGCGAGTACTACATCTCCGGGCATGACACTTGCAGCTCCAATTCTGATGGGTTCATTGATGCTGTATAACATCACTTCGGTTAGAAACGAAGGGTGCCAACCTCTCACAAAGGCATTGAATCCTTCGATTTGTGAAAGCCCTTCCATGTCTCTACTAGAAGCATCAAAGACAACACCCGTTTTGGTTTTTGCATAAATCGAATTTCCTAAATTATCTCCAATTAAAGTTCCATCAACTATTTTACCAAAACCATCGGCGACATAGACGTCGTTTTCTACCAAGCGATCAATCGGCCAGGAATTTGTATTTCCTATCTCTCCTTCTTTAAGTCCTTTTTCTTTAATTTGGTTTGCGATATCGGGACGATTGGGCATGTACTGAACCGTGAGTGCTCTTCCAACGACAGTGACATCATTGTGGAGTGGTTGCCATCCGCCATCAAACTGATTGTGATAGCCTTCATTCCTTAAAACTCCCCAAGCTTCCTCAATACTAACTTTTTTCATGCGCATAAGGACATCAGTAGCAACTTTAGGTCTCCCATCTTCAAAACGTTCTCCTTCCCATTGGTGGGTTAAGAATTTCATTTCTTCAACACTCAGGCTCTGAGCAATTGCAGAGTAAAAGTAAATTGAACCGATAAAAACGAAAGAGAATTGAATTAATTTTTTAAGCATATTGATATTATTTTTTTATTGTTTTTTCTTTAGGGTCTTTGTCTCTCCACCAAGTGGCCAATGAGGAACCTGAAATATTCATCCAAGGTCCAAAAACGGCAGGGGCGAGTCCTACGGTTGATACTTTACCCATTTCTAGTGCAATTCCTGAGGCCAATCCCCCGTTTTGCATTCCGACTTCTAGTGCGATTGTTCGGCAGTCTTGCTCTTTCATTTTTAGCAGACGACAACTCCAGTAGCCAAGCAAATAACCCATCAAATTATGAATAATTGCAGCGAAAACTAGCAACAAACCAATGGACAAGAGAGAATCTCTTCCTGCAGCGGTTATAATCATTATTATTAGGGCGATCGCACTCATCGAAACAATTGGCATGGCTTTGTCTAACCATTTTGCTTTTCCGTGAAAAAAATGATTAAAAACCAATCCCAACACAACGGGAAGAATTACCATTTTAAAAATACTAAGCATCATTGCATAAAAATCTATAGGGACAAAAGACCCAGCCAAATATTTCATCAATAGTGGTGTCATGAATGGGGCAACCACTGTGGCAACTGCTGTTAAAGTCACCGAAAGAGCTACGTTTGCTTTGGCCAAATAGGCCATGACATTAGAAGCCAATCCACTTGGAGAGGATCCTATTAACACAACTCCCGCAGCTATTTCTGGGGGAAAATTAAAAAGGGTTGCAAGTCCAAATCCTAATATGGGCATAATGCTGAATTGACAGACCAAACCGATCAAAACTCCTTTGGGCATTTTAATAACACCGTAAAAATCATTAAAGCTCATGGCTGTCCCCATACCAAACATTATGATTTGAAGTAGTGGAACAATGAGTTTTTTAAATTGAAAATCACCAATTTGGACTAAGGATTGAGGATAATACATTGAGAGACTAACAGCAGCAAAAATTAAAACAGTAAAGGAAAATCCTTTCCATTTTTTTGTGCTTTTCATCCCCAATGCCAAAAGTAATAATGACAGAATCAAGAAGGGTCCAGCGGTTTCGGTTTTCCCATTTAATATCAAAATTAGGGTCACCAAAAACGATGCACCAGACAGTTTAAATAAATATTTAAAAAGTTGTTTCATAATTATTTCCAATTTTCGCTTGCTAGACCATTAAGGTCATAGACGACCTTACCTTCTCTTAGGGTAAGTTCACATTCTAGTTTTTGATTTCCTTTCATTTTTTTTCCTTGTGTATCAATAAATCCAAAATCTCCCTCTCTTAGATTTAAAAGTGTAACATCAGCCACCGCACCAACAGACAAATGTCCTAAGTCTCCTCTCTTGATGTATTTGGCTGGATCCCATGTGGTACTTCGAATTACTTCTTGAGTGGAAAGCCCCATGTTTAAGAATTTGGACATAACATTAACGATGTCTTTCATTCCACCATTCATACTTCCCGTATGAAGATCTGTGCTTATAGAATTTGGTTTTAAACCTTGCTTAACGGCGGGTACTGCTTGCTCAAAAAGAAAACTTCCACCCCCATGACCAACGTCAAAAACAATTCCTTTTTTTTGTGCTTCAAAAACATAATCCCTCACTTTTCCGTTTTCATCCACAATCGGAGTTCTTCCATTCACATGGGCGTAAGCGTGAGTAAAAATATCACCAGGCCTTAATTTTTCTAATAATAATTTTTTTAGGGGGAGCTCTGGTTCACTTCCTCCAAAATCAATTATAACAGGAAGACCCGCAAGTTCTCCAGCTTGAACAACCCTTTCCGTTGGTGTCCAGTCAAAACCATGATAGTGAGCCAGTTTAAAACCTACAATATACTGAGGGTATTGCCGCGCGACCATGGCAGCAAGTTTAGGATCCATGTCCACAATATTTTGTTCAAAAGGCCCACCGCTCATTCCTGCTCCAACAATATTGAGAAAGGATAAAACCCTGGTTTTTGACCGATCAATTACTTGTTCTTTAAAAGTTTTAAAGTTACGCCAGCCTGCATCTCCACAATCAACAAGGGTGGTTACTCCGACTCTGAAAGTAAATCCGTCGGGGGGTAAGGAAGCAAAACTGTTACTTAAATACCTGTCAGGAATGGTTCCGTGGAAATTGTGACTGTGAATGTCGATCAGTCCCGGACTCACCATAAGGCCTTTGGCATCAATAACTTTTTTAGCAAGTTTGGCAGAAATGTTTTTTTCTACAGCGGCAATTTTTCCTTGACTTATGGCCACATCCATAACCTGGTCAATGTTGTTTTTTGAATCAATCAAATGCCCATTCTTAATCAACAAATCATAGGATTGTCCTTTTAATATTAAACTAAAAAGTAAGAGTGGACTGATTAATAAAATGACTTTAATTTTTTTCATAATGTTAAGTTTTTTAGTGCTATTTTTTTTCAGAACTTATATTTTCTTTTCTAATTTTTTCGACTTCTTCTGCAGTCACATTGCTTGACTTATTCCCAAAATTTGTTCTAATATAGGACAAAACGTCTGCAATTTGATCATCACTTAAAAATGAATGTTGCGGCATTAGTCCATCATAGGTCTCTCCATTGACTTCAATTGCGCCTTCCATTCCATTTAAAATTATCTTAACCAATCGTTTTTTATCCCCTGTCACCCAGTCAGTACCTCCTAGTGGAGGAAACCTTCCAGAAGTCCCCATTCCATTGCTTTGGTGGCAAGCCATACAGTATTGATTGTATGTTTTTTGGCCAATTTTCGAATCTTCTGGTTCAATTCGATCTTTTATGATATCGGGTGTTCGGATGTGACTCATAGATTTTCTTTCTTCCATTGCGATCAACTCTTTTTCACCAAAATTTTCTCGATCTCCTTTAAATTGAACCTTCCAAATTTTACCTTTTTCGGTTTCAGACAAATACATTGTTCCGTCTGGAGCAAAAGCAATTCCCATCGGCCGATACATCGCATCTCGAGTATTGACAATAGGATCTATCTGTGCAAAACCATCTGCAAAAATTTCATATTCACCAGAAGGTTTTCCATTCTTAAAAGGAACAAATCCAATAAAATAACTTGATTGGGGATAGGGAGCACGATTTGTAGAACCATGAAACCCAATAAATGCTCCGTTTTTATACCTTTCAGGGAAAGCATCTCCTTCATAAAAAACCAAGTCGTTGGGCGCCCAATGCCCTGGAAATCCGATAACAGGATCTTTGTAGTCAGCACAACGACCAATGATGTTTCCGTCTCCCCCATATTCCGGAGCCAACACTTTTTTTCCTTGCATTTGATCGTAATAACAATAAGGCCACCCGAAGTGATCCCCTTTTTCAATCTTCACAAATTCTTCAGAGGGAAGCAATGCACTTTCCCATTGACTGAAATGATTGGGCCACAGTCTTGTTAGGTCATCCCTGCCATGAACAACTGAATAGAGGTGATTGTCGTCATTGTTCCAATCCAAAGCAACGATACTTCTCAAGCCACTTGCGTATTTTTCCCCATCATGTTGCGTTTGTCCAATTTTTTCTGCATCAAAACGCCAAATACCCCCGTGATCTTTGAGTAACGGGCAAGGGTCTTGACCTGGAGCCATCGGGGTTCTTTTTGGATTTTGACAAGCGTTGTTTGGTGCTCCAAAAGGAACATAAATATTTCCATCGTTGTCAAAGGCAATTGGCTTTCCGATATGTTCGTGAGATCCATGAGCATGATCATCATGCACGATGATTTCTGCCTCCCCAGTAGGAACAAGCTTATCTGGATCTAACTTATATCTATAAACAGTTAGTTGTGAACTAAAATAAAGATAGCCCTTATAAATTCTAGCAGCAGTAGAGTAGCTTCCTCTTTGGGGGATGTGATAACTACCAAACTTTACCAGAGAATCAACAATACCATCTTTGTCAGCATCTCTAATTGCAGCGAGAACTCCCGCTTCACTCGACCTTTTGAATTTGACATACAAATCACCGTTATCGTTAACGGTCATGTGTCTGACTGTTTCCGCTATGCTGTCTACATAAACGGTCGAAACAAATCCTTCTGGAAGAAAAAGTTCCCCCTTGTTACTTTTTTTCTGACAACCAAATAAAGTTACAAATAACACCACTAAAGGCGCTATCCAAATTGTTTTACAAAAACTCATGTTCATCTTCAATTATATAGTTTTACTTAAAATTTAAAGTTCCAAAAAATTCAGGGCGATGAAAATCCGGATTTTTAGTTTTAACAGGATTCCAACTTAAATAATGTGGCTTAGTGGTGTCGTCACCACATTTGTAAAAGTTTGCATTTGCGATTAGGTTGGAAAAGTTAAACCCTTCATTGTAGGTAAAAACAGAAGCGGGAATTACAACCACCATTTCCCATTCAAATTTTCCCGATTTTTCTTCAAAAGGTTGATCTCCCATTGTTGACCAGGTTTTGATCTCGTTAATTATTTTTTCTTTAGGGATAAAATTTCGAGTGCTACGAGCTGGACCATAAGCCAAATGAGTCGTTCCGATACAATTAAACTCAAAGTTATAATAGTTACCATCTCTCATAGGGTCAATGAAAAACTCAACACAACTGTCACGGTGGGTGGCGCTATTGGGTTCAGATCGTTTGGCCAAAGGGTGATTTTCTTTAACATAAAATTTAATAAATAACAAACTATCATCGTGTGCAATTCTAAAATCTACTTGAGGTTTGTAGGGGAACTTGTCCCATTCTAGCCAATTGATAGCGTTTAGTGCGGTCTTTTTTTCTATGACATTTGAAATGCTTTCAAAGCTTAAAGTATCATTTACATAGATTTTAGAAACGTCAAGCACTTTTATTTTTTTATTCATGTTTGAGCAACCTATAAGAAAAATAAAAATAATTACGTTTAGAAATTTTGATTTCATATATTGTTAAAAATAACTTATTTTTAAGAAAACGAGCAACTTTTAAGTCATGAAAAATATTAATTTTAAATTTTTGGGTGTTTTATTTTTAACCTTTTCTTGTTCTGATTCTGAAGTGCTCTATCAAGCGATCGATTTTGTTTTTGTAGGCGAATATACTCAGGGTCTTGAAGGACCAGCGGTTGACCAAAGTGGGAACCTCTATTTCGTAAACCCGACGCATTCAGGTTCTATAGGGAAAATTGATATTGAAGGGAAATTCGATTTATTCATTGAGCATTTGCCAGAAGGAAGCACTGCAAATGGCATTAGGTTTGGCAAAGATCAAGAAATGTTTTTAGCAGATTATACTGGACACAACATTTTAAGTGTTGATCTAGAAACAAAAGTAGTAACTGTTTTTGCTCATGATTCTTTATTAAACCAGCCGAATGATTTGGCGATTTGTTGTAATAATAGAATGTATGCATCTGATCCGAATTGGAAAAACAGTACAGGAAATATATGGAAAGTTGAAAATGGAGTTTTTGAATTATTAGACAGTAAAATGGGAACAACCAATGGAATTGAAGTCAGTCCTGACGAAAAAACACTTTACGTTAATGAAAGTATTCAAAGAAAAGTTTGGGCATTCGACATTGACAGTCAAGGTAATATTTCAAATAAAAAGCTTTTTCATCAGTTTGAAGATTTTGGTATGGATGGTATGCGATGTGATCAAAATGGTAACCTCTATATAACACGTCACGGAAAAGGAACTGTCGTCAAATTATCTTCACAAGGAGTACTTCTCAAAGAAATAAAGCTCAAGGGCAAAAAACCTTCCAACATCGCCTTTGGAGGAAAAGATGGAAGAACAGCCTATATTACTTTACAAGATAGGGGCTATCTTGAATCTTTTCGAGTAGAAGTTCCAGGGAGGGCTTTTAGTGTCAATTAATGTTAAAGAAAGAGAGGATATCTTTAATGAAAGTTTTATTCCATTTTAGATTATTGTTTTCAAAATAAAACTTTATTAATTCTTTGGTTACTGGATGATCTCCATTTTTCGATTCGATTAACTGTTCGATAAAATTCATTGCAGACTCTTTCCCTTCTACTTCTTGTATTGCATAAATCCCTAACAAATGTTGCTTAGATAGTTTGAACAATTGTTTTTTAGAATATTCAGCAATTTGAGTAAGTTCTGCTTTTGCCAAAGCATCCTTATTTTGATCGATGTAAGCAAACCCCATAAGGAAACGCTGAATTCTTTCCTCAGGATCGAATGGTTTTCCAGCGCCCAAGCTTTCAGGCCAAAGCAATGATTCTTTAAGCCTTTCTAATGCTTTATTATTATTATCACTCATTAGATTTTGTGAAGCAGATCCGATATAAGCTTTGGTGTATATTTCCCTCCCTTCAGTTGAATGCTCGTAGGGTAGAATCTTTAAGTCTTTGAGAAGGTCAATGCTTTTTTCAAATTTATCAGAGGCATTGAAGGTCTTAGCTAAAAGCATCCCAGCAAAATAATTCTCTTTATCACTTTTAAATGTTCGGCTGATTATTTTTTCAGCTTCAGCAAAATCTCCATTACTATATTTATCCTCTGCCAAGGAGTAAGCATACCGCCAATTTTTAGGTTCTTTAGCATAGGCATTTTCTAAATCTTTAATATAGGAAGATATTTTCTGTTCCTTAAAAAATGTTCCTCTGATATAATAAAAGAGAGGGTCATCAGGAGCCTCCCCCAAGTCTTTAAAGAGCTTGATGCCTTCCTGGGTTTGATTTAGACCAACGAGATTCAATCCCAGAAGGTATTTTGATTTCCATGAAGTGTTGTTTTTTAAAAGCCAACGCATTAAATCAACAGTTTCATTTCTATAGGGAAAAATAAAGGCGATGGATTGATTCATGATGTTAGAAATAGCGGCAGTGTCATTAGAAAGAAATGATATCCAAAGTTCATTTAGCATGTGCTTAGGACCCGTTCTTAGGACATTGATTGCTTCTGAGTCCATCCCTCGATTGTGATAGAAAAGCGCCAACTCTAAAAAAGTTTGATGAGGAAACTCAGACCGGTGGGAATTTTTCACCACCTCGGCAGAAGTTTTTCCTAATAAAAACCTTTCAAATGAAATCAGATGATGAAGCGGATCGAGCTCTTCAAGTTCATTTAGGGTGCTCATGGCATTTTCAGATTCACCGAGCTTTCTCTGGATGATTGCTTTTTGAGCAAGTGCATTGACATTGTCTTGATTGTATCTGAGAGCAATTTTATTGTAATGCATGGCATCCATAAAGCTCTGTTCTATAAGTAAGATCTGAGCCAGTATTGCATTAGAGGCCGAGCGGTATTTAATTGATCTTGCAGCCCAGCCCAAATGTTCTTTTGCATTGAGCAAATCATTATTAGCAAAAAAGGCTATCCCAGCGATATAGTTAAGGCCATTGTGATAGGTGTCAATTTGCAAGCCTTTCGAAGCCATAGCTATGGCTTTTTCATAACGTCCATTTCTATGGTAGAGCATGGCCAGTTCTGTTCTCGCCTCTAAATGTAATGGATTGTCCTCTAGAACTTCAAGGAGTAAGGCCGAAGCAGTTGAAAAATCTCTGAAACGTTGCGCATCTTTAGCATCTAAGAATTTTTTCTCAGAAGAATTGTTATTAACAACCTCAATAGCAGTTTTAAAATCTCTTTTTATAAGGTCTGGATTTGATTTATAGTTAAGCCTTAATGCTTTAACGTTTATTGAAAAATGACCCTTTTGTTTTTTAAATCCAAAGGTGTAAACTCCGTTTGGGACAGTGCTGAAATCTTTCTCAGATATTGTGTTAGCGTAGGATAATAATAATTTAGACTGACTTTCTTTAAATGCATTTATTTTAATAAAAATACTATCAGAGCTTTCTTCGATGTTCAATGCCGCCCACTCAGAAGCTTCTTTTAAGCCCCCAATATTTTTGATTGGAAACCAAGCTTCAGTCCACTTATCAGAAAGGTGTGGTTCAAAGCTGGCCTGACTGATTGGATTCTCTTCTCCAGGAGAATATTGTACAAAAAGTCTTCCGGCTTGATATTCTATATATTGTCCGTCATTATCTGTAAGTAGGTCTTCCCAAATCCCTCCTGCGCGAGAGAGGTTCCACAGCCATAGTTTTTGACCCGGTATTTCATCATACCTACCCCAGTGTCCAAATCCAATATTCGAATCTTTATAGTAACCCCCAAAAAAATCATTGTATTCTCCAATTATATGGTAAGACTTGCTAGGGCCAAAATGATTTTGATTGTAATGAGAGAGATCACGATTTTGTGGATCACGGGGCCAAGACTTTGCTTCGCCACCATGGGTTAAGAATTGATCTCCAGGAGTATAAAAGACAAGATCTTCCTTAGCCACTGCCGCTGCCGTCATCCAATTATAATAGGACTGTTCAACATCAGTGGGATTATACCACAAGGCTTTTGTTGTAAAAACACTTTGATTGGGAGGGACAGTGATTTTCACTCTCCATTGTGTTCTAGAAGGCAGGTCGATTCCTCCGACAGTGCATTCCATTGCTCCGTTTTCAAGTTCTGTTATTTTGTAGTCTACAGGAGTAGCAGTACCTGGATGATGACCAATAATGCCAAAATTGAATTCTATACCACCAGAAACCCATGGTCCCCTCATAGCAATGTTTCTAAATTTTGCAACTTCATTTTTATAAAGAAACTCATTTCCGTTACTTTTGTCTATTGCCCCTAAAACTTTGCCGCCAACTTCTGGAAGAATACTTACTTCAATCCATTGGTTTTCAATTTTAATCACTTTAAAAGGCTTTTCTTTTTTATGAAAGTCATAACCTTGAAACTTATAATAAGGATAGATTTTAGAGTTAAAAGTAAATGAGGGCAGTGGATTAGGATCTCCAAAACTGTAGGTTGGAAGTGATTGAACAGTTTCTGTTATTTTGTTTTCTTGACTCATAACATGGGTTTGAAACATGCATGTGCTTAGTAACAAGAAAAATTTTAAATTATTTGACATTGCTTAAGGTTGATTTTTTTAATGTTTTAAATGTATGTAAAAAAAAATAAGAATATATTCGATTAAGGAACACAAATTTCTCAACAATCAGGTTTTATTTTAATTTACCACAAAATATTTTTTAACATTAATTTAAGATTTATAAATTATTTATTATATTTATTGTCTAACTAAACTAGATTATGAAACAAAAAATTAAACAAACGCTAATGGCTACTTGCTTTTTATTAAGCGGAGTCATTTTTGCACAAGTGAAAACGGTTAACGGAACCGTCACTGATTCTGATGGAGTTCCACTTCCAGGAGCATCTATCGTACTAACCGAGACAAATGAAGGCGCCACTACTGATTTTGATGGAAATTTTTCAATTTCTGTTCAAGAAGGAGCTACCGTCGAATTTAGCTATGTAGGTTATGAAAGCCAGCAAGTTGTTGTTGGAGAAGGCTCAACTATTAATGTCACTCTTGTTCAGGG
>JAFMCL010000046.1 GCA_017857815.1 Flavobacteriaceae bacterium | reverse complement strand
GGCAGGGAATTGGAAATAGTATCGGTGCGCTTTTTGGTGGAATTCCTGGTGCAGGTGCTACCATAAGAACTGTTGTTAACATTAACGCTGGTGGGAAAACGAGATTATCTGGTATGACCGCCGGGGTGATGCTTCTTCTAATTTTATTAGCCTTTAGTTCCATTGCCTCTCAAATTCCAGCTGCTGTTTTGGCGGGAATTCTAATTACAGTAGGAATTGGGGTTATGGATTACAAAGGGCTAAAAGCAATTCCTTACATGCCTCGTCCGGAAATATTCATCATGATCGTTGTTTTGGTTTTATCTTCGGTCTGGAACTTGGTTTATGCAGTGGGAATAGGATTGATAATCGCCTCACTGATGTTCATGAAAAAGATTGGAGATCTAACAGCCAGGGATTCTGATATAATCCCGCTGATCAAAGAAAAAGCATGGTCTGATGAAATTAATTTCCCTAAAGACTTAAAGGAGGAAGTGTTTATTAAGCACATAAATGGCCCTTTATTTTTCGGATCTACGAGTGATTTTCAGCAATTGATGAAGCAAATTCCTGAGACCGCTTCGACCATAATAATTCGAATGGGGAAGATGACCTACATTGACCAGTCTGGTCTCTATGCACTAGAAGATGCTTTGGTTGAACTCTTTGGGCAGGGTAAGAAAATAGTTTTGGTGGATGTTTTAGAACAACCTAAATACCTATTGGAACGTATTGATATTATTCCAGATTTGGTTCCTAAAGACCAAATATTTAACAACTTTGAGGAAAGTTTGGTTTGGATTAAAGAAAATGTAAAAGATATTTATTAAACAAATAGTTATGAAAGCACAAACAAAAGAAACACAAACAAGCATGACTTCAGAAAAGTCATTGCAAGAGTTGAAAGAAGGTAATAAAAGATTTCAAGCAAATCAAAAGGCAGATAGAAACCTTAAGGAGCAAGTTGCTGACACCAGCGGTGGACAATATCCATTTGCAACGATATTGAGTTGCATCGATTCGAGAGTATCGTCAGAATTGATTTTTGATCAAGGTATTGGTGACATATTTAGCGCTCGTATTGCCGGAAACTTTGTAAATGATGATATTTTAGGTAGCATGGAGTTTGCCTGTAAATTGGCAGGCACCAAGCTTATCGTTGTCCTTGGCCACACCGCATGTGGAGCCGTTAAAGGTGCCTGTGATGATGCCAAACTAGGAAAGCTTACTGGGATGCTAGAAAAGATTAAACCTGCAGTAAATTCGGTTTCCGAACCTCAAGATCCTAGTTTAAGAAACTCCTCTAATATCGAATTCGTGAATAAGGTTGCCGAAAAGAATGTTCACTTAACGATTGACAAAATCAAAGCTGATAGTGAGGTACTCGCAGCGATGGTGAAAAACAACGAAATCAAGATTGTTGGTGGTATGTACGATATTCAGTCTGGAGCCGTAACTTTCTATGAATAGGATTTATGATAAGAATTAAATCTATGAATTTTATAGTAAGGGGAATATTAATTTTAGGGTTATTGATCCCCTCTTTAATGCAAGCACAAGAGAGTAATCTCGGAAATTGGTTAATTTATATTGGAAACATTAAACTTAATGAAAAATGGAATTTGCACCATGAGATCCAATACAGAAATTATGATGCCATTGGAGATCTTGAGCAATTGTTATTAAGGACAGGTTTAGGATACAGTTTTAAAGAAAATAAAAGAAACATTCTATTGGGTTATGGATACATCTCCTCAAGGAATTATGTGGGTGAGACTACTGATAAAAATACGGTAAATGAACATCGAATTTTTCAGCAATACACCTCCAAGCAAACCTTTGGCAAGTTAAATCTAAGTCACCGATATCGCTTTGAGCAACGGTTTGTCGAAAGTGATTTTAAAATGAGGCTGCGATACTTTTTAGGTCTAAAAATCCCCATAAAAATTAAAGAAAAAAGCAACTACTATTTTTCGGCATACAATGAGGTTTTTATAAACACAAAATCTACTCTTTATGACCGTAATAGACTTTATGGTGGCGTCGGATACAATATAAATAAAGGCTTAAGATTAGAAATGGGTTATATGAATCAATTCTTTAATAATGGTAATCGAGATCAAGTCAACCTCTTTTGTTTTTATAGTTTTTAAACTCTACCCTGATATCTGTTAGCTTTTATTGTTTTTTTAACAACCGAAAAAAACCTCTGCCCTTCTGAAAAATCCATATCAATAATTGAATCGGTCAACACAAAACCCAAAGCAATGAAAACCGATGAAAATTAAAGTGATCTTATTTTTATGGGTAATATATTCAACAGCATTCTAAAGGATTTCCGTTTATTATATGTTTATCTAGATCAATCTAATACCTTCATAAAATTCAAATGTTTTAAAAAATAAAGCTGACTTTTTGTCTAGTTTTTTAGGAAAATATTGATAAATTGCCCAAGTGTTTTTGTCTAAATTAGTTGGGTTTCTTCATAGTGAACAATTTCACCAAACAAATTAGAAGGTTAAACAAATATATGATTTTGGATAAGCACTTGGTTATACGATCACAACCTTTTACCCCGTTATTATTCTAATTCAAAACGTTTTATAATGTTACAAGGGAAACCATGATTATAAACAGAAGTATTCGATTCATACTTAAAATATATTTGCTTGTATTGTCGGTTTTTTCAATATTCAGAATGATGTTATTTCTTTCTGAATTTGATCGAATAGATGGAAATAAAGTCGCTATTCTAACGATTATCAAATCCTTTATAATGGGAGTTAGATTTGATATTGTTATTTCGGGATATATTCTTATTCTCCCCACATTGATCTTCCTAACGTTAGAGGTTATCGGTTATAGATCCAAGCCAATAAAAAAGTTTTTCTTTTATTGGATATTCATTTTATTTACAATTGCTTTTCTAGTGTCCACTGCAGACATCCCCTATTTCAATCAGTTCTATGATCGATTTTCTGTTGGTGCTTTTGAGTGGATGAAGAGTTATAAAATTGTTATATCCATGATTTTTCAAGAGCCAAAATATTTTCTTTTCATAATTCCTTTCATCCTACTTGAAACCGTTTTCTATATTTTGCTCAAAAAGATATTTGAACAGGAAAATAAAACTCAGAAAATAAATTTTTTCTTAAACTCATTTGTGTCTTTACTATTTTTGGCCACAGTGTTTTTGGGAATAAGAGGACGTATAGAAGAAAAATCTCCCATTCGAATAGGAACCGCCTATTTTTCAAATAATTCTTTTCTTAATAAACTTGGATTAAACCCCAGTTTTACACTCATACGAAGTTATCTGGACAGTAAAGATGAAGACAATCGTGTGGTAAAATTTATGGATGATAAACTTGCAATAGAAATGGTGCAAAAGAATCTGGGTATTACAAAGGTTCAATACAATTCTCCAATCGCAAGGGAGGTTCAACCCGATATATTTTTAAGCACAAAACCCAACGTTATCTTAATTATAATGGAAAGCATGAGTGCTGCGAAAATGAAAAGACACGGATCAGCAGAAGAGCTAACTCCATTTTTAGATAGTTTGTCTCATAATTCAATCTATTTTGAAAATATATATACTGCTGGCAAACATACTTTTAATGGGATTTTTAGTACGCTATTCTCTTTTCCTGCTTTGTATCGCCAACATTTAATGAAAACTGATATTCAATACGACGGCATAAGTACTTCGCTTTTGAATAATGGATATTCAACAACATATTTCACTACGCATGACAGTCAATTTGATAACATTGAGGGGTTTCTGAGATCAAATAATTTTCAAAATATTATAAGCCAATCTGATTACCCTGTCTCTGAAGTGAAAACAACCCTTGGTGTTCCTGATGATTTTATGTTTAGGTTTTCGATCCCTAAAATCAATGAACTTGCTGAAAAGGAAAATCCATTTTTTGTCACCTTTATGACGACCAGTGATCATAGTCCTTTTTATGTACCAGATTATTTTAAGCCCAAAGCCAAAGCCATTGAATCTCAAATTGTTCAATATGCAGATTGGTCGTTACAACAGTTTATACAATTGGCCTCAAAAGAAGCATGGTTTAATGATACTATATTTGTTTTTGTAGCAGACCATGGCGCAGCAATAGATGCGAAATATGATATCCCTTTAAATTATTTTCATACGCCTTTAATTATTTATGCGCCAGAAATTTTTATGGCGAATGAAGTACATCAAAAAATTGGTAGCCAAATAGATGTTTATCCAACCGTTATGGGGCTTATTTCGCAAAAATATGTAAACAACACATTGGGAATTGACTTATTAAAAGAACAGAGAAAGTTCACCATAATCAATGATGATGATAAAGTAGGAATTCTTGATTCTGAATATCTTTGTATTATGAAAAATAATGGTACAAAACTAGAATTGTATAAATACAAAGAACAAGATAAATTCAATTATTTTGATCAAGAGAAAGAGAAAGCGCTTGAAATGGCTGATTATGCGAAATCTAATATGCAAGTGCATCAAATAATGATTTCAGAAGGTAAAACAACATTAAAAGACGAAAAGTAAAAGCTATTAACTTTTTTTTAAACTATTCCTAATAAATTACAGTACTACACACTATATCCAGCACTAAAATCAAGCGAACGGTGCTGTCAAAAAACCTATGAAAGAGTTGAAAAAATCAAGTTATTCCCCTCTTATTGGATCAATTTTCATCCACTTTCTTAAAGAATTTTATTTGTTGTAAATTCCTCTTTTAAAATTCTATATCTACCTTTATATTCAGAGTTCTATTTAACTAAAATTGATTCAAAATGAAGAAAATATTTATTTTTTTAATTCTTTCTAGCCTATCATTTAATTCGTGTACGTCGGAAAACGCTACAATTATTCTTGAGTTAAGAACTGCTTTCTTTAAAATGAGTATTGACAACAAAGGATCAATTATTGATTTTACAAATTTAAAAAACAACAAAAATCACCTTTCAAAAGATACCTTAACTAGTTTAATGTCTTTAAGAATAAATAACGTGGTAAAAAATCCCAGATCCGCGCGCGTAAAAAACGATAGTATTTTTCTTACCTACAATGAGAAGTTTGAGGCCATCGTGAAAATGATACAAAAAGAATCGCATCTCACTTTTGAATTATTGTCCCTAACAAACCACGAATCTGTTGATTTAATTCTCTGGGGGCCTTACCCTACAACAATTAATAAAATTATTGGAGAAACTGTTGGGGTGGTTCGTGGAGAGGATTATGCTATCGGCATACAGGCGTTAAACATCAAAACACTCGGTGGTTATCCATGGAACGAGAGTGACCGAATGCCTGCCTTTGATATCTTTCATGAAGAAAACCCAAACAACATGAATCCCAATTCCGATGGAAGTGTTTTGTATCGAATTGAAGCGGCAAAACCCACCATAACAGGAAGTAGCTTACAGGCCTATTGCCGAAATAGAAATAATGAAAGGATTATTCAAGATTTTAAGCACGAAAAGATTGTTGCCCCTGCTTATGACGATGGCGGTATAATTGGTTCTAAAATCGCACTTTTTGGATGCCCAGTAGAACAAGCGCTGGAAACCCTTGCTGAAATTGAAATCACTGAAGGACTTCCTCATCCTATCATAAACGAACAATGGGGTAAAATAGCCCCAGAAGCAAATGCAGCCTACATAATCACAAACTTTAATGAAGAAAATGTTGATGATGCAATTGATTTAACCAAAAGAGCTGGATTAAAATATTTATATCACTATGGGAAAACCTTTGAAAATTGGGGGCATTTTGAATTGTATAAAGGTGAATTTCCTAGTGGGATGAAAGGATTAAAAGAGTGCGTTGAAAAAGCAAAATCTCAAGGAGTTATGATTGGAACCCACTTTCTTTCAAACTTCATTACCCCCAACGATCCCTACGTCACTCCTATTCCCGACAAACGATTAGCCAAAGTTGGAAGTTCAGTTATTGTGAATCCTATCAATGCGAAAGAAACTGAGATAACAATTCAATCTCCTATTTTCTTCAACCAAATGGAGAATAATAGCATGAAAACTGTTATGATCGGAAATGAATTGATAAGGTATGGTAGGGTTTCAAGTAGTGCACCATGGAAATTGTTGGATTGTCAACGAGGAGCTTTTAATACTGTAGCTTCTGCACATAATGCTGAAAGAGAAATCTCTAAATTACTCGATCATGCATACAAAGTTTTTTTAACGAATACAGAATTGACAATTGAAATGTCAGAGAAGATAGCGTCAATTTATAATGAAGTCGGATTACGTCAAATTTCATTTGATGGATTGGAAGGTAATCGATCCACTGGACTGGGAACCTATGGAGAATCTTTGATGCCCTATGTTTGGTATAATAATTTGTCTGAAGAATTGA
>JAFMCL010000008.1 GCA_017857815.1 Flavobacteriaceae bacterium | reverse complement strand
TCATTTTATAATAGATGTTTATTATAAAAAATATATTATTGGCTTTCAGCTGACAGAGGAGTTTCTTTATCTGCAAAAGTTTGATGACAATGGTGCCGCATGGAAACCCTGAGGGTTTAATGGGAGCTTTTCCTCCCTCACAAGGTCTTATTGGTTTACTTTAGGGTATAATGTTTTTAGTAATCTTAATGTAAAATTAGGAATTGGCTTTAGAAACGGCCCAAAGGAATTATTGACCAATAAAAAGTTTACTGTCGCCGAAAATTTTGACTTTTTAGACCCCTTAAATGTTATAAATACTTTAAAAAAACTTAGAGGAATTTAGTGAAATAGATTATTTTCTATCCTATAAAAGTTTATGGTAAATTTGGGATTGTGCCTGAGCTTGGATATACCATTTAACACGGAGAATTGTTAACGGGAATTAGCGTAATTTATCGATCAAAAGTAGGAGATTTAGAAGCAATCGAGAGAATCACTTATGTGACGGTTGATAATTCAACTGTAAAGCCGGAAATTAATTCTAGTAATGTAGAATTTATATACAACATTAGTGACCGATATGACTGAGCTATTTAGGACAATGTTTCTTTGAATTCGTATATAAGTTTTTGGGACATTTCTAATATAACCATCATGTATGCTATGTTTAAAAACTTAAATCGTTTTAATCAATACATTGGGGATTGGGATATTTCTAAAGTGATTAAAATGAGAAGGACGTTTAGAGGTTCAACAACTTTTATTCAAGACACGCGGGATGGTGCATTACAAATATTACAACTGAGCCAAGTCAGTTCTCGTTTAATGCCCCTCTAGAAGGAAAAAACCAGCCAGTTTGGGGTGCTTGTCTTTGAAACTTTAAACCCTAACCCGTATTGACAATCATTACCCCTTCCAAGTGCCTCCGTAACGATAATCTTCGTTATCCCTTCTTACTTCAATAACGCAGTCGTTGCAAAGAAAAACCCATTCTTTGATTGGTTTATATTGCACGCGATACATTAGCCGATAGGCTTTAGCACATTTTTCACATTCTTTTTTTGCCATTAATCTTAATTCAATAATAAAACACCTTTTAACTTTTTCTTTAGATCTTCGCGATGTTGACTTACTCTATTTTTTGGGAATGATAATTTATTCTAGGGAATTAATAAAACTACTAATATTGAAATATTGTGTCTGATTGATTTTCGAATTAACAGTCATTAAACCTAATCCATAAAGATTCCGTTCATCGAGTACGAAGAACTTAAAAATCTTTCATTAATTTTAATTAAAATCAGGATTTTGTTGAAAATTAGAAGTGTTTTTGTTTTATTTTATATTTAATCACTATAAAATTTCAATGAATAATTTCGTTTAATAGTAGAGTGCCTTTGATTCACATAAGGAAAGGGCTGAAATTTGTGACGATTTCAAAACAGTAGTTGGCCAAGTTAATGATCAAAGCTGTATTGTAATGCTCTATGATGTCGACATGGAGGGAATGCAAAAACTGATGAGCTCAGAATTTATGATAAATCTAAATGAGGAAATGAATTTTTTTTGAGGCACTACCCATGTGATTGTTTTAAATGTAAAAAACAAAATCCCCTAATGCACTTGAGGGAAAGGGGGGTTAAGCGTTGATTAAGTTGCAATTATTTTTATATCCTGTCACAAGGAGCACTATTTAATTTTTATGCAACCAGATATTATAATATGGCCATAAGAAAAAATAGTATTTTTTTCATCATTCTTTTTTCATGATTGCCCTCAAGACTGCGCTATACGCATTGAAGTTCAGGGTTTTTGTGATTCGGTTAGTATAAAGCAGATTCGGTAGTAAAATTGTTACACTTTGAGGTTTGCTCTGAGCCAAATTAAAAATTTGGCGATGTTTGTTTAAGTGACAAAATGACAATTATACTGAAAAAATGACTGTTAGGGAGATAATTTTAATAACATCTGCTGGATAAAATTCAGTAAATCTATTTTGGCATTTTTTTTGTTTTTTTGAAGTCGAAATCAATGTAGATTTCAAATTTGAAATAATGTTTAATTTAAAATTTTGTAATTATGAGCAATTTAGCAAGTGTTCCTAAAAAAGGAAGTTTAGTGAACAGTAATTCAAATCAAAACTTCCCAACTTTGTCAAATTGGTTAGATGATATATTTAATCGTGACCTAATACCTTCAGTATTTACCTCAAACTTTAATACTGGAATTACTTTGCCAAAAGTTAACATCAAAGAAACTGCTAATGATTTTGCGGTAGAAATGGCAGTTCCAGGTCTTAAGAAATCAGATTTCCAAATTGAAATTGACAATCAAGTATTATCAATCTCGACAGAGACAAAGGAAGAAAATGAACGCAAAGAAGAAAATTATACTCGTAGAGAGTTTGGTTACTCTTCTTTCAAAAGAACCTTTACTCTGCCTAAAAGTGTAAACGCTGATAAAATTAATGCGAGTTATAATGAAGGTATTTTGAGTATTCTCTTGCCGAAAAAAGAAGAGGCAAAACAAAAGCCTGCTAGAAGCATTAAGATTTCATAATCGATTTACTTAATAAATTTTTATTGATGAGTGAAGTATATACAGGAGACCGATTACTCGGTCTCCTATATATAGTCCAAAAAATGTTTAATCCTTAAAATTTAAAGCAATGAAAAAATATGTTTTATTATTCATGATTGGTATGTTAAGCGTGAGTTGCAAAAGTCAAAATAAAGATATAAAAAATAAGGAAAGCGAAGAAAAAGCAGTTAAAGAGCCAAAGGGCTCTTGGAAAGTAGATAAAGAGTTTGACGAAAATGGAAACTTAATTAGATATGATAGTATTTATTCTTGGTCTTCCGATGATAAATACGACAATCTATCATTTTCAGAGCGGGATAGTTTGATGCAATCTTTTAAATCAAGATTTTTCACCAATTTTTCGATATTTGAAAACCGAGGGTTTGAAGATGTTTTTTCTAAAGACTCACTTTTTAGTAAACATTTCTTTAATGATGATTTTTTTGAAAGTGATTTTGGTTCAGACTTTATGGATATTGACAAAATATGGCAACAAATGAATGCAAGACAGAAAAAATTTTTAGAAAAATATCGTTCAGAATTTATTAAACCTGAAGACAAAAACTAAATAGTTTTCGTCTTTTTTTTGAGAGTTCGTTTGTTATCGCATTATACACAATGGGAGACTTCGTAATACGTCCCGTTTCAGTTAAATATTAATACATAAAAGCACTTTTAAGCTATTGTTTTCTTTCAAAATAATCCTTTAAATCAGCTTCAAAAACCTCGATTTATGAGGATAAATTCAATACAGTCCTAAATTCAATAAGAGGAAGAATTTGGACAAGCAGATCTACCATAGATTCTAAGTCCATCATAGAGCCTTGTAATCTTTCCATTTCTTGATCAATAGGAGGTATTGGTTTTGAAGCGTTCATAAAATGCAGAAAGCTATTTTTTTTTAAAGTGCCTTTGAATGATATTTATTTGTGTAGTTTGACAGTTCAGTTTATGAAAAATAAGACGCTTTATTTAATTTTTACAAGACTATAATTATTTTGATTTTTCCCAGCGAAAAGGTAAGCTCCAATGGAAGAATTTAAAGCATAAACCTCATTTTTTACCCGAACGCTGTTCGTTGGATTTAAAGCTATTTCGGCATTCTTAGCTATCATTTTTCCAGTTACCCAGTCATCTTCAGTCTCTATTAATTTTAATGCTCCTGAAGTCATTTTTTCCTCTTTAATCTCAAAAGCTTGGGTAATTAGAATTTGATTGTTATTTATAATCGTTATTCCATCTGCTCCAATAATATTTTCATCCAATTGTATTTTACTTATTTGTTTTGTAGGCAAATCAATCTTAAATAAAATGCCCTTACTCATTTGAATAGCAATTAAATAACCATTGGGATGATAGGTAATTCCGTTAAGGTTCCAATCTTCCCCTCCAAATCTTTTGTCTTCTAAGAAAACAGAAGGTTCATTTGTTTGTCCGTCAATCTTATAAATGATTGGTCTGTGGCTATCTGTTACGTATACATTTCCTTTCGTGTCAAGCGTTAGTCCATTTGCGTAACATTTTACCTCATCACTAAGATTGGTGAAATCTACATATTCCACTCTTTTTTTAGTCATTAAATCATAAACCAATACGCCTGCTATTTTTAAAGCAGTTGTTTCATTTGATTTTTCTGAAACGCCAGCATCTCCATTAGCAACATATAAATAATTTTTTTTCGCATTTATTGCTATTGCTGCAGGGCTTATCAAGTTTTCATCTTGGAACAATAAAGATAGCTCACTTTTACTATCTAAATTATAAATAGCTCCTTTGAAATAGGAGCTTAAAAGAAAAGTGTTTGATTTTTCATAAAAGGTAATCCCTTCGGGGAATAAATTTTCTGATTCAAAAGTTATTAATGAATAATTGTCTAAGGAATTTAAGTTAAACTCTTGGTTTTCTTTGCAAGAAAATAGGAGTATTAAAACAATTTGTAGTAGGAATAATTGGTTTTTCATTTTTTGAGGATAAATTCAATTCGGTTCTTAATGCTTTAAGAGGAAGGATTTAAATAAACAGATCTACCATAGATTTTAATCCACCATAAAACATTATAATCTATAAATTTAATACAATAAATTTTAATTTTAAGACCTTTACAAAGGTATATAAAACTACTTTTTTAACAAAAAAGACGGTTAAATTATAAGTTTTGTGCAGTCTATCGGGTCGGTGTGTCCATAGCACTAGTTCTATACGTTTTTATTTCAGTGGTGGCTCCTCCGGTTTCGTTATCTCTATCCTACGACTTAAACCAAAAAAGGCTCACTTTACGTGAACCCCTATTAATAATGGTGGAGAAGATGGGAGTCGAACCCACGACCTCTTGACTGCCAGTCAAGCGCTCTAGCCAACTGAGCTACATCCCCGCGATAATTCAATGACAAAATAGAATGCTTTCATATTTTGACAAAAATAGTTAAAATCTAATCACTTATATGTTAGTTAATCGCAAAAAATAAGATTCATTGGCACTAAAAAATAGTTGCGTCAGGATCGATTCTTTTCTTTTTCCCCAAAAGTTTAGTTATCCTTGTTTGTTTTTAAGGGATCAAAAGCTATTAGCACTACTTACTAGACCAAATTGTTGTAACTTAGAAGATATATTAATATTTAGATCATGGATAAAATTGCAATTGTAGCCCAATTAGTTGTTGCGTTATCAGTACTATACGTATGGGTTTTTAGGTTTGACAACATCATAAAGGAGTTCAAACAATATGGCCTTTCTGATTTGGTCAGAAATATGGTTGGAGCTTCTAAAATTTCTCTTTCTGCTTTATTAATTGCAGGAGTTTTCTACCCTGGTTTGGTTCTTTTTTCTTCATTAGGCATGGCTTTTTTTATGTTTTGTGCACAATTGGCGCACGTAAAAGTGAAAAATCCTTTGACTAAATACATTCCTTCTTTGGTATTTTTAATTTTATCGTTGTTTATTGCCGCTGTCAATTGGGGATTACTTTAGCCAATGACCTTAAACACTATATTAAGTTTTTTTTCAGGGATTTCATTTATTTTTTACGGTATCGCCTCTTTTAAGTCCAAAAGAATGATCGCAGAATATGATCGTTGGGGCTATCTAAAACATCGGCATTCCATCGGGAGTCTTCAGTTTTTTGGCGGATTGGGCTTGATTTTGGGGCTGTTTCTACCCGATATAATGTTGGTCGCTTCGTTTGCATTAACGGCAATGATGATGGTGGCTGTTCTTGTCAGGATTAAAATTCAGGACGATTTATTTAAAATGTTACCCGCAATTTTTTATGCTTTGGTCAATGCATTCCTTTTTTACAATAACTTTCTGTTTTCTTATAGAAACTAGAAGCCGAGAGCATATGATGCAGCCTTCGCGTAGATTAATGAATCAGCATTTGGCATAAAGGTTAAATCAATAGGAAGTTTAATTTATCTTAAATTAGCATTATAAAAAATAAAACAATGAGCAGCAAGTTTTTTGGAAACAGCAAAGTGAAGAATACCGAAACTCCTAAAATAAAGGGAAAACAATCTTCAAAAGGATTTGGAAAATCAACACAAGTGAAAAAAGTAGGAAGAGGTAAATAACGTTTTATAACTTATTTGCTCGTGCGCACTCGTTCTGGAAAGTCCGTGATAATTCCCTCTACACCAAAAGCAATCATTGCATTGATCGCTTCTTTTTCATTAACTGTCCAAGGATATACCTTATACCCTTCTTTTTGAATTTTTGAAACATTTTCTACTGTTAAGGTTTTGTAATTTGGATTGATTGCAGCAGCTGCTACTTGCTTTGCAATTTGTAGTGCATCCAAAGGATCATCATCTGTTAATATGGCAATAGGAACTTGCTTGTTTACCTCATAAAAGGTTTCGAGCTCCTTCCAATTAAAACTGGAAATAATGATTTTATCCGTATTCCAAATTCCTTTTTCAAATTTTGTTTTTAAAAGGCTATCCGTTAAAATGGCCGTATTACTTCCCTTCAATTCTATGTTTAAAAAGACTTGACCCGCGATCAAATCCAAGACCTCATCAAGCGTAGGAATTGAGTATCCCTCCAATACGTCGATCTTTCTTATGGCGTCTAATGTCAAGTTTTCGATAGGACCTTTTCCGTCCGTCAGCCGATCTAGTGTCCTGTCATGAAAAACAACCAATTCTCCCGAAGCACAGCGAAAAACATCAATCTCTATGCCATCAACCCCGAGCTCCATCGCCTTTTTAATCGAAGGTAAAGTGTTTTCGGCAATATGTCCTCGAGCTCCTCGATGACCAATTACCAGTGGGTGGGTGGGTGGGGCACATTGTTGGGTCATGAACGATAGAATGATTATTAAGACTTTTACTCTCATATTTAATAACAATTTAATGATTTTTATCTAATTCAATTTGTATGTTGCCACTAAAGCCTCATAAAAATCGCTAACTTTCGCTTAATGCATTATTTTTGAAGAAAGGAAAATGATGAAAAAAATCGCGGTTATTTTCTATAGTCTGTTTGCTGGAGTAATGCTGGCACAAGGAGATGCAAACTTATTGCTTCAATATAACAAAGGTCCAGATCCAGATGCATTTTACAGAACTTGGAATTTTGACATACACGCATTTGTTGTTCGGGTCAATTTAAACGAAAATTATTCGAAACCAAGGATTACTTATGCTGTGGGGAGCAATGTTCAATATAAGTTCTCCAAGACGTTTGGATTAACAAGTGGCATCGGATTCTTTAATATTCATTATCAATATGAACTCTCAACCAACACCTCGACAGACAAACTCAGCTACATCACATTGCCTTTAACAGTTAGGGTTTCTCCTTCTCGAAATTTGATCCTAGAAACTGGAGCGATCTATCATTTCTTATTAAAAGCAAAAAACTCAGAGATTGTGAACCCAAGCAACAAGTCAAATGTTTATGAAGATGGCGTTTTTAAAAACACCTTAGGCTGGCTTTTTTCTGTACAATACAACGTCTGGAAAAGACTCAACTTTTCAGTTCAATACCGATTTATTAAAAAATCTTCGGGTGCATTTTCAATTCAAAAAAACAACTTTAATGGTTTACTGCTTGGGGTACATTACTTTATATTTAATCCTAAGAAAAAACCAATTTAATTCGAGATAAATAGCTCCACAGCTCCCTTTTGAGCTTCATCACCATACTTGGTAAGCGCTTCCTCTCCTTCCATGTAAATAATTTCTAAGCTGTCATTAGCAATAACTTTACCATTGAGAATCACAACAGGACAATTCCAATTAGATTTAAAAATGGTACGATTGCTATTAGAAATCTCTTTTGCACCGATCGAATCATTGGGTATAGAGACAATGGAGTCTTGAAGGAAATAAGAATCGACTGGGGAATGGTCTTCACCATAAAACAACAATTCGGATTTTTTGCCAGAAGGCAACTCAATCACTTTTCCTGAACGAATCATTTCTTTTCTTAACTGACTGGGTTCAATGCCCGAAATTTCTTCTACATCATTTTCATAGACTTTAATTACAAAACAAGAGGTGAAAAGAAAAAAAGTAAATAAGATTGGGGTTATCGTTTTCATTTTAAAAACATTTA
The DNA here is from genome assembly GCA_017857815.1 of Flavobacteriaceae bacterium. Lineage (GTDB taxonomy): Bacteria > Bacteroidota > Bacteroidia > Flavobacteriales > Flavobacteriaceae > UBA8316. Next base: position 76,569 of record JAFMCL010000008.1, on the reverse strand, counting down.
TTATCACGAATTTACAAAATTAAAAATATCGTGTTATCGCAAAGCTTAAATATTGATGTCTCTTGTTGTTCTGCTTTTCAACGTCTCTGGAAATCGTATTAAATAAGGAGGTTATTTTCCATTGCTCAGTATGAAAAACGCAACCCAATTCAAAACTATTTTTGTAAAGAATGCTGTTCATTACAAAAAGTTCGTCGTCATTAAATAAACTCCCTGAAACCATATAATCATGTAAACGATATTCCTGTCTTGTTCCAAGATAAAAAGCATAAGCTTTGCCTCTTGCCTCCAAAGGGTTTCCGATAAATGAAATAACCTTAGAAGTCCCTATCAAAGCTCCAACCCTAATCCCTAAACCAGTTCGTTGCGTTCCTAAATTAGAAAATCCACTTGTTAATAATGAGATTTTATTCGTAATATTAAATCTTTTTCGGTAATGAAAATTTATATTAAGGTGAGTGCTCTGAGGCATTGCTTTTTCCCAACTTAATTCTGGTAGACCTAAGACTTTACGATGATATAAGTTTTGAATATAAGGCGCAAAAGATGCTTTTCCAGTAACTCCAAGTTTTACCGACCATTCGATTACAGAAACTGAATCAATATAGGTCTGAAGTTTTCTTTCTAAAAACAACCACCCACCAAATGGGTAGTCAAATGTTGATTCATCCTTACTGTAACGCATTGTTGGGTTATAGATTTCTTGCCCCAAGGTCCAATGAATAAATTGTTTTTTTGAAACTTTAGCCCTTTGCTTCCCAGTGCTGATATATATTCCACTTGAATAGTACCAGTCCGTTTTGAAATAAAGGTCGTTGTCAACATGCAATTCAATATATTCTTGAGCAGTTCCCAATACTGAAATCATCAATAAGCATAAAATAAAGCCCGCCCTCACATTACAAAATATTAAATATAGTTATCAAATTTAACTCCCTTTTTGCTTAAAACAAGGGATTATACTTCTCAATATTAAATCCATTATTGTGATTATTAAAAAATGATGACAAAACAAAATAGAATGGCTATTTTTGATCCTAGTATGAAAGGATTCATTCATTTAGAAAAAAAAGAAGGAATCGCCAAAATATGTTTTGGTCACCCTCAAGGAAACAGTGTGCCGCCTGAACTATTAGATCAGTTAACATCATTGCTAGTTCAGGCTGAAAATGACACCCATGTCCGTGTTGTGATTCTCGCAAGTAAAGGTGAAGGCGCATTTTGTGCTGGCGCATCCCTCCATGCTTTAAAAGATGTAAAAACACTTGAGCAAGGGACTGCTTTTTTTATGGGTTTTGCCCGTTTGATAAACACCCTTAGAAAGATGACGAAGTTTGTCATTGCGAGGGTTCATGGAAGGATTGTCGGTGGAGGGGTTGGCCTTGTCGCTGCTTGTGATTACGCTTTTGCAAACGAAAAGGCGTCCATAAAACTTTCAGAATTGTCCATTGGAATAGGGCCTTACGTAATTGAGCCTGCTGTGAGCAGAAAAATAGGGGTCACAGCTTTTACTCAATTATCTCTTGATAGCAAAACTTGGAAAACTGCATCATGGGCCACTGAAAAGGGACTTTACTCCCACTTAAGCGACAATACTGAAACCCTTGACGCTGCTTTAAATGAAAAAGCAATGCTATTTGCTTCTTATTCTCCAGAGGCCTGTAAAGCACTTCGAGAGCTCCATTGGAAAGACACAGATCATTGGGAGAAACTACTTCCCAAAAATGCTGAAATTACGGCAAAACTTGCGCTTTCAGATTTTACTCAAAATTTTATTAAATCACTTTGAATTTATGGTTAAAAAAGTTCGAGTAACCAAACAGTTTACTTTTGAAACAGGACATGCCCTTTACGGCTACGACGGTCTTTGCAAAAACGTACATGGACACAGCTATAAACTAGATGTAACTGTCATCGGAAGCCCGATTGAGGACAACACACATGTAAAAAATGGGATGGTAATTGATTTTAGTGACTTAAAAAAAATCGTTACGCAAGAAGTTGTCGACCCCTTTGATCATGCAACGGTGTTGAATGTAAGTTCACCTCACAAAGCGATTGCGGAAGAAATGGAAAGCAGAGGACACAAAATTGTAAAAGTAAATTACCAGCCTACAAGTGAAATGATGATCTTAGATTTTGCTGAAAAAATTAATGCACAACTGCCCAAACAAATTAAATTACATTCGTTAAAATTAAGGGAAACAGAAACTGCTTTTGCGCAATGGTTTGCTGAAGACAACTAATTTAAAAACCTAGCTCCTTCAAATTAGCCTTGGGTTTCTCCCTGACCTCGTCCAATTTGGATTTGGTTTTTGAATTGTCACAATCCAAATTAATTGAAACTGTTTCTGGAGCAACGAAATCTTCAATAGAAATTTCTAGTTCGGGGATTTCATAGGCTCCTTTCATGTACATTCCCCATATGGGCAATGCCATCGTAGCTCCCTGACCAAAACCAATGTCTTTAAAATGAACTGAACGGTCTTCTCCCCCAACCCAAACTCCTGTAACTAAATTGGGTACCATTCCCATAAACCAACCATCACTTTGATTCTGAGTGGTTCCTGTTTTTCCAGCGATAGCATTTTCAAAAACATAAGGATATCCAGAAACTACATTCTTATAGATATAGTTTGTTTTTTCTAGCCCTGCGTGTCTTAATCTTGCTCCCGAGCCGTGTTCTGTTACTCCCTGCATAAGGTTGACCGTTACATAGGCCGCTTCTTCGCTGATAACATCTTTTGTTTCAGGCACAACTTCAAACAAAACCATTCCATTCTTATCTTCAATACGGGTAATCATGATTGGCTTGATATAGATCCCCTGGTTGGCAAAAGTTCCATAGGCACCCACCAGTTCAAAGAGACTAATTTCAGGGGTACCGAGTGCAATAGCAGGAAGTGCAGGAATCGGTGAGGTAACCCCCATTTTTCTAATTAATTCAATGACAGGTTTTGGCCCTACCATGTCCATGATTCTGGCGCTCACCGTGTTGACAGAGTTTGCCAAAGCATTTTTTAAAGTCCGCATTCTCCCGTATTTATCTCCTGAATTTTTTGGACACCAAGGATCCATATTCCCATGTTTGAGCGCATCAATGCAATACAATGCGTCTGGGAGGGAATCGCAGGGCGAAAGTTTCAGTTGATCGATTGCAGTCGCATATAAAAAAGGTTTGAATGTAGACCCAATTTGTCGCTTTCCTTGCTTGACCTGATCATATTGAAAGTGCTTGTAGTTAAGTCCTCCAACCCAGGCTTTCACGTGACCTGTTTGAGGCTCCATTGACATCATAGCGCTTCTTAGAAAATGCTTGTAATAACGAATCGAATCCATCGGAGTCATCATCGTATCTATTTCCCCTTTCCAGCTAAAAACTTGCATAGAAGTTTTTTTATGAAAACTGGCGAGAATGACATCTTTTTCAATGCCTGCATTTCTCATTTTTCTCCAGCGCTCAGTTCTGTAGGCTGTTCGTTCTAAAAGGGTATCAATTTCTCCATCCCGAAGATCTAGAAAAGGAGCCGTCGGGTTTCTTCTTTTTGTATTTTGATTAAAAAACTCATTCTGTAAGTTCTTCATATGGGTTGAAACAGCCGTTTCTGCAATCTCTTGTAACCTAGAATCGATGGTAGTATAAATGTTCAACCCATCGCGATAAATATTATAATTTGAACCGTCTGGTTTTGGATTTTCTAGAGTCCATTTCTTCATAAACTCTTGCAAATACGCACGAAAATAGGTCGCCATTCCTTCTCTATGAGACTCGGGAGAATAAGTTATTTTTAATGGAATTGCACTCAAGGAATCCTTTTCTTCTTTATTAATCAATCCGTTGCGTAACATTTGCTGAAAAACAACATTTCGTCTTCGTTCTACTCGCTCTGGACGCCTCATCGGGTTGTACAATGAAGAGTTCTTAAGCATTCCAACCAAAGTGGCCGACTGTTCGATACTAAGTGCTTGCGGTGTGGTGTCAAAGTAAATTTTAGCAGCAGACCTTATTCCATCAGCATTGTATCCAAAATCATAAATATTAAGGTACATGGCTATGATTTCTTTTTTAGTATAACGCCTCTCTAACTGAACGGACAGGACCCATTCTTTAATTTTTTGTATGACAGCCTCTTGCATGTTTCTAGACCGAACTCCAACGAACAGCTGGCGCGCCAATTGCTGAGTAATGGTGCTAGCGCCTCCCTTTTTTCCCAAATAAAACACGGCTCTGAGAAATCCTTTCCAGTCAATTCCAGAATGGTCAAAATACCTTTCATCTTCTGTCGCTATTAATGCGTCAACAATGTTTTTAGGTAATTCTTCAAATGAAATAGGTGTTCTGTTGTCATTGAAATAAAACTTTCCTAAAACCATTCCGTCAGAAGAAATAATTTGAGTCGCTAAATTCGTTTTTGGGTTTTCAAGCTGCTCTAAAGGAGGCATCGGGCCTAGTAATCCAAGTGCAGAAAATCCAAAAACACCGACAAGAGCAATTAACCCAAAGAAAAAAACACCCCAGAAGACCTTTATAAAAGTCCCGTAAGACTTTTTAACGTTTTTCTTTTTTATTTTCTTTTTACTCATTTCTTGAATTTTTCTATGGAAAGTCCAACCCCAACAATTCCTTCCAAAGCTTTAATTCCTGCTTCAGAACCAGTATGACGAACCGCATGTTCAAGCGTTGCGGTTATGTTTTCTCCTTGAGGAAAATCAAAATCTTCTTTCCACCAGAGTTTACTTTCTTTTAACTCTAAAAAACCAGCTCCCAACCACTCCCCTTTCGGGTCTGCCATTGCATATTCTAGAGTGTCACAGAATAGGGTTTTGTCCCCTTCTTTTAAAGTTGCGATTAGAAAAATATTTGAAAAAACATACCGATTGTCGTTTCTCAAATAGATCATGAGATTAACCGGTTCAGTTGGTTCGAGGTTCAACTCAAAAACAACTTTTTCATTTACTTCCCATTGATCTTTAAAGTCATGATAATTCAGATACAAATCTGAATTTTGACAGGATTGTAAACCTAAAAAACAGATACCTAAAACAATCAGGTTTTTAAGCATTATTTCTAGGCTTTTTTTTATTTCTGTTTCTCCTCTTTTTATTTTTATTTGTCTTATTCTTTTGCTGGTCAAATCGATTCAAGCTGTCTTGACCGACTACATTTTCAAAAATAAGATCTTTGGTCGCGGAAGCAGTTGCTTTTAATTCTAAACTGAATTCCTCAAGGCTTGCCACCTTTTCGTTTTTCTTGTTTTTAGCAATTATTTCATTTACAGAACTAAGGCTCAACTGATGCCAATTCATCCAATCTCCTTTGTAAGTATACCAAATTTGTTCTTTAAAAATATCCATTTTTTGAAAAACAGCTATTCCTTTTTCTGTTTGCAACTTGGTGTCAGTTTTTGGGAAATTTTTAAGGGCAGAACGATAGGCGTCCAGCTCATAATTGAGACAACATTTTAATTTACCACACTGACCCGCTAATTTTTGGGGATTTAAGGAGAGTAACTGATACCTTGCGGCAGAAGTTGACACCGATCTATAATCCGTCAACCAAGTAGAACAGCACAACTCGCGACCACAAGATCCGATTCCTCCCAAACGAGAAGCTTCCTGCCTAAGTCCGATTTGCCGCATTTCTATCCGAATATTAAACGCTTGTGCCATGTCTTTTATTAACTGCCTAAAGTCAACGCGCTGCTCGGCTGTATAATAAAAAGTAGCCTTTCGTCCATCACCTTGAAACTCAACATCGGATAGTTTCATTTCAAGTTTTAAGGCAATCGCAAGTTGCCTCGCTCTTTTTTGAATTTCGGGTTCGCGATCCCTAAAAGACTGCCATTTATCAATTTCTTTTTGGTTGGCCTTTCTCAGGATATTCTTAACCTCTTCACTATCGAGAGTAACTTTTTTCTTTTTCATCTGAAAACGAACCAACTCTCCCGTAAGGGTAACCATTCCTAGGTCATAGCCATTTTCAAGCTGTGTGATCACCAAATCCCCAACGGCAACTTGCAAATGGTCGGGTAAAGTGAAAAATTCTTTTCTGCTGTTTTTAAAACGAACCTCAACAATATTGAATCGCTTTTCGCCTTTCGGCAACTGCATGTTTCCTAACCAGTCAAAAACTGTTAGCTTATTACAACTGTCTGTACCACAAGTACCGTTACTTTTGCAACCTCTTGGTTCACCAGATCCACTATTTGAACAACTTGCACAACTCATTTGTTAATTTTAAAATTTAAAGATAATGCTATTTCCAAAAGAACTCAGAATAGAAAATCTTAATTATTGTTTAAACTTTAGCACTTCGGATCTTCCCTTCTTAAATATTTTATTGCTGTTGTATTTGCCTTTTCTCAAGGCTTTTTGTTCTTCTTCAGGCAAATTGATAATGTCTTGACAATCTGAAGAACAGCACGTTTGCATTTTCTCTTGGCAAGATTCGCACTGGATAAACAGCAAATGACAAGCCTGGTTGTCGCAGTTTACATGAACGTCAGATGGAGCACCACATTGATGACATTTTGAAATAATTTCTTCCGAAATTCGTTCTCCTTTACGTTCGTCAAAAACGAAATTCTTACCTAAAAATTTATTTTCCAAATCCTCCGCTTTAACCTGTCTGGCATATTCAATAATGCCTCCTTCAAGCTGAAAAACTTTTTTAAATCCTTTGTGTTTAAAATATGCACTTGCTTTCTCACAACGAATCCCTCCTGTGCAATACATCAAAATATTTTTTTCTTCCTTGTAAGGTGCTAATTCATTTTCGATAAGCGGTAAGGAATCTCGAAAAGTATCTACATCGGGTGTCATAGCGTTTTGGAAATGACCAATTTCACTTTCATAATGATTTCGCATGTCAACACAAATCGTGTTTTCATTTTCAAGAAGTTTGTTGAATTCGTCTGCATTAACATGTTTTCCTCTCTGGGTGACATCGAAAGTTTCATCGTCAAGCCCATCGGCAACAATCTTATCTCTCACTTTTATGGTGAGCTTCAGAAACGATTTATTGTCTTGTTCCACAGCGATATTAAGTCGGATGTCCTTAAGGAAATCAATCTGATCAAGATGCTCCTTAAAGGTTTCGAAATTTTCTGCAGGTAAAGACAACTGTCCATTAATCCCTTCTTTGGCGACATAAATTCTTCCCAAAACTTCCATCGGATTCCAATGTAAAAATAAATAATCCCTAAATAAGTTTGGATTACCAATTTGGGTATATTGGTAAAAGGAGAGCGTCAACCGTTCTTTTCCGGCGGTTTCGATGAGGTGCGCACGCTCCTTCGCGCTTAACTTGTTGTACAGTTGCATGCTATACTTGTTTTTAAGGTGAAAGATATTTCAAAATTACAAAAAGAAATTTGTTAATAATCCTTTTTAAGCACTATTGTGCTCCACCTATATAAATGGTAAATTCGTTTAAAATACAGAATTATGTCCGATCCTAAAAATCCCAAAAACAAAGCATTACAGCTTACCTTGGATAAGTTAGATAAAACTTACGGCAAAGGAGCTGTAATGAGACTAGGCGATCAAGCCATTGTTGAAGTAGAATCCATTTCCTCAGGTTCTTTGGGCCTAGACATCGCCTTGGGTGTTGGCGGATATCCTAGAGGACGTGTTGTTGAAATCTACGGTCCTGAATCCTCAGGAAAAACAACCTTAACCCTTCATGCTATTGCTGAATGTCAAAAAGCAGGAGGTATCGCTGCGTTTATTGACGCTGAGCATGCCTTTGACCGTTTTTATGCAGAAAATCTAGGCGTTGATGTAAATGAATTAATCATTTCGCAACCCGATCATGGAGAACAGGCATTAGAAATTGCAGATAATTTAATTCGTTCTGGAGCAATCGACATCGTCGTGATTGATTCCGTAGCTGCCCTTACTCCAAAAAGCGAAATTGAAGGAGAAATGGGTGATTCAAAAATGGGGCTTCATGCTCGTTTGATGTCTCAAGCACTTAGAAAACTTACTGGCTCTATTAGCAAAACAAACTGTACTGTGTTTTTCATCAATCAGCTCCGTGAAAAAATTGGTGTAATGTTTGGAAATCCAGAAACAACAACGGGTGGAAATGCACTTAAATTTTATGCTTCTGTACGTCTTGACATTCGAAGATCTACGCAAATTAAAAACGCTGATGCTGAGGTTTTAGGAAATAAAACCCGTGTGAAAGTTGTCAAAAATAAAGTTGCTCCACCGTTTAGAACCACAGAATTCGACATCATGTATGGAGAAGGGATTTCAAAAGTGGGAGAGATCATAGACCTTGGTGTTAACTACGAAATCATTAAAAAAAGTGGCTCATGGTTCAGCTATGGTGAAACCAAATTAGGACAAGGAAGAGATGGAGTAAAAACTCTTTTCCTCGACAATCCTGATTTGATGGACGAGTTAGAAGCTAAGATTCGAGAGACCATAAAAGCGATTGAGTAATAAGCGTTTATTAAAAACTGCTTAAAACATTTAACGATTCATTTCCATTGGAATTATCAGCTTTTAAAAAAAAGATGTCAGATTTTGCTGTTGAGCAAACCCCCTTTTTTTTTCTTATTGATTTTGAAATCCAAAAACCAATTCTCTGTACTTTGGATCAGGCCAGTGCGTTGGGATATTTTTTCGAAATAAAAGGTTTTAAAAATTTTGATCCAAAAAAATTAGGCGATCATTTTTCGCCTATTGAAATCGACCCTGTGAATCGAAAGAAGTACTCAAAAGCCTTTGATCGTGTGATGAATGAAATTCATAAAGGGAATACCTTCCTTTTAAATTTAACTTTCCCATCCGAGATAAAAACCCATACTTCTTTAGAGGATATTTTTCATCTAGCAAAAGCGCCCTATAAACTCTATAGCGAAAATAAGTTTGTTGTTTATTCACCAGAATGCTTTGTTAAAATAAAAGATGGGTATGTTTATTCCTATCCAATGAAAGGAACGATTGATGCTAATGTGCCGGATGCTGAAAATCTGCTTGAGAAAAATCAAAAAGAAATCAATGAGCACAATACCATCGTTGATCTGATCAGAAATGATCTCTCCAAAATAGCAAAAGAAGTTACGGTAACTCGTTTTAGGTATCTTAATAAAATTAAAACACAAAAAAACGAGATTTTTCATACTAGTTCAGAAATTCGTGGAAAACTTCCTGAAAATTGGAAAGAAAATATTGGTAATATTTTAATGGATATGTTGCCTGCGGGTTCGATTTGTGGAGCACCAAAGGAAAAGACCGTCGATATTATTCGACATGTAGAGGGTCAAGAAAGAGGTTATTACACAGGAGTCTTTGGTTACTTTGACGGTGAAAATCTCGAAAGCGCTGTTAGCATTCGATACCTTGAAAAAAAAGAAGACAAACTGTGGTATAGAAGCGGAGGAGGAATTACTTTTTTAAGCGCTGAAGATGAAGAATACAAAGAACTTATTGAAAAGATTTATGTCCCTGTTGTTTGAATCTATTTGTGTGCTCAATGGTCGTGTTCTATATCCTAAATGGCACGAATTAAGATATCATTCTGCTTACTCAGAACTATTCGGAGAGTCTCCGAAGAAAAACCTCTTAGCTGGCCTGCAAATTCCAATAGAATTCAAATCTGGGAAAGTAAAACTCAAAATAATTTACGGCCAAAATCAAAAAGAATTTTCTTTTCAACACTATAAAACTCAAAAAATCGAAACGTTGAAAATAGTTCATCACGACAAACTTGATTATTCTCTCAAATACAATGAGCGTAAAACGTTAAACGAATTGTTTTCCCTCAAAGAAAATTGTGATGATGTTTTGATCATAAAGAAGGGTGAAATCACAGACACCTCCTACGGGAATGTTATTTTTTTTGATGGTACGAATTGGATTACACCGAAAAATCCACTGCTAAAAGGAACCTGTAGGGCAAGACTAATTTCAGATAGAAAAGCGAAAAAAAAAGTAATAAGACTCGAGCATTTAAAAAGTTTTAAAGGTGTAAAAGTGATAAACGCCATGCGAGATTTAGAGCAAAAAATGATTCCTATTGAAAACATTATTCTGTGAACACTTCAATTTAAATTGTACCGCTTCCAAACTTTAATGGCATTTACTGCAGCTTGTTTCTTATCATTCAACAATTCAGTGTGAATCGTATCGTAGGTCTTTTGTAAAAGCACTAAAGCATCCTCGCTTTTTAACCCAGCTGTTGCTGTAGGGGGCAAGACTGAAACCCTCAGCAAGCCTGGATGACCATAGGAGGTGCCCCAGGGGTATTTTCTTTTACAATCTAGAAATACCATTGGACATATGGGCAACTGATGTGCTATGGCGATTTTAAAAGCACCTGTTTTAAAAGAGTTAAGCAAAACAGTCTCATCCAAATATTCCTTTTCTGGAAAAATACAAACACTATAGCCTTTATCTAAGACTTCTTGGGCACGTTTATAAACCTCATAACGACTTTTAGAGCTCGTTCGATCGACCATAATGGCCGTACGCTTATATAAAGATCCAAAAATCGGAATCTTTACCAACTCTTTTTTGCCTACAAATACGAAGGGATGTTTTGAAGCCCAAATCATTAGCATAATATCAATGAAGCTCGAATGATTGGCAACAAACATGTAATTCTGATTGGGATCTAATTGGGTTTTAAATTCTGTTTTTACCCAAAAACCCATTCCCAATAAAGTAAACCTCGCCCATATGTTTTTCCCTAACCAAAAAACATAACGATATCCCTTTGGAAATAATAAAGAAGCTGCCATTAATGGGGAGACAACGAGGAAAGTAATTCCTGAGAGCAAATAAAACCAAATCCGCCAAATTTTCAATAATAGTTTTCTCACAGGCGTAAAAATACATTATTTTTTACCTTCCAAAAGCAAGCAGTGCAGTCAAAATTTGCCCAAACGAGGAAATAAAATATCTTTGCAGGGAATCAATTTCCCAACCATGGCAAGAATATTAACCGGTGTTCAATCAACAGGAACCCCTCACTTGGGAAACCTCTTGGGTGCTGTGCTTCCAGCAATAGCAATGACTAAAAACAATAAAGAAGAATCTTTTTTATTTATTGCCGATCTGCATTCGATTACTCAAATCAAAGACGGTAAGTCACTGCGAGACAATACGTTCGCTACTGCCGCCGTGTGGTTGGCTTGCGGGCTAAATCCCGAGAATACTGTTTTTTACAGACAAAGCGATGTAAGTCAGGTAACCGAACTTTCTTGGTTTTTAAGTTGTTTTTTTCCTTATCAAAGACTGACTTTGGCACATTCTTTTAAAGATAAAGCTGAACATCTTGAGGACGTAAACGCTGGATTGTTTTCCTACCCGATGTTGATGGCTGCAGATATTTTGATCTATGATGCGGAACTTGTTCCTGTTGGTAAAGATCAGCTGCAACACCTTGAAATGACTCGAGATGTAGCTTCCCGCTTTAACCATCTGATGGGAGAAACTTTTGTTCTACCCAAAGCTAAAATCCAAGAAGAGACACAGTACGTTACTGGAACCGATGGCAACAAAATGAGTAAGTCTAAGAACAATACGATCAATATTTTTCTTCCAGAAAAAAAGTTGAGAAAACAAATCATGGGAATTAAAACGGACAGTACTCCCCTTAAGGATCCAAAAGATCCTGATACCTGCTCGATTTTTAGAATTTATAAATTGATGGCAAGTCCTGATCAGGCAACTACCTTGAGGCAAAAATACCTTGCGGGGGGCATGGGATATGGTTATGCAAAACAAGAGCTTTTCGAATTGATTTTAAACAAATTTCAAACCGAAAGAAAAAAATTCGATTACTATTATGCGCATCCCGAAGAGATAGAAGTTGCTTTGGCCAAAGGAGCCGTAAGAGCAAGCAAAGTCGCTGATGATGTACTGCATAGGGTCCGACGCAAGCTCGGGTATTAAATCCATTCAAAATGCTTTCCTGGCAAAGGGCGAATACAGCCTTTCATTTCCAATTGCATCAAAAGAGTAGCCGCCTTACTAATTGAAAACTTAGTGCTTAGAGAAATGTTGTCTAAATTGTCTTGAGCAATATTTTTTAAGTGATTAAAAATTATTTTTTCCTCCTCATCCAATTCAATAAAGAGGTGTTTTTGAACTCCCTTTTTCACATCTTCTGATTCCCAGCCCATCGCATACATCAGATCGTTTGCGCTGGTAATGATCTGTGCCTTTTGATTTCTTATCAATTGATGACACCCACCACTCAATTTATTTGTAACCAGGCCCGGAAGCGCAAATAAATCTCGATTGTACTGATGTGCATAATCTGCCGTATTCATGCTCCCCCCTTTAATATTAGATTGTATTACCACTGTGGCATGTGCCAGTCCGGCAATGATTCGGTTTCTTCTTAAGAAGTTGTTTCGATCAAAAACTTCGCTAGAAGTAAAATCAGTAACAAAACCCCCTTTTTTTTCGATGTCTCTAATGTATTTCTTATGATCCTTCGGGTAAATTTTATCAAATCCGTGGGCCAAACAACCCACCGTATCTAGGCCTGATTTTAATGCTTGCTTGTGGGCAATAATATCAATTCCATAGGCAAATCCAGAAACAATAATGGGATCAATCACGGCCAAATCTTTGATTAATTTCTGACAAAAATCCTGCCCATAAAAGTCATTTTTACGTGTTCCGACAATGCTAATGATTTTTCTTTTTTCTAAACTAAAGTTCCCTTTGGCAAACAAAACAAGGGGAGCGTCAGGGCAATATTCTAGTGTTTTAGGATAATTAGGATCACCCAGAAAAATGGTTTGGATTTGATGTTTTTCTATAAACGCAATTTCCTTTTCAACTTCTTTTAGATACGATTTCCATTTTTTAAAATGTGATAAATGAGAAGCGCCAATCCCATCTATGGATAAAAAATCTGTAGGATTGGCATCAAATACAGCTTCTGGAGTTTTACAAAATTCAAAAAGTTTTCGTCCCCTAATGTTACCAAAGCCTGGCAATAGTCTTAAAACAAGACAAGCTTCTAAGCGATTCATGTTAAATAATAAAATATTGGTGCAATTAAATATACTAACTTTTAAATTGTAGTAAATTAAAGAGAAGAAAATTGTTACTTTTGTGATATGTTGATTCAACAATACATACAAGAGCTGCTTTTTCAGCACGAGTGCGTTACCATTCCAAATTTTGGGGCATTTCTTTCGCATTCAGTAAGTGCAACAATTCTTCCTGTCGAGGGACGATTTGTTCCACCCAGAAAAGAAATCGGCTTTAACAGCCTTCTAAAAAGTAATGATGGTGTTTTGGCACATTATATTGCGCAAAAAGAAAACTCCTCATACGAACAGGCATTAAGGAGGATTGAAAAAGAAGTTATTGTTTGGAAACAAAGACTTAACACCCAACATCTTACCTTTTCAGGTATTGGTGAAATGCGTTTTAATTCATTTAAAAAGATCGAGTTTCTCCCTTTTGGAAAAATAAATTTTGATTTAGAATCCTTCGGATTAACCCCATTCCAAAAACACTCCCTTGAATCAAATGAATTACATTCAGAACCACAAATTTTTACAACTATGGAAAATGAAAACAAAGAAGACTTGATGTTTACTCCCGAGAAAAAAAATAAAGACCGCTCACCTATTTTGCGTTTTGCAGCCATAGGGGTCATTGCCATTGCATTAGCGAGTGCTTTATTTTATTTTGGGAATGAGTACGCAACTAACGAAAAAGCAAAGTCAATGGAGTTGGCTCAGAAAAAAATTAAAAGTAATGTTCAAAAAGCAACTTTTAATTTGGGATCATTATCAAAAATCTCCTTGAAACTTGAATCAAATGAAGCTGAAGCAGCCATGGCTGAACAAGAAGCGAATGCGTTAAGCGTTCCTTACTATAGTGTGATTGCTGGCTCTTTCAGATCAATGGAAAATGCCACCAAAAAAATAGCAGACCTTAAAAAAGAAGGATACAAAGCCGAATTGACTGAAAGAAATCCTTCTGGTTTATTCCGAGTTGCTTATGGTCGATTTACTTCTAAAAGAGAGGCACTAAGCTTACATGACTACATCATCTATGCTCTTGAGCAAGAGGCTTGGTATTTGGAAGAAAAATAAGCTTTACATTTTATAAATCCAGTTTTTAGGGTTCTGAGGTGTAAATTCATTAAAAACACTGAACTGAAGTATTGTTTTACCGGTTTGAGGATGTGTAAATATTTCTCCTATTGCTTGTTTCGCCTTAACCTTATCTCCCTTTTTCACATACAATTTCCCTATGTTCTTATAGGTGGTAATATAATTCCCATGTTTAATCAAGACTGTAGGATTGCTTCCTTTGAAGCTTAAAACAGTCATAACTTCTCCTTCAAAAACCGCTCTGGCAACTGCGTTGGGACTCGTAGCAATGGTGACTCCATTGCTTTTAATCATGGTCGTTCTAACTACAGGATGAGGTTGGGTTCCAAATCGCTGGGTGATCACTCCCTTCTCAACAGGCCAAGGCAAGCGGCCCTTATTAGCAGTAAAGTTCTTAGCCAAAAGTTTCGCCTCTGGGGTTAAGACAAATGTCTTGTTTGACTTTTTCCCTGCTGCCTTATTAGAGACAGCAATTGCTTCGCGGATTAATCTTTCTATTTCTCGGTCAATCGCTGCCGCTTTCTTTTGTTTTTGCTTAATCGAAGTCGCTAAAGAAGATGCTCTCTTCTTTAAAGAACGAATCAATACCTCTTGTGATTTTCTTTCTCTTTCAAGTGTTTGTTGGACTTTTCGGTTTTCAGAAACCAATGCCTCTTTTTTTCGTTTCTGATTTATTAAGGTGGTGTTTAACGTTTGAAGCGTTGTGGTTTTAATAGCGATTTCATCTCCTTGTTTTTTTCTAAAGCTTGCATATTGCTTCATGTATTGAATCCTTTTATAGGCTTGCAAAAAGCTTTCTGAAGAAAACAAAAACATCAATCGATTTTGAGAAGATTTGCTTTTATAAGATTTTCGAATCATTTCAGCATAATCCTTTTTAAGGGCTGTGAGTTCTTTTCTGAGGTTCCCAATATCTCTTTCATTGACGCTGATTTGCCTTGTCAATAAATTGGCTTGTTGATTGTTTACATTGACCAGTTGAGAACGAACAGCTATTTTTAAATTTAAATCCTCCACCTCAGAAAGCACATCCTTTTTCTTCTTGGTGTTTCTATATAGAAGTGTGTTGATTTGCTTAATTTCACTGGTCAAGCGTTGTTTCTGATCTTCTAATTCTTTTTGGCGTGCGGTGCTTTTTTGTGCTAAAGCATGGAAGCTGCTCAATAAAAATAAGATACTCAAGAGCCTAGCAGCACTTCGCATTATAATTCAATTGGTTTATATCCTTCTGGAATATCGAAAGGCAGACTCATTCTACTTGGAAATTCTATGCGATTGTAGACCAAGGTAACTGTTTTTAAATCCTTCCCGTCGAACAAAGAAATTTGAACTTCTCCCGGGATCATCTCTCCTTCAAGTCGCTGGTGGTTTAAATATTTAACTGTCAGAGATTGTTGTGTCCCAGGAACTAAAAAACGTTGCTCTTTTAGGAGAAAAGTGTTGGGGTCAAAAAAGTAAGTCGGTCGGAAGGCCAAGTCCTTGGATTTAGGAACAAGTAAATAATATTTAGGATGGGAAATTCTTTCCCAATTTCCTTTTTTAAGATCTGATAAAGGCATACCCATCAATAGGCTCTGTAAATCTTTAAACTCAAAATCTGTGTTAAATTGTTTATTTAAAAAGGAAATGTCCCCTTCAAAGAAAGTTCTTTGAAACTTTTCGTAAAATGACACCTTGTCTGGTGTGATCAATACTTTTGCAATAGGAACTAACATGGTCGCACTCATCCATATGGATTTGGAGTTTTCAATTCTCATATTAACCATGATTTGCTGTTTTCTTTTTCCGTCATTGTAAGTCGCTTTAACTCTGGAACGAAATTTTTTATAACGCAGCTGGTTTTTGGCAATTGCTTTGGTCAGATCATTCAGCTCAATATTTTGCGTTGGTTTTTTACTTGGTAAAATCACTGCGGATTTACATCCCCACAACAAAGCCAAAACGGTAAGAAATAAAAACGTTTTTAAAGTGATAATTATACTTATAAATCTCATTTTTTTATTCTATAACGGAATAATCTCCAATACTCAAGTGCTTATACTCTCCATCATATTTTACATGATTTCCGATCATTGATCCTTCTAAGTTAGCATTTTTAATTTTCGTATGTTTTTGAACCAAGCTATTAACGATTGTTGAATTCTCAATCGTCGTGTTCTCTCCAATCGATGTGAAAGGGCCCACAGTAGCGTTTTTAATGACCACGTTAGATCCAATATAGCAAGGAGGAATAATCTTCCCATTATCGAGTATAACATCAGTAGCGACAAGTTTATTGCCCTCTTCTGTGAGAATCTCAAGCATTTTCTTATTGGTTTCCAATGTAATCTTTGGATTGCCACAGTCCATCCATTCATTAACGGTTCCAGGAACAAAGCGTGCTCCTTTTGCCATCATTGCCAGAATCCCCTCATTTAGCAGATATTCTTCACCAGCGGCAAGGGTTTGACTCAAAGTCTTTTCTAATTCAGATTTAATAACCTCACCTTGTTTGAAATAATAAATTCCAATCACTGCTAGATCTGAAACGAAAGTTTTTGGCTTTTCGACCAAAGCAGTAATTTCATTTTGATCATTCAAGCTGACCACCCCATAGGCTTCTGGCTGTGCAACTTTTTTAACCCAAATCATTCCATCCACTTTAGGGTCAAGTGTCAAATCGGTTCGAATCAAAGTGTCGGCATAAGCGACGATAATCGGTCCAGAAAGAGAATCAGTAGCACACATGACGGCATGTCCTGTTCCCAATGGCTCCAGTTGCCGATATATGGTTGCTTTGGCACCCAGATTCCTGGCGACTTCAATAAGTTCCCTTTCAATTTCTTTTCCAAAAAATGCAGGTTCCCCTAAAATAAAGGCAACCTCCTCAATGGGCTGTGCCACGACTCTTGCGATTTCATTGACTAATTGAGCTACGATCGGTGTTCCAGCAACTGGTAACATCGGTTTTGGAACTGTAAGGCTGTGCGGGCGAAGACGTGAGCCTCTTCCTGCCATGGGTACAATGATTTTCAATGAATTATATGTTTAAAATTAATCTTATTATTTAAGTCTATTTTTTTCCAGTACTCCCAAATCCTCTGCTTCCTCTTTCGGATTCCTCTAGGGTTTGGGTTGGCTCCCAAACAATTTGTGTGTATTCAGCAATAACCAACTGAGCAATCCTGTCTTCAGGTGCAACTATAAACACTTCGTTAGAGAGATTAATCAAAATCACACCGATCTCACCGCGATAGTCCGCATCAATCGTGCCTGGGGAATTGAGAACGGTTATGCCATGTTTAACAGCAAGACCACTTCTGGGTCTAACTTGTGCTTCATGTCCTTCTGGGAGCGCAATAGACATCCCCGTTGGAATAATTTTTCGCTCCATGGGTGCTAGTGAAATTGATTCTTCGATCGCTGCCCTTAAGTCCATTCCAGCAGATGCTGCTGTCGCATAAGTTGGCAATTCACCTTTTCCGGAATAAATAACAGGAATTTTTATCATGTGTTTTATGATTTAATCAAAAATACAAAAACGTTGCTGAATCTTTACTTTATTATTCCCTTGTTACTCCCTTTTTATGGACAAAGCAAGTTTTTCCCTTTTCTAATTAAAAAAAACAAATAGTAAGCTTTTAAATTGGTTTATTTGTTTTGGGCTAACCACAAGAGCGGGAACTTTAAAGGAATGTTTCTTTTTACTTCTTCTACTTCTAAAAAGTGTTTTCGTTGTCTCCAAATATCATAATAGTCTGTTCGTTTAAACCTAAAAGCTCCTAAAATATAGGCGAGTTGCACTACCAGAAAGTCTTCCAAATTAATAACATCCGGTTCTAAAAACCATTTGGATTTTTCCGCAACATATGGCACTATATATTCTAATACTTTCGCAACACTATTGACTCCTGCCGTTGCAAAGCTCCAGAGGAAAACTACTTGATGTTGAAAGCTGACTGAGTAGAGTTTTGTTTTTAAAATTATCTCTGCAAAAATCGAGAAGGCTATCGTTATTTATGAACTTTGCCAAAAGGGCAACTTGGGTATTCCACCAATTTCCGTGATTGTTTAGGTATACTTTTTCATCTAATCCATATTTGTGAGTCGTTAACCATTTTAAAAAAGAAGCAAAGCATTTTTTGATTTCTGTTAATTCTTGACTAGAAATTTTATTGTGTTTTTCAAGTTGTCTTACCGACTGAACAACGTTGATAAAGTGAATGGCATCGATTATTCCAACACCTCTTCACTTATGCCTCCCTATATCGCGTGGACGAAAAGGCGATGAGGAAACATCTTTGTTTGATCATTTACAAACCAAGCATTTAGATGCTTCTTCGCTGCATTTGAGTATGCGGTGTCTTTGGTAATTAAAAACGCGGAAGTTAAACTTCCACATATTTCACTAAGGCGCATCAATGCTTTTCTGTGAGCGGTAAAGTTATCTGGATTGGTCATACCATCCTTTCTGACATAGGATCCTGAAGGGTTTTGAGGGTCTGGCCACCAATAATCGACTTCATGAAAAAATTAATTTGGCGTCCCAATGCTTCTAACCGAAATAGCAGCCGTGAGGGTAATCGGAGGCTCTGAAAGATTTTTTTTAGGCCGCACACAGCCAAAAGTTAAGTACAATAAAGTTAGCGAGTAAAGTAATTTAATGGTTTTTAATTTGTTTAACGCCAAAGTAATTAAATCTGTAAAAAATAAACCTGTTTTTTAAAAGGACCATCCCAAATTAAAATACCAAATGGGACTCTTTGTTTCGGGAGAAAAAGAATAAGTAAGCTCTATTGGACCTAAGAAGGAGTTTATCCCATAGCCAACTCCATAACCACTGTATCTTTTTTCTGACCATTCCTGAGCATCAAACGGTTGGTCGCTAACAGATGCAATGTTTCCTTTGAATCTTAAATAATGATTTTTAGATAACGAAAGATCCATTCCAACAGAGGTTTTTAAAAAGCTAAACGCGAAAATGTCTAGGGCACTGTAGCCAATAAATGGTATGAAATTATTAATATTCTGATTTCGATAACCCCCAAGGAGAAAGGAAAAAGTATAACGATTGGGATCTTTTACAAGTACTCCTAAACTTGCTCCAAAACTAATCGAAAGCAGTTTGTTCAAAGAAAATGTATATCCAAGATCAGACTTTACAGTATAGAAAAATTTGTGTTTTTCTGAAAAACGCTTAGTGCTATCGTCTAAGTAAAGTGTTAAGTTCGCATCAAAAAAAAATCCTTTTGTAGGGAAATAAACGTGATCACGACTGTCGAATTTTAAAAAAGAATAAGCGTTAAAATAATTTGCATCATCAAAATATTCAAAACCACCTGACTCAAGAATGGTTGCTCTTGACCTTATGATTAGTTTTTTATGCTCAAGTCCGATCCCAAATGCAAATTCTTCTCGGAATAGCGTTTCGATATAGAAACGGTTGGTGAAATCAAAATATTTGACAATTGATGAGTCGTAAAAATATTTTGGATCATCTGGACTGTCTGACCCTTCTGAGTTTAAAGGAGATTCAAATTGGTTGAAAAGAGACTCAAACCCTATGCTCCAGTGAAATCCTTTGTCTATATAATAGTTGAATTTATACCTAAGATTGTCTCCAAGAATAAAATCAAAGGAAGCAACATCATTATCAAAAAGTAGTTGTTTTTGTGTAACATTTATTAAGGTTGCAGATTTGTATAGGTTGTCATAATGAATTCCGAAGCCGACACTGGTATTGTAAGGTCTATCTTCTAGGGTCATTTTTAGACGATAGGCATCTTCCTCTTTGTCAAGTGTGTATCTAAAGCGGCTAAAATTATTTGTTGAGGCCAAGTTGTTAACCCCTTCTTGAATTTTCTCAAAAGAGACTCGACCTGGGGGCTTAAGGCGCATTTTACCTTTAAGATAACTAAGTCCATATTTAGTGTTTCCATAAAAACTTAACCCGGAAAGGGTTATTTCTTCTACAGGTTTCACCTTCTTTTTAATCGTATTGTTTGGGGCTTGAAGCGCCGCTATCTTTTCAAAGTTGGAACGATATTTTTGACCGGTAATTAGCCCTTTTTGTATAATTTTTTTTGAATCCTTAAAGGAGACTATCGAAAATTCTTCGATGTCTGGCTTTAAGTAAAGGTCAGTAAGCGCGCTCTTTCTTGTAATGTCTTTCGTGATTGAAAATTGATTGATTTGCTTTAGAATGTCCGAGGCGCTGAGTAACGATGATCGATTCTCCAGTGAGCTCTGAACGTCAACTCCTATAATAAAATCTACTCCTTTTTCTTTAAGCTCATCGAGTGGATAGTTATTCGCAACCCCACCATCAACATAAAGTGATCCATCAATTTGAACAGGATCAAAAAGGGTTGGTAGTGCGCTGCTCGCATTAATCGCAAGGGGTAAAAACCCTGATTCGAGCAACAATGGTTTACCAGTTTCAAGGTCAGTAGTCATACAAAAAAAGGGGATGGGCAGTTTTTTAAAATCATCAATATGATGCACATGCGCAGTAAGTTGAACCAATTGATCATAAAAATTATACCCCTTTGATATTGAAGAGGGAAACTGGAACTTAAAATTGTAGAACGGAAGTGTCAAGACATAACGCTCGGAATCTTCTTTTTCATGAAAAGACTTACTTCTTCTGGGATAGTCATCTGTAATTAAATTTTGTAAATCCGCTGCTTGAATTAATTCTTCAATTTCATTGGCAGAATAACCGGAAGCATATAGCCCTCCGATGACCGCTCCAATACTAGTGCCAGCAACATAATCAATCCTAACGCCAGCAGCCTCAATTTCTTTTAAAACACCAATGTGGGCCAAGCCTTTTGCACCACCCCCACTTAGTAACAAACCGACCTTTAAATCATTGTTTCCGTTTTCTTGTCCTTTTAAACAATAGAAATTCGTCAAACAAAGAAAAAAAAGAAGAAAAGATTTAGGAGACATATGGGATTAATTTGGATCTCTCGAAATTAATAAAATTATTGAAGAAACTTGATCGTAAAGAAACCTCCTTAAATAAGGAGGTTTAGTAATTTAAATTTAACCTTTTAAGGCTTCCGCCCCGCCAACAATTTCAAGTATTTCGTTGGTAATGGCTGCTTGACGTGCTTTGTTATAGGTCAATTTGAGTTGGTCTCTAAGCTCCGTTGCATTGTCTGTCGCTTTATGCATCGCAGTCATTCTTGCACCATGCTCGCTGGCCAAGGAATCGCGAATTGCTTTAAACAATTGAATTTTTAATGATTTGGGTAATAACTCATCAATAATTTCTGCCTGTGACGGCTCGAAAAGATAATCCCCATTGTTTGTTTCTTCCTCAGATGATTCGGAAACTATAGGAAGAAATGGCTCGACAGTAATTAGCTGAGTAGCCGCATTTTTAAAACGATTGTATATCAATACAACCTTATCATATTCTGCCCCAGCAAATGCCTCCATAATGCTTTCCGCAACCTTTGCCGTGTTATCAAAGGTTAGGTCATCAAACACACCATCATGACTGCTTTTAAGCGGCAATGATTTCGAAAGAATATCGCTTCCTTTTTTTCCGATGGTGATCAATTCGACTGTTTTACCCTCAAATTCTTCTTTTGACAAACGCAATGTCTCTTTAATAACATTGGTATTAAAGGCGCCACAAAGTCCACGATTGGAAGTAATGGCGACCAATAGGATTTTCTCTTCCTGACGGACTACGGTGTAAGGATTGGGCTGATCAGTATCTGCACTTGCGCTTAGGTCCTGAATCAATTCAGTCAATTTATCTGAATAGGGTCGCATGGCCGTAATTGCATCCTGAGCTTTTTTGAGCTTAGCAGCGGATACCATTTTCATGGCACTAGTTATCTGCATGGTCGATGAGACCGAAGCAATACGATTTCGTATTTCTTTCAGATTTGCCATGGGCTATTCAAATAATTTTGAGGTTTCGGCTGCTGTTGAATTCAAAGCATCCAAAACGTCATCTGTTAATTTCCCTGCCTTTAAATCGGCCAATGTTTTAGGGTGATTCTTTTTGAGCGACTCCAAAAAAGAAGTTTCAAACTCTTTCACCTTATTTACAGGAACCTTTCTCAACAAGTTTTTCGATCCAGCGTAGATGATCGCTACTTGGTTTTCTACAGTAAAAGGATCGTTTTGAGCTTGTTTTAGAATCTCAACGTTTCGTTTTCCTTTTTCAATCACATTCAAGGTTGCAGCATCTAAGTCAGATCCAAATTTAGCAAATGCTTCCAATTCACGGAACTGTGCTTGGTCTAACTTCAATGTTCCAGCAACTTTTTTCATGGATTTTATTTGTGCTGATCCTCCTACTCTCGATACAGATATCCCAACATTAATTGCGGGACGAACTCCAGAGTTAAAAAGGTCAGACTCAAGGAAAATCTGTCCATCCGTAATCGAAATAACGTTAGTGGGTATATAGGCGGAAACGTCTCCTGCTTGAGTTTCGATGATAGGAAGTGCTGTTAGCGATCCTCCACCTTTAACGATGGGTTTTAATGAATCAGGAAGGTCATTCATCCCTTTGGCTATTTCATCATTCGCAATTACTTTTGCAGCACGTTCTAGTAATCTAGAGTGTAAATAAAATACATCTCCAGGATAAGCTTCCCGTCCCGGTGGACGTCTCAATAAAAGTGATACCTCACGATAGGCTACAGCTTGTTTGGAAAGGTCATCATATATGATCAAGGCTGGACGGCCTGTGTCTCTAAAATATTCACCAATGGCTGCTCCTGCGAACGGTGCGTATACCTGCATTGGCGCAGGATCGGATGCGTTGGCAGCGACAATTGTCGTGTAAACCAAAGCTCCTTTGTCCTCGAGTGTTTTTGCAATTCCTGCTACAGTCGAAGCTTTTTGGCCTATTGCAACATAAATACAGTATACTGGTTCGCCAGCATCGTAAAATTCTTTTTGATTTAAAATTGTATCAATACAAACAGTGGTTTTCCCTGTCTGACGGTCTCCAATAACCAATTCCCTTTGTCCCCTTCCAACAGGAATCATCGCATCGATTGATTTTATACCTGTCTGTAATGGTTCATTTACGGGTTGTCTAAAGATTACCCCTGGTGCTTTACGCTCCAATGGCATTTGATAGGTTTCTCCTTCGATAGGGCCTTTTCCGTCAATTGGAATACCTAAGGTATTTACCACACGACCAACAATACCTTCTCCTACGTTAATAGAAGCAATTTGTTTGGTTCGTTTTACAGTATCTCCTTCTTTAATTTCTTTTGAAGGGCCTAATAATACAACCCCCACATTGTCCTCTTCCAAGTTGAGTACCATACCATCAACTCCATTTTCGAAGGTTACCAATTCTCCATATTCAGCATGAGTAAGTCCATAAACTCGGGCAATCCCATCTCCTACTTGAAGCACCGTCCCTACCTCATCCAAAGATGCTGTAGCTTCGAATCCTGCTAATTGATTTTTTAATATTGCTGATACTTCAGCGGGCTTAACTTCTGCCATCTTATTGTATTTTAAAAATTTATTAGGATGTAATCAATTCTCTTTTTAATCTTTCCAAACGATCTAAAACGCTTGCATTGTATTGTAAATCTCCAACCCTAAGAATAAAGCCCCCTTTAATTGTAGGATCAATAATATTCTTGAGTTGCACTTTCAACGAAGTTAAAAGAGAGGCTTTTTCCAAAACTTTCTTTTCCACCTCTTGGGTCAATGCGATTGCTGTAATCACGGTTGCCTCGACAATTCCCTGGTGCCTATCGTAAAGCGCTAAATATTGAGCGGCGACTGCTCCAAGAATACCTTCTCTTTTATTTGTTGACAATAACAAAAAAAGACTTTGTGTTGTTTTTGAGTTGCTCTTGAAAACCTCTGCCATTATTATACCCTTTTTGGATCCTGATAATATAGGATTGTCAAGCGCAGCTTCTAGTTCAGGACTTTCATTAATTCTTGAAAGCACTGTCTGCATTTCTTTTGCAACTGTTTGCTCTTGCTTGTTTTCCAAAGCATAGTTTAAAAGTGCTTTGGCGTATCTCAATGCTGCGCGACTAGATTTCATAGGCTATTTATAAAGAAGCATCCTTTAATAATTTTTCAACCAAATTGGTCTGTTTGTCTTTGTCTTCTAACTCCCCTTCAATCACTTTTTCAGCTATTTCTAATGAAATCTGAGCTACTTGATTTTTAAGTTCATTAATTGCAGCACGCTTTTCGTTTTGAATGGCGTCTTGGGCTTGTGACAAGATCTTATCAGCTTCTAATTTGGCATCTTCTTTGGCCTTGGCCAATAGATCCGCACCTGATGTTCGGGCTTCTTTTAATAATGCTTCTCTTTCTGCTCTGGCCTCTTGTAGAATCTTTTGATTGTCTTCTTGTAAAGAAGCAATTTCTTTCCTGGCTTCGTCTGCTGAAGAAAGTGCATCTTTAATAGATGTCTCTCTTTCGTTAACCGCATCCAAGATTGGCCTCCAAGCAAACTTTTTTAATAAGAGAATTAACCCTATAAAAATAAAGAGTTGCCAAAAAAATAACCCAAAAGAAAATTCACTGATTAATTTTTCCATTTGAAAAGTTTTTAATCAATATACTGCCCTTGAAAACCATTCCAAGGTCAGGCTATCGTTGGTTATTAAACTGCAAATAAAGCTGCGAACCCAATGCCTTCAATAAGGGCAGCAACGATCAACATTGCTGTTTGGATTTTTGCAGATGCGTCTGGCTGACGACCAATCGCTTCCATTGCTCCTTTACCAATAGATCCGATACCAATACCTACTCCGATTACTACTAAACCTGCTCCTACAATTGCTGGAATTTCCATAATTAACTATTTATTAAATTATACATTCATTACTTAATGATCATCGTGATCATGTTCTTCTACTGCGAAACCAAAATACAATGCTGACAAGACTGTAAAAATATACGCCTGTAAAGCTGCGACTAAGATTTCTATGATTGAGATGGAAAAGGCCAACATAAATGAAAGACTTGATCCAAACCAGTTTTTAAATATAAATATTAATGATATTAAGCTCATTAATACAATGTGACCTGCAGATATGTTGGCATACAAACGAATCATTAAGGAAAAAGGCTTAATAAGGACACCTAACAATTCGATAGGAGCCAAAACAATTTTCATTGGCCACGGCACTCCTGGCATCCAAAAGATATGTTTCCAATATTCTTTTTTGCCGGATACATTGGTAATGACAAATGTGATAAGTGCCAAACAGAATGTAACGGCGATATTTCCTGTCGCATTGATTCCGAGGGGTGTTAGCCCCAAAAGATTTAGAAACCAAACAAAGAAAAATAAAGTTAGAAGATATCCCATGTACCTTCTGTGGTGTTTTTCTCCAATATTAGGAATTGCAATTTCATCGCGAATGTAAATTACAATTGGCTCGAAAAAGCGACCGACTCCTTTAGCCACCATTCCGTTTTTTTTGTAAGAATCTGCCAATCCTTTAAAAAGGAAAAACATAATTAGTGCTGTAAATAATAAACTAACCACTCCTTTGGTGATTGATAAATCTAAAGGTGCAATATTCGTGGCGTGGTGCGAGTCATCATAATTTATTGTTCCTGCTGCATCAGTCTTGTAAATTTTACCATGGTCTAATTTATAATAATTCTCTCCAACGTGCGCCACACTTTCCCCGTGGTGAAATTTAGAGGAAGAAAATATTTTTAAACCTTCGTCCCAAAGAATCACTGGGAGTGGAGCGCCTATGTGTATTTTTTTTCCTTGCTCGTCTGTATAAGAAAGCAGAGTGAAGTCGTGAGTATCTTGAAGGTGGTGAAGGATGTATTCTTTGATTTCCGCTTTGAGGTCGCCGCCGCTTGCTGATTCTTTTGCGCTAATATAAGTTAGACCTAAAAGGAAAAAAATGAAAAATTTCGAATATAGTTTTTTTGGCATACCAATTGTCAAAACTTGAACTTGTGTTTAAATTCGGTGCAAATGTAAGTTATTCAGAAAATAAAATAAAGGACTTTTGGAACATATTTTGACAAATTCGTTTCAATCGTTCAACTGCTTGAATTTAAAAACATTATTAGCTGCCTGATTTCAATAAAAAGACAAGAGGCGTAGGGGACAAAAAATGTTATAAATTCTTGACGTTGCAAAACGCCATCGGCTTTAAATAATGGGTAAATCAATACAAAAAAAAGTAAAAACTTAAGCCCACTAAACAGTAAAAAAAACCAACCCATTTGCGTTTCATCTTTTCTGGAGACATAGGCCAGCGCCAAATAAAAAAATAGTGCGGTGAATAAGTTAAATAAGTAGGAGGGTATAATGTAGTGTCCCCAAATTGGGTAGTCAATAAAAAAAAGAAAACCCAAATGAATCCCAAATACAAGGAAGCTTAATAAAATCAGGATTAAAGAAAACCTAAAAAAGTACTTTAACATAAAGGATCATAAGTTTTTATTTTGCCTTTGAATTAAAACCAAAATGATAATCATCCCTAGAAGAGCGCATAGGAGGGTTGGGACATTGTTAGTCAATGTCATCTTAACTTCGATCCACTTTCCCAGTTGGATCATGAGGTACATTATGATTGCAATTTGAAATGCAAGTCCAGAAAAAATCAGCCAATTTTTAGGCCTTTTTTTCATGTCGCTTGATTTACCTGAAGTACTTTTACTTCCTCTCGGTTTTTATCCGATTTCATCGAACAAGATGCATTAAATTTCGCTCCAGATTCGACGATAAGCTTTCCAATAACAACCTCTCCATTGATGTCACTGGTTGATCTTAAGTTTAAAACTTCAGAAACATAAATTTTTCCTTGAATTTTTCCTTCTACATCTGCACATAAACAATTGATAGATCCGTTGACAAAACCTTCTTTGCCAATAACAATTTTGCCTTTGGTTTTTATGGAACCTTCCAAGACGCCGTCAATACGGAAATCTCCCTCAGAGATAATGTCTCCTTTAACAGACGTTGTGTTTTCTAGTCTACTATATTGTCCACTTATATCACTGTTTTTCATAAGTTGTCAAATTTTTGTCTTTTAAAAGTTTCTGATATTGGGAAGACGAAATTACAAAATTATTTGCAGATAGGATTTCCTTGTTTTCTGGGATAAAATTTTCTTTCCATACATTAAGGTCTCTTCGATCTCTTATTCCATGTAAAACTAAAAAAATATGGTCTTCATCAAATCGGTCTTGAGAAAAAAACCAGTTCGCTTTTGGATTGCGCTCTAATTCGGCTTGAAGATTTGTTTTGGTTAAATTTAAACTTAAAGAGTCTTTAGTGTTGTATTTAAAAATCCATTTGTAATTTTTAAAAATCTTGTTTTTTTTATTAATAAAGTCAGGTCTTGAGATCTGAGCTATCATTTCCGCCGCCTTAATGGCTTCGGGAGTTTCAGGGTATTTGCTTTGAATTTTATTTAGTGCCGCTTCCCATTCAGGAATTCCCTTCAATCTTCCCTCCATGTTGGCTATTAAAAGTTCAAGTTTTGGAGCAAAGTTGGTGCTTCCCAAAAGAATTGAGGATGCCTCAATCTTTTCTTTAAAGCTGGAAAAGTCGCCAGACAGGTAGTCCTTTAAGAGGCTTTCGTAGATTCCCTCTGGAGAATCAATTTCTGATAATTTAAATCCTTCTGGATTGCTTAGCATCTTACCATAAGCTGTTTCGGGATAATCCTTTACAATCCGGTCAAAATAGATGTTTGCCAATACCGGAAAGGTATCCTCATAAGTTTTATAAAGGTGGTAAAGAGCCGGAGCCATTATCTCTGGAGGTGGATTTTGGTCAATCAAATGTTCTAAACGATTTCTAGCTAAAACTAGATTTTTAAAGTTTTCTTTGTAAATCATCCCCAATTGAAGATAGGAATTGTCGTTTAGGCTCTTGATACTGTCTTTTTCCTTTTCAGTACTCGGAAGGGAAGCAACATAGCTTTCGGGGGTTTGCACAAAAATTTCTTCTTCTGAAGAAGGTGTTAGAGTTTGATCTTGAGTATTTCTGAGATTACTTAAACCGGATGCTATTCGCCAGTTGTCAACATTCGGGCGGTTTCCCCAACTGGATTGAAACTTTTGTTGTCCCTGAATAATAAGTGTCGGGTTGTAAAAATAAAACTGATTGGATGCTTTTGATCTCGACAGAAATGAAAATGCACCTTTTTCTTCTTCTTTAACAGCGGCAAGTGCTTTCAATTCTTTTTGTTTAATGAAATCTTCAAAATATTTTATTTGTGCGGAATCACTTAATGAAGTTAAATAAAGTAAACTGTCGGTAGTTGCAACGATTCTTTCGTATTTAATAACCCCGTTTAGATTATCCCGCTCCCGTTGGGTTCTTTTTCTATCGCTGGTTCCTTCGGGATACAAGGCAATTAGACTGTCCAAATAGGCGCCTGCAGATGGATATTCTCCATTGTTAAAATGATAATCTACCAAGTCCCTATAGTTGGCTTTCCCTGTAGGAAAGTCGATGAATTCCGAACGATTTGATTGAACCAAATAGTATCTCCCCAAACTGTCTTGGCTTTGTTTGAGATAATATTGACTCATTGCTCTTTTAATCCAGTGCTCAAATGGTTTATTTTCGTAGTTATTGTCAAGTTTTAGAAGCTCTGGGATTGGAGAAATACTGTCGCGTTGGTATCGAATCTGCAGCCTTTTTATTTCAGCATTAATCCAATATTTCCTGGGACTTTTCCTTTTAAGGTTGACGACTTCGCTATAGGCCCATGCAGCGGAATCGATTTTCTGAAGTGATTCGAAAAGCTGTCCAGTAATAAAAAGAAGTCGGCCTTTTTTTGCCTTTGATTTTGTGGTAACAGCTGCACGTTTGATGTAATATAACGCAGAGTCTAATTGTTTTATGTTTATAAAAGCCTGGGCAATGGTTGAATTTGCAAGACTGTGGAATTTACCTTTGGGATTAAGGTTTAAGGCCAAACTCCTCAAATTTTTTATCGCCAATTCTTCGTTTTTTAAACGAAGGTTGGTTTTTTCTCTCCAAATTCTTCCTTCAACGTATGTTTTGGGATCTGCATAATTTTCAAGTAGATAATTGAACGCTTCCAACGCCGGAAAAAATCTACGGTCATAATATCTTGCCTTCCCCAAAAGCAGATAGGCTTCATCAATTTTACCATTGCGTTGAACGCCTTTGATGTTCATGGAGTGTTTTTGGATGGCTTTTACCGCCTTATCCTCTGCCTTGGCAAAACCAGGAATTATGGTTGTATTATCAATGTTTTCGCCATTAATGGCAATGGGCTCAATCGGGAGGATTTCAAAAAAATTGTCGTCATATACCTGATCTAAAATAGAGGTGCCGATGGCAAAGGCTTCTTTACCATTAAACAAAACATTGTACTTGGTCGTAATGAAATGATACTGCCGATTAACAAATCTGTTCTTCTCAGTAGCGCAAGCGGATAGCAAAACCGAGATCAAAATAAATGAAATGAAATGTCTACAGCTGTTTTTCAAGTAGAAAAGTTTAATTGTAATAACTGATAAACAAGGGTTTTAGTATGTGATTGGTGCATAAAATATTATTGAAAGCCTTTAAAGGTTTTTACAAGGCATTCCACACTGGAGTAAATAACGCCATAAATTTAAATGTTTTAACAAAAATTGCGCTTAATCTCTAAAGTTTTATTGTTGTCATCAAGTGTTTTTAAAATATCTTTGTAATAATAGGCTTGAAATTTAAACTAAAAACACATGTCAGACTTCTCTTCATTGGTCATTTCAAATATTGAACAAAATACCTCAAATTCAGTTATTCTATCATTTGAGGTTCCTTCTGATGAAAAAGAAAAATTTAGTTTCAAATCAGGCCAATACCTTACCCTTGAGGCGGTGGTTAACGATCAAAAAGTTAGGCGGTCTTATTCAATCTGTAGCATGCCGAACGAAGCGCTTCAAGTCGGGATCAAACAAATCCCAGAAGGGGTCTTTTCTTCTTTTGCCAATAAAATGCTTCAGATTAAAGATAGCATCCTAGTCGGTTCTCCGCAAGGCCGGTTTTTATATGATCCTAAAGGCACTTCAGAAAAAATAGTTGCTTTTGCTGCCGGAAGTGGTATTACGCCAATCATGTCAATCATTAAAACAGTGCTTTCAAGTCATCCTGAGAATGAATTTTCTTTGGTCTATGGAAACAAAACTCCTGAGGACACCATGTTTCTTAACGAACTTAAGGAGCTTGAAAAAACATTCAAATCACGATTCAAAGTCACTTGGGTCTTCAGTCAATCAAACGAAGAAAATAGCTTTTTTGGACGAATCGACGCTCCAGTGGTAAAAAACTTTTTAAACAACTATGACAAGCCCGTCGATCATTTTTACCTCTGCGGTCCTGAACAAATGATCAATACTGTTTCTGATACGCTCGTCGAAAAAGCTGTTTTAAAAGAAAACATTCATTTTGAATTATTTACTGCTTCTGAAAAAAAGGGAACTGCAGCAGTCGAAAGCAATTCAGAAAGAGCGTCATTAGAAATTATTTACGATGAAGAATCCTATACTTTTGAAAACGCAAAGGGGAAAAGCGTTTTAGACCTTGCCCTACAAAACAACATTGACGTCCCCTATTCTTGTCAAGGAGGGGTTTGTAGCAGTTGTATTGCCAAGATTAAGGAAGGAACTGTAACAATGGATAACAATCAGGTTCTAACTGACGAAGAAATAGAAGAAGGATTGATTCTAACTTGTCAAGCTCACATTAGCAGTTCACACCTTAAAGTAGATTATGACGACGTCTAGTTTTTAAAACTACTTTATAATTTCTAAAGTTTTTTCAATTACGGTCAAAGGAGTTAAAGACCTAAAAGCCTCTTCATATCCTTTTGGGATTTTATTCCCGAAAACAGAAGTTGGGATTTTAGGGTATTTTTTTCTGTCCAAAAGCAAGGCGTTTGTTACGGGTTGATTGAATGGAGAAAAACCACAAAAAGGATGTGTAAGTCCCCACAAAGTTAGCACTGGAGTTCCATAATTTGCCGCCAAGTGACCATTGGCAGAATCCATAGAAATCATTAAATCCAAATGTGGCATAAGGTCGAGCTGATCTTCAAAAGAAATACGTCCTGCAGTAGAATAAACGTTTTCATAGGACCTCTCCCAAATCTCTAATCGGTCTTTTTCGATAGCTCCGGCTCCAAATAAAAAAATTTGAAATTCCTTTTCAAGGGAAGCAATCACTTGCTGCATTTGATCCAAAGGGTACATTTTCCCTTCAAAAGAAGCAAAAGGGGCAATCCCTATCCATTTTTTATTTTTGACTTCAAAATGTGTCTGAATGCTCTTGGGGAATTCTCTTTTAAATGAAAACTCATGCGCATCTAATTCAACTGGAAAGCCAAGCTTCCTAAAGACGTCTGTATAACGATAGATTGTTGGCGTCAGGGGTTGAAATTTCTTGTTTGAACTTCTAGTCAATAAGCGTTTCTCCCGACGGCCTTTGTCAATTTTTTTTACTTTAAAAAAAGTTAATTTAAAAAACAAAGACAATAAATGAGTCCTTAAAACCGAGTGTAAATCTGCTATTCCAGAAAACGGAATGTTTTTAAGTTCCTTAAAAAGACGCCACAAACCTTTGATTCCCTTGTGCTTTGCACCAAAATCTACTGGGTGAAAATTGAAGTTTTCAAACTCTCTAAATAATGATTTTGTAAAAGGCCTCCCTAGGAAAGTGATTGTTAAACCGGGATACGTTTGATAGAGGCAACGAATCACAGGAACCAGTATCGCCACATCGCCTAGCGCCGAAAAACGAATAAGCAACAAGTGATGCGGATTTTTCATTTGGTTTTATGATTTGTCTTTATACAAGACCGGATTCAAAGAATCATCATTATACATTTTCATTTGTTTGTAAACTTTCATGTATTTTTTACCCTCAGCAATGTCTTCCAAAAGTTGATCAATTGCACCGCTCAAATCTATGCGTTGATCTAGCAGAATACTTAATTTAATATTGCATCTCTCTTTGTGAGCTATAGAGGCGCTTTTGCGATTGGCCTCCTCTTCCATATGATAGATTTTCAACTCTAAAATTGACAAGCGATCAATCGCCCAGGCTGGACTTTCTGAATTTATCGTAGCATTTTCATGTGCATTGACTTCTTTGTGTTTCTCTAAGAAAAAACTGTCTATAGATTCAACCACATCCGTTCTGTCTTGGTTGGAAGCATCAATCTTTCTTTTGAGTTGCATTCCAAAAACGGGTTCAATTTCAGGATCTCTAATCAAATCTTCAAAATGCCACTGAACAGTATCAATCCAGTTTTTTCTGTAAAGTAAATGTGCAATGGTATCTGGAGGATAGGGGTTGCTAAAAGGCTGATCAACAGTGTCAAGTAAGTGATACTTGTCAATGCTTTCCTTAAAAATTTTTATTGCAGTTTTACTTATTTTATTATCACTCATTCGTATGAATATGTTTTTTTGGCCTTTCCCTCGTTTTTTTTTCAAAGATACGATTTGGTGATCAATTAAAAAGTGGAAATTTTAAAAGTATAATTCCGATGATGATCAGCGTTGGAAGAATATTTCTTGAAAAATCACTCTTCATCCTTTGAGTAACTCTTCCGACAAAAATTGAGATTGGAAATAGCAGGTAGAATAACAGCCTTGTGTCATTTGTCCCGTAAATCATAAAAAGAATAATTAAAAAAAATAGAATTATCCATGTGTAATTTTGCTTTTGATACCCAAAAAGATCTTTCCTTTTCAATAAATCATTGATTAACATCAACAGGCCAAATCCAATGGTTACGTACCAAAACAATTTAGTTTCAAGAGGTAGATCAAATGGTTTTAATTCCCAAGTCCATTTTCTTAAATCCTCCTGAATCCTGTCGATTTCTAGAATACTAAAAATAGGATAAGCGATAAAAGCAATAACCAATAGTGGTAGAAATAGCAAAAACAATCTTTTAAGTTGATTTCCATTGCTGGTTATAATTAACAAAAAAGGGATGATGAAGAATAGAGCATTAAAAGGATAAAGCAGTGTAGCAAAAGCGATAAAAAGACCTGTGTCAAAATAAGGTTTAACATTCGTTTTTGAGGCAAAAGATAGGTTCATATTATAGATCGAAAAAAATAATAGAAAAGGGGCTAAAAGAATATAAAGATTAATTTTAATACCTGGAATTGCGATAAAGAGCAGTGCATAAAACATTTTATAATAACTACTTTTTTTAAAAAAATTCTGTTGTTTAAGATAAACATCCATAAAGATCATGACTGAAAAAGCAATTAGAAAAATAATTATTGAGGCGTATGTTTGAGAAAGGCTTCCTTCTGTACTAGCCGCTTCAAATTGATTTGAAAAAGCTCCTAATAAAATCAAAAATCCTGAGATGAAATAATTTAGATAGTCAGATTTTTTAAAAAGATTGGCAATCATGTTCCTTTTTGTTATTTTTGCAATATAAATAAACCCTTGTTGATGAAAAATTTTTTTGAAGCCATAGCCCGTCTATTCGAAGAATTACTGTTAATTCCTTATAATATTCTTGCCGATATAGAGCTACAGAGCTGGTGGGTCGCAAATTTTATGAGTTGGTTTTTCATGGCAATTGGCCTTGCTGCTGGAGTTTACTGGATCCTTCAACTTAGATCTTTCGATAAGAACGAAGAAGAAGACAAAGACACTTCTGCACATTCTTTTCTATAGGTCAAAACCTATGTCTTTTCTGTAATAAATTCCTTCATACTGGATTTTTTCTAGTTGACTAAATGATTGATCTATTGCTTCTTGATGGTTTTTACCAAAAGAAGTCACAGCCAAAACACGTCCACCATTGGTCCTTATTTCATCGGCATCATTGATCGTACCCGCATGAAAAACTTGACTACCTTCGACACGATCCAATCCTAAAATGACCTTGCCCTTTTGGTAATCCTCCGGATATCCTCCAGAGACGGCCACTACTGTTGTCGCTGCGCGAGAGTCAATTTCCAACTTAACTTCAGACAGCCTTTGCGCTCCAACAGCCAAAAGTATTTCTCCAAAATCGTTTTTTATTCTAGGTAAAACAACTTCTGTTTCTGGATCTCCCATTCTAACATTATATTCAATGACAAAAGGATCCGCTCCAATTTTGATTAAACCAATAAAAATAAATCCTACATAAGGAATGTTGTCCTTCGCTAATCCATTAATTGTTGGAACCACAACTTGTTGATTGATTTTTTCTTTAAAAGCTTCGTCAGCAAACGGAACTGGTGATACTGCTCCCATACCACCTGTGTTGAGTCCCGTATCTCCCTCTCCTATTCGTTTGTAGTCTTTGGCCATCGGAAGGGTGACAAATGATTTTCCGTCTGTTAAAACAAAGCAAGAAAGCTCTATTCCTGTCAAAAACTCTTCGATCACAACTTTGGCAGATGCTGCTCCAAATTTTTTGTCCAACAACATATTAGACAATTCCTTTTTTGCTTCCAAAAGGTCTTCAATAATGAGAACGCCTTTTCCTGCGGCCAAACCGTCAGCTTTTAAAACATAAGGAGAGGAAAGTTGATCTAAAAACAGATAGCCTTCTTCAATATTTTCGGGAGAAAAACTTCCGTATTTCGCCGTTGGAATCTTATGGCGCATCATGAACTCTTTCGCAAATTCTTTACTTCCTTCGAGGGTTGCTGCAAGTTTCTGGGGACCAATAACTGAGATGTGTTTTAATTTGATATCGTCTAAAAAGAAATCATGAATTCCATTCACAAGCGGATCTTCAGGGCCGACTACCACCAAGTCGATATTGTGCAAAAGCACCGCTTTTTTGATTGCGACAAAATCATTGACTCCAAAGTCTAGGTTGTTTGCTATTAATGCCGTTCCAGCGTTCCCCGGAGCAGCATAAAGCCCTTCTACGATTTTACTTTGTGCAAGTTTCCAACAAAAAGTGTGTTCTCGACCTCCACTTCCTAATACTAATACATTCATTCTTTCGACTTTGGTGTAAAGATAATCAAGTGATTTCTTAATTAAGTTTAATCTTTTTTAAAATCCCATTCCATCTCAAATCTCTTATAAATTTTCCTTGTTTTGGGTCAACCAAATAGGTTTGTTCTTCTTTTTTGGCCTTAAAATATCCTTTGATAAAATCTAAAAAAAGTAGTGGTGTTTTTTTCTTAATCGCCATTTTAAAGCCAATGATTAGTGTCAATACCAAGCCCAATCGCATGCGGTAAGTCGCCACTCCCTGCAAAAGTTGAGCCCCTGCACTATAATTTTGCCCCGTTGGTTTGAGGTGCTTTACCTTTAATGTTTCATCGGTTAAAATATCCCATTGATAGTATTGCGCCAACAATTCATCAATGGTGTCCCAGCCGATCGATGATTTTAATTTCCCTATTTGCAAAAAACATTCTTTTTTATAAGCTTTCAAAGCGCCTCTTATGTGATCTTTTTGGGTAAAGTTTTCTAAAACCCAAGCATTGTTTTTTTTAATATAACAGAAGCCTGCCGCCATTCCGAGCTTAGGATTTGCATTAAAGTGTTGTGCTATTTTTTCTAAGTAATTAGACTCAAAAATCATGTCGGCATCAAACTTACATATTACATCAAAGTGCTCGTCTAATTCCTCATAGCCTGTCTTGAAAGCGTCAATTATTTTTGCTCCTGGGAGGTGTTTGTCTGTTGATTGTTTATTAATAAGTCTGATCCAAGAATATTTTTGGACAAAGGTTTCAACGATCATTTTCGTGTTGTCTGAAGAGTTGTCGTTAACAACAATCAATTGGTGCGGAATTACGGTTTGACCCGCAATCGATTCTAAAGTCAAGCCAATGTTTTCTTCTTCGTTATGCGCTGGTATGATGATATAAAATTTCAAAATAATCTAATCTCTTTTTTTCGCGTAAACAATATAGTATCTGGGCACAAAAAATCTAAACAGTGTTCTGAACCCAATTTTTTTTGTTGGGTTGGTCCATTTGTCAGAGGCAATAATTGTCCAGCCTGTTTTTTCTAAAAGCCAATCCAATTGCCAAGATTCAAACTCATGATAGTGTCTGTCTCTCAAGTCCGTTGAACTTCTATAAGCGGGAGAAAACCATAATTTTAAAGGAACGCTTATCAATAATTTTTTAGCTTTAATTTCTTTTAAAAGCACATAGGGCGATAACAAGTGCTCTAAGATTTCAAAGGCCGTAATTACTTCTGCATCAGTGTCTAGAACAGCCGAGAGATCTTCGTCCAAATCCTCTCCATTGGTGTTTTCAACCTTAAACCCTTCGCTTTTAAGGAAATCAGAGAACGGGTTTTCAACGCCCAAATCTAAGATTTTAGATTCTTTAGAAATATGTGTTTTTAAAAATAAAAACGTTCTTTGGTACCTTTTTTTGTGAGAAGTTTTTTTATACATAAGCTTCTATTTTAAAGGCAATTGATTGCAAATCTTTCTGTCGTCAGACAATCTTGGAACCTTGTTTTGCCCCCCCAGCTTGCCAATGCTTTTCATGTAGGTTTGAAAACCTCCACTTGCTACCTGAGTTACAACCAGTTGTTTTAATACTTTTCCTTTAATCAAATCTTCATAATAGACGTTTTGGATTTGCATTTCAATGTCTAAGCTTTCTGCAAACTTATTGAAGTCTTCAGGTGGGTTGACAAAATCAACAAACCATTCGTGATAGGGCAAACCAGTTTCAGGTTTTATTTGAGGAGCAACGGTGAATTCTTTGACTTGAATTGAAGTACCAAGGCAAACTTTTTCCATTGCGGTTTCAACTTCTTTACCGATAACGTGTTCTCCAAATGCAGAAATAAAATGCTTAATTCTTCCTGTTACCACAATTCTATAGGGAGTTAGGGAGACAAATTTAACTGTGTCGCCAATATTGTATGCCCATAGTCCTGCATTGGTGGTAATGATCAAAACATAATTAACCTCTAGCTTCACCTCTTCCAAAGAAATTCTTTGAGGGTTTTCTTCAGAAAAGTGGGCTGCTTCGATGAATTCATAAAAAATTCCATGGTTGACGAGAAGCAAAAGGCCTTTGTTGTTCTGTTGATCTTGATAGGCAAAAAAGCCTTCTGAGGCTGGGAATAACTCAATGCTGTCTACCTTTTTTCCGATAAGTTCTTCAAATAATGGTCGATAGGGTTCATAGTTAACACCGCCATAAACAAATAAAGAAAAGTTTTTGAATAATTCTCCTACAGGCTTTTTTGACTTTTCAATCAATTTCTCAAAATACATTTGTACCCAAGAAGGAATCCCTGCAATAAGGGTCATGTTTTCAGCTATTGTTTCCTCAACAACTGCATCTACTTTTGTTTCCCAATCCTCAATGCAGTTTGTGTCCCAAGAAGGCATTCTGCTTTTCTGTAAATATTTGGGTACATAATGTGCAACGATTCCTGACAATCTTCCAAATGTGCTGTCTCCTTTTTTGTCTAAGATTGGACTTCCTTGAAGAAAAATTTGTTTGCCTTTAACAAAATCCGTGTTTCCGGTTTCATGAATATAATTTAACAAGGCATCTCTCGCCGCCTGAATATGAGCAGGCATGGATTCTTTGCTGATAGGGATGTATTTTACCCCAGAAGTGGTTCCACTGGTTTTGGCATAATAGAGTGGTTTTCCTGGCCACAAGACATGCGAATCCCCTTCTAGCATTTTTTCAACATAAGGCCTCAGTCCTTCATAATCTCTGATGGGAACGGCTTTTTTAAAGTCTTCATAATTAGTAATATTTTCAAAAAAGTGATCTTTTCCAAAAGAAGTGTTTTTGGCATTTTTGATGAGGTTAGTAAATGTTTTTTTTTGATACTTAAGGGGGTTCGTAATCCATGTTTTGTTTTTAAGATGGATGATCGCAGCGAAAATTTTTGCTCCTGTAGATTTCATTTTTATTCTTCTGAAAAATCAATAAAGTTTGTTGGATCCATCGGATATCCGTTCGCCCACAATTCAAAATGCAAATGCCAACCAGTAGAAAGTTCTCCAGTATTTCCGGCGGCGGCAATTACTTCTCCAGCACTTACGATGTCGCCCTGTTCTTTGTTTAAAGAAGAATTATGCTTGTAGACCGTTAAAAGATCGTGAGCGTGTTCTAAGATGATGACATAGCCGGTTTCAGCTGACCATTCAGAGAAAATAACGGTTCCTTCTGCAACAGATTTAATCGGCGTGTTTTTTTCTAACACTACATCTATCGCAAAATGTTTTAATTCAGGATTATAACCCTGAGAAATTACGCCCTTTGCGGGAGGGTATAAAAGAAATTTTACGTTTCCGTTGGGGTTTTCAACAACATTATATTTGTCCTCTTGTAGAACTTCGGTCCTGAGAATGGAGTCTACTGCGACTGTTTCGGGTAAATTTATCGACGGATTTGCTGGAGATAGAATATAATTTATTTTTGATACGCTATCCCACTCAGTGTTTCCCATCAATGCGCTTCTAATTGACTTTATATAGTTATCTTGTTTCTGAAAAAGACGAGAAATCGAGTCCAATGCAAAACTGTTTTCTATGGCGTCTTTCCTGAGCTTTGTCGAGGTATATCCCGGAATGAATTCTTTAAGGGAGGAATAAGCGATGGATAAAATGGCCGCTGAAGTTATTAAAGAAACAAACAGAAAAACAACAATAATAATGTTAAGTCTAGAAAGTCTAAAATAAAAGCGTTCTTCAAAAGTTTTTTCATCGATGACTACCAAGCGGTAGCGGTTCAACAACTTTTGAATCCAAGGTCTTTTTTTTCTATTCTTCTTTGCCATCTAAACAAAGATAGGCATTAAGGGTAAAAATAATTTGTTGATCAAAGAAACAAATTTAAATTGACCATAATATTTCATACATTTGTCTAAAATTTAGAACAATGTTATCAATAAATATTTTACTAGGTATGATTGGCGCTCCTCAAGTGGTGCTTATCGTTGTTGCGGTTCTTTTGTTGTTTGGTGGTAGAAAAATTCCTGAATTAATGAAAGGTTTAGGAAGTGGTATCAAAGAATTTAAAAAAGCAACCAAAGAGGACGAAGAAACTTCGGACTCTAAAGAAGAAATTAAGTAAACGTTTTACTCAAATCTTATTGAGCTTAGGATTGTGTTTAATTCAAACATATAGTCCCGCTTGCTTATTGAGGGTGCAAAGCTAAATCCTTCGACAACCATCCATCTTTTGTTGACGGTGTCTTTTATCATATAGTTTATAAATGGTCCCGCCATAAAATCATTTTCAACTTCCCAGGTTCCCTTAGTCAAATAGCTAAACTTGTTGTCCAATTTCATTTTGTAAAAATAGGGACGATAGGCCTTTTCCGTTATCATGAAACTTCCTTTAAGTCTGCCAGGAACATAGACTTTTCCTATAGAATCTCTTATTTCAATTATCTTCTTCTTTGTGTTTCCATTAAGTTCGTTTTCAGGAAGTGAATAAGCAATAATGTTTAAATGACCTTTCTGTACTGGTTTTTGGATCCAAATAAAGTTTGTCGTGTCTTTTACCGTTTTGTATGCTGTAGGATAAATCAATTGCACTTTAAACCGATCACTTAGCCCCTTGTCCCTGCTTGGAGATTTTTGAATCCTTCTTAATTTTTCTTTTTGCTCGTTTTCTGAAAGGGCGGCCCTAAGAAGCTTGATGTTTTCTTCCAAAAAAACCGCTTGTACTTCTTGGTCTTCACCTTTTACAATCGCTACGATTTGAGGACGCGCAAAATAGTTTTCTATAAGTTGAAATCTAGCAATAGTATCTTTTTGAAACCAAAGAACGTTACGACTATTTCGTGCAAAACCTGAAAAGACCTTAGGGGAAAGGTATTTTAAAGAAAACTGTGGTTCAATAAGTGGAAGTCCTTCATAAGGTGTTTCCAATAGTTTTCGCGTTATTTTTCCTAACTCGCCATTCCAGTCGCTTTTTTCCATGACCACCGTTAGGTGATTCATGTTTCCATTTGAATCGGCTAGGTATCGTCGTTTAGGTCCTTCCTCGCAAGAAACTATTGATATTAGAACAAGCAATAGGGTTACGAAAACTGATTTAGACATGATTTTAAGGCTGTTCCATTAAAGCAGCAATTCCTGGGAGGGTTTTTCCTTCAAGACTCTCCAACATCGCACCACCACCAGTAGAAATATAGCTCATTTTAGTCTCAAAACCAAATTGCTTAACTGCAGCAACAGAATCTCCACCGCCTACGAGTGAAAAAGCGCCATTGGCAGTGCTTCTCGAAATGTGTTCTCCAAGCGTTATTGTTCCTATTGCAAAGGAACTGAACTCAAAAACACCTAATGGGCCATTCCATAATATTGTTTTGCTTTCTAAAACGACCGATTCAAATTGTTTAAGAGTCTCGGGTCCTGCATCCAATCCCTGCCAATCTTCTGGTATATTATAGACATCACAGGGTCTTTTATTGGCATCATTTGAAAAATCATCAGCAATAATAACATCCGTAGGCAAATGAATTTGAACTCCTTTGGCTTTTGCTTTTTCCATTAATTCCAAAGCATAATCACAAAATTCATCTTCACAAATGGATTGTCCAACAGAACCGCCCATTGCCTTTATAAAAGTATAAACCATCCCTCCGCCAATAATTAGATGATCGATTTTATCTAACATGTTTTCAATGATGGTGATCTTAGAGGAAACTTTCGCACCTCCCAAAATGGCCAAAACAGGTTTTTCTCCTGTCTCCATAACTTTCTTTATTGCGGTGACTTCGTTTTCAAGAAGTTTTCCAAAATATTTTTCCTCTTTAAAAAACTGAGCAATTATCGTCGTGGAGGCGTGCGCCCGGTGTGCTGTTCCAAAAGCATCATTAACATAGCAATCCCCTAATTTGGAAAGTTGCGATGCAAACTCCACATCTCCTGCAGTCTCCTCTGAATAATAGCGAAGGTTTTCCATCAAAATTACTGATCCTGGCTTAAGGTTTTCTGTCGCTTTCTCTGCTTCAGGCCCAACACAGTCATCACAAAACTCAACGGGAATGTTCAATACTTGTTTAACTTCCTCAAGAATATGTGAAAGTGAAAATTGAGCGTCTTTTCCTTTAGGTCTTCCAAGATGAGAAATAAGAACACAGCTTCCTCCCCCTTCCAAAACAAGTTCGATCGTTTCCTTGGCAGCAATTATTCTGGTGTTGTCTGTAACCTTAAAGTTTTCATCTAACGGGACGTTAAAATCAACGCGAATCACAACGCGTTTGTTGGTAAAGTCTTTTTGTGAGAGGGTTTTCATAAAACGAATTTTTTCAAAAATAACATTTTTTAAAATGGTAGGAGCACATAAAAACAATTGAATAACTAATTTTAATTTATCAAAACTGAAATCGATTAAGATTGTTTACTTTTAATCAAAATAATTCATTTATTCGCCAATGTTTTTCGATGAAATAATCGGTCAAGATACATTAAAAAATCATTTAAGGACGATGATTTCAAAGGGTCAAGTGCCTCATTCTCAGCTTTTTATAGACAAAGGCGGTCGTGGAGGGCTTCCTTTGGCATTAGGGTGCTCGTTGGGCCTTATTTATGGATTTGATCAACTAAAGATCGAAGAGGACAATGGTATTGATTCTAAAAAATTATTGGATCATCCGGACCTTCATTTTGTTTATCCGATTGTAAACACTTCTTCCCAAAGCTCAAAGTCGACTTCTGAAGATTTTAGGGTGGTATGGAAGGAGTTTTTGACAGAGCAACCTTATGGTAACATTTTCGATTGGGTGAAAAGACTTGAGGCGGGAAACAAGCAAGGAATAATCGGAGTAGAAGAAGTCCAAAAAATCCATCATAAGATGAGCCTTAAATCACATAGTGGTGGTAATAAGGTGATGGTAATTTTTGGAGCGGATAAGTTAAATACGGATGGAACAAACAAACTATTAAAACTGTTTGAAGAGCCGCCAAAAAATTCTTTTTTTATTCTTGTTGCCGAACAAACTGAAAAACTTTTACCAACATTAATTTCACGCTGTCAAGAAATCTCAGTTCCTCCAATTAAGATTGATGAAATCGAAATTGGTTTAAAAAAATTAATCACAAAAGGGGGGATTTCAGAAGCAGTAAATGGGTCAAAGGGGAGTTGGAGAAAAGCAATGGAAATATCATCCAATCACGAAAACACCCTGTTGTTTGAAAACCTTTGGATTGATTGTTTAAGGTCTTCGTTCAAGGCAAAGTCTAAAAGGTCAGTGGTGATTGAGCTAATGACCTGGGCAGATAAAATAGCAGGACTACAAAGAGAGGAACAAAAAGCTTTTCTACAGTATGCTCTTGAATTTATAAGACAAACCTTAATGATTTCCTATGGCGCGAACCAATTGAGTGATCTTAAACTATACACTGGTTTTGATCTTAAAAAGCTTGCACCTTATATTCATGGCGGGAACATAATGCAAATAGTTCGGTTGATTGAAAAGTCGCTCTATCATCTAGAAAGAAATGCGAATCCGAAAATACTTTTTAGTAATTTTTCTTTGGAAATGACGCGATTATTGAACGCTAAGGAGCTTGCTTCTTAAATACATAAACAAGAGAGGAATAACGTCTTGATCTCAAGGCGCGAAGATTAAAATACGCTCCTTTAACCATACCTCTTAAAAAAGAAAAGCGACTTCCTTTGTGCTTCTCTGAAAGAA
The DNA here is from genome assembly GCA_017857815.1 of Flavobacteriaceae bacterium. Classification (GTDB taxonomy): domain Bacteria; phylum Bacteroidota; class Bacteroidia; order Flavobacteriales; family Flavobacteriaceae; genus UBA8316. The sequence goes on along the minus strand of JAFMCL010000008.1, from coordinate 33,891 downwards.
AACTGATATACAGAGCGTCTAGCAAAAGAGGTTTTGATCTGACCAATTCAAAGTTATGTTTGCCTGCCAAGTTGATTAAGAAAGGGGTAGAAAAGTGCCATAAGTGACGTGGGACGTCGAATCCTGCCCAATTTTCACAATAATATTCTTTATCTAGACTGTAAATATTTGGAACTGCGACAATTAAGTGCCCTGATTTATTTAATAAGTTAAACATGTTTTTAAAGGTCTCCTCAGGATCCGGCAGGTGTTCCAATACATGCCACAGTGTGATCAAGTCAAAAGAATTGTCGGGCAACTCCCTAATGCTTTTATGAGTCTTTATGCAATTTTTTTGACTGATGAGACTTGCTTTAGGATTGTTTTCAACTCCTATTACTTCATAACCTTTTGAATTCATAAAAGACAAGAAGTCTCCTGTACCTGATCCAACATCTAGAATCCTTGCGCCTTTAAATAAAAGGGGGGAAATTATATTGTGCTTATAATGAAACATTAGACCTCTAGCAAAAGAATAAATTTTTTGAATTAAAGTCTTCGAACGCCCTTGATGAGAATAATATTCATCTGACTTATAATACGCTGACAAGTCGGAGGTGTTTTTTAAGTCTGTCCATCCAAATTGCTGCTTTTCATCCCAATAAACATCAAATGATTCTTGAGAAACCAAGTGGTCTCTAACCTTATAAAGTAATTTGGATTTGTTTTTTTTCATCATAAGTTCCACGTGGAACATTTATCTTCCCAACTTTACTAATAAAACACTTATGTCGCTGGGTTTGATTCCGCTAATTCTTGAAGCCTGTGAAAGGTTACTGGGCTTGATCTTATTTAGCTTCTCTTTGGCTTCGTGAGAAAGTGATGACAGAATATCATAGTCAAAGCTTGATGGAATCTTGATGTTATCAAGCTTATTTAGCTTCTCAGCGTTGATCATTTCCTTTTCAATATAGCCTGAATACTTTATTTGGATCTCGGCTTGTTCGAAAATTGTGTCATCAATCTGCTCAGCTGCTAGAAAATCAGAAACAGTTTTAACTTGAATAATATCATTGCGATCAACGTTTGGACGCGAAAATATTTTACTGATTTTATCAGACTGCTTGACGGGAGCAGAATCTTTATTTTTTAGAATTGGATTAACCTCAGCCACCGCATAACTTTGATTCTTAAGAAACGAGATTAGCTTTTCAGTTTTAGCGACCTTTTGATCTACAGCTTTTAAACGATTAACATCTGCAAGTCCAAGTTCATATGACAATGAGGTTAGTCGAATGTCCGCATTATCTTGCCGCAATAAGGTTCTGTATTCCGCACGAGAAGTAAACATCCTGTAGGGTTCGTCGGTTCCTTTAGTAATTAAATCATCGACAAGAACACCAATATAGGCTTCATTCCTTTTTAAAACAAAGGCGGGTTCTTCCTTCGTTTTTAAATGGGCATTGATGCCGGCCATCAAACCTTGAGAAGCGGCTTCTTCGTACCCCGTTGTTCCGTTAATCTGTCCTGCGAAAAATAAACCATTTACTAGTTTAGTCTCTAAGGAATTTGATAATTGGGTGGGAGGGAAGTAGTCATATTCGATGGCATATCCAGGACGAAAAAACTTGACCTTTTCAAAGCCCTTAACTGCTCGCAGGGCTTTAAACTGAATGTCTTCTGGGAGGGAGGTTGAAAAACCATTTACATAGACCTCAACGGTATCCCAACCTTCAGGCTCAACAAAAATTTGATGACGGGATTTATCCGCAAAACGATCAATCTTATCTTCTATGGAAGGGCAATAACGAGGGCCTGTACTTTGAATGTTTCCATTGAACATTGGTGAACGATCAAAACCTGTTCTTAACATGTCGTGAACCTCAGGACTCGTATAGGTTATGTGACAACTTCGTTGTTCGACCAACGGCTTGGTATTAGTGTAACTAAACTTGGAAGGGTTGAAGTCTCCTGGCTGCTCAACCATAACGCTGTAATCTAAAGATCGACCATCCACCCTTGGTGGTGTACCGGTTTTCATTCTTCCAGATTCGAAACCCAGGGATTCCAAACTTTGGGTCAAGCCCGTTGATGCTTTTTCACCTGCACGACCGCCGCCGTAATTTTTTTCACCAATATGTATAAGTCCATTAAGAAAAGTGCCGTTTGTAAGAACAACAGTATGGGCGTGGATAGGAATTCCTAGGGAGGTCATGACACCCTTGACTTGACCCTCCTTAACAATTATGTCTTGTATCATATCTTGATAAAAATCAAGGTTTGGGGTTTGCTCTAACATTTCTCTCCAAATCTTTGCGAATAGCATTCGATCGGACTGAACGCGAGGGCTCCACATTGCTGGCCCTTTAGATTGATTTAGCATTTTAAACTGAATCGCGCTTTTGTCAGAAACAATTCCACTATAGCCTCCAAGTGCATCGATTTCACGAACAATTTGACCTTTTGCAATTCCGCCCATTGCGGGATTACAAGACATCTGCCCAATTGTTTGGAGGTTCATTGTAACCAAGAGAGTTCTAGATCCCATGTTCGCGGCGGCCGCGGCTGCTTCAGCTCCTGCATGTCCTCCTCCAACAACAACTACATCATAAATTCCATCGAACATATTTTTATTGTTTCACGTGGAACAAGTCAATATAAAAAGACTCCTTTTCACGCATTAAGTTCTTATCTTGATCTGTTTTATCATTGTAACCTACACAATGCAGTAAAGCATGAACGATGAGCCTAAGAGACTCATTTTCAACACTTTGTGAAAATTTATGTGCATTCTCACTTAGTGCATCTGTACTAATAAATGCTTCTGCGAGAACATTATTTCCTTCGCTATAGTCAAAAGTAATAATATCAGTATCGGTATCGTGCTCCAAATGTCTCTTATTTAGCTTTAACAATTCCTCAGCATCAATGAAGTTATAATCGATTTTATCGATTGTGTAATCTTCCGCGTCGGCAATGTTTTCGAGCCACAGCGTAAGTTCGTCTTCCTTCAACGTCAAGAATTTGTTATGAAAAAATCTTATCAAAATAAATTTTATTGCAAATATAGGATAAAGAAAAAACAAATAATTTCATTCAAAGACATCATATAGTATCTTTGAAAAAAAATTAAAGATGAGCGTACGCGTCAGGTTTGCACCAAGCCCAACAGGAGCATTACATATTGGAGGAGTAAGAACCGCATTATTTAACTATCTGTTTGCTAAAAAAAACAATGGAAAATTCATACTTAGGCTTGAGGACACTGACCGAAACCGGTTTGTGAGAGGTGCAGAGGAATATATTGTTAACGCACTCAACTGGGCCGGTTTAACACCAGATGAAAGCCCATCTGCACCTGGTGGATTTGGACCTTACCGTCAAAGCGAAAGGAAGGCGCTTTATAAGAAAGAAATAGAGAAGCTAATCTTATCTGGGAAAGCATATTATGCATTTGACACACCTGAAGAGTTGGCAATAGCGCGATCTGAAAGCGAACAAAAAGGAGAGGTCTTCAAATATAGCGCACACAATCGGGCAGAGTTTCGAAACGCAATTTCCTTATCAAAAGAGGAGTTAGAAAACGAAATAAACAAAGGGAAGGGAGTTGTTCGTCTAAAAGTAGCGGTTGGAGAAACAATCGTTGTGAAGGATGAAATAAGAGGTATGATACAAATCAATAGCGATGAGATAGATGATAAAATATTGATGAAGGCTGATGGGATGCCGACTTATCATTTTGCAAATATCGTTGACGACCATCACATGAAAATCAGTCATGTAATTCGTGGGGAAGAATGGCTACCTTCTTTGCCGTTGCACAAAATAATCTACGAGGCATTTAACTGGGAAGTTCCAGTTTTTATGCATCTCCCATTAATTCTTAAACCTGAAGGAAAAGGGAAGTTGTCAAAAAGAGACGGGGACAAAGCAGGGTTTCCTGTTTTTCCTCTGGAATGGGAAAACAAACCTGGTTTTAGAGAAAGAGGATTTCTTCCTGAGGCCATGATTAATTATTTATCTCTCTTAGGGTGGAACCCAGGTAGTGAGCAGGAGATTTTTTCACTTGATGAACTGGTTAATGCTTTTGAGATTAATAAAATTCAAAAAAGTGGTGCGCGGTTTGATTTTGAGAAAGCAAAGTGGGTAAATCATAAATATTTGGAAAATTTAGAAACAAAATCCATTTTAAAACGTTTTCCTGAGTTCTTTGAGGCACTTCCGAGTACTTGGTCGGAAAAAAAGAGAACTTTAATACTGGGCGCTGTGAAAGAGCGATTAAATTTACTCGAGGAGTTTGAAAATAATTTTAGGCTCTTTTTTGAAGATCCGAAAACTTATGATAATAAGGTGTTGGAGAAAATAAAGAAAAAAGATCCTGAAAAAATAATTGACTTTGTAATTGAACTCTGTGAAAAAGAAATAGACGCTCTTGAATGGAAAAGTTTAATTTCGAAATGGAACGAAGAGCATCAATACTCTTTTGGGCTAATTATGCAAAGTTTGCGCCTGGCGATTGTTGGAAATCTAAGTGGACCTGATCTATTCTTGATTTGCAGTTTACTGGGGAAAGACGTAACTTTAAAAAGACTTATAAAATTTAAACCCAATCTATAATACTATTAACTATGGACGTTATTTCAATTATTCTGTTTTTTCTTTTTCTATTCACCGTTTTATCAGGGATTTTCGTTGTCAAACAACAAACAGCTGCGATTATTGAACGTTTTGGAAGATTTCTTGTTATCAGACAATCAGGACTTCACATAAAAATTCCTTTGATAGATAGGATTGCAGGAAGGGTTAGTTTAAGAATTCTTCAACTTGATGTGATCGTAGAGACCAAAACAAAAGATGATGTTTTTGTTAAATTGAAAGTGTCTGTTCAATATAAAATACTGGTTGAAAAGGTCTTTGATGCTTTCTACAAATTAGACTTTCCTCAAGATCAAATTACTTCTTATGTGTTTGATGTTGTAAGGGCTGTTGTTCCTAAAATGAAGTTGGATGACGTTTTTGAAAAGAAAGACGAAATTGCGAACGCAGTTAAGGGGGAGCTTAATGAAGCCATGATTAATTACGGTTATGACATCATAAAAGCATTGGTTACCGACATTGATCCTGATTCTGAAGTAAAAACTGCAATGAATAAAATTAATGCGGCTGAGAGACAAAAGGTTGCTGCACAATATGAAGGAGACGCGGCAAGAATATTGATTGTCGAAAAGGCAAAAGCTGAAGCAGAAAGCAAGCGCTTGCAAGGACAAGGAATCGCCGACCAAAGACGTGAAATCGCAAGGGGTTTGGAAGAATCTGTTGATGTGCTTAATGGGGTAGGAATCAACTCTCAAGAGGCTTCGGCCCTAATCGTCGTCACTCAGCACTATGACACATTACAGTCAATAGGAGAGTCGACAAACAGCAATTTGATTCTACTTCCCAACACTCCACAAGCGGGTAGTGACATGCTTAACAACATGGTTGCATCCTTTACGGCGAGCAATCAAATAGGAGAAGAAATGAAAAAGCAGAATTTGAAAAACAAACCTAAAGAATAAGGATTATTTTTTCTGCCAAGTGTCCCTAAGACCAACGGTTTTATTAAAAATTAAATTTTGATCTGAACTTTCAGTATCAACAATAAAATAACCCAAACGTTGAAATTGAAAATGAGTTCCAGAATTGGTATTGCCCAAATTAGGCTCAATGAACCCTTGAATTGTTTTTAAAGATTTAGGATTGATGTGGATGCTCGGATCTTCATCTTTATTTTTATCCGGTTCAGGAACGGAGAACAAGCGATCATAAAGGTTTACTGATATTAATTTGGAGTGAGTTCGTGAAACCCAGTGAAGTGTTCCTTTGACTTTACGCTTGCTTTCTTCCGTTCCTGATCCACTTTTACTTAAAGGGTCATAAGAACAAATGATCTCCAAAACATTTCCAGCGTCATCCTTTATAACCTCTTCACCCTTAATTATGTAGGCGTTTTTTAAACGAACTTCCTTCCCTAATGTCAAACGGAAAAACTTACGATTGGCTTCTTCCCTAAAATCTTCTCTTTCTATATATAAATCTCTTGAAAATGGAATTTCTCGGGTGCCTGCGCTATCGTCTTCTGGGTTATTTTCTCCAATAAGGATTTCATCCTCACCTTCAGGATAATTTTTGATGGTTAGTTTAATCGGGTCAAGAACTGCCATTACCCTCGGAGCAACTTGATTTAAATGATCTCTGACACAAAATTCTAAAAGGGACACATCAATCACGTTATCTCTTTTTGCTACACCAGCTGTGTTTACAAAGCTTTGCAACGACTCCGGTGTATAACCTCTTCTTCGTAGACCACTGACAGTGGGCATTCTGGGGTCATCCCAACCAGTTACATGCCCTTGGTCAATAAGGTTTTTAAGTTTTCTTTTACTTGTAACAGTATAAGAAAGATTCAATCTTGCAAACTCTCTTTGTTTGGGTCTTATGCCTTTAAGAGGAGATAGAGAATCTAAAAACCAGTTATATAAATCTCTATGGGGTTTAAACTCCAAAGAACAAAATGAATGTGAAATATTTTCTATATAATCAGACTCGCCGTGAGTCCAATCATACATCGGATAGATGCACCAGACGTCTCCAGTGCGATGATGTGTTTTGTATAAAATTCTATAAATAACGGGGTCTCTCAGCAACATGTTTGGAGCAGCCATATCGATTTTGGCACGCAAAACATGTGCACCAGCTTCAAATTTACCCTCTTTCATATCAGAAAAAAGTGCCTTATTCTCTGCCACGGATCTTTCACGAAAAGGACTGTTTTGTCCAGGAGTCGTGGGGGTTCCTTTTTGTTCGGCAATAGCCTCAGAACCTTGAGAATCAACATAAGCAAGGCCTTTATCGATCAAAAAATGCGCCCAGTCATAGAGTTGTTGAAAATAATCAGATGCGTAGCACTCCTTATCCCATTCAAAACCAAGCCATTTGATATCGTTTTTAATTGCCTCAACAAATTGAGTTTCTTCTTTAGCGGGATTGGTATCGTCAAACCGAAGGTTTACTGGAGCATTATAACGTTTTCCTAAATTAAAATTTAATGAAAGTGCCTTAATGTGACCAATATGTAAAAAACCATTGGGCTCTGGAGGAAAACGAAAACGTAAATTTTCTTGAGATAAGCCCTCTTTAAGGTCTTCCTCAATGATGTGCTCGATAAAGTTTAATGCCTTTTCTGACATGATTTAGATTTTGACAAATATATTAAAAGCTTATGGGTATGAATAAAATAATCGTGTTATTATATCTTTGCACAAAATAAAAAAATGGGACAGATAAAACTGACAGACATACGACTCTATGCCTACCATGGTTGCCTAGAGGAAGAAAAAAAGATTGGAAGCGATTACACCGTTAACTTGAAGGTTAGCTCAAACTTGGATGAACCCGCTAAAAGTGACGATCTCAACCACACTGTAGACTATGTTACGCTTCATCAAATTGTTGAAGAGGAAATGGCAATTCGCTCAAAGCTACTCGAAAATGTGGCCGACAGAATTGTAACACGGATTTTGAAAAGTATAAGTAGTGTTCAAAAAGTGTGGATTATGGTTTCAAAACAAAACCCACCTATCGGTGGAAATGTAGGAGAAGTAAGTATAATAAGAAAAGGACGTCGTTAGGCTTAACTAAAGATCAAAATTTGTTACTTTTGCCGTATGGCATCGTGGCCGAGTGGCTAGGCAGAGCTCTGCAAAAGCTCGTACAGCGGTTCGAATCCGCTCGATGCCTCTAAATCCCGTCTTTGAACGGGATTTTTTAATTCATCTCTATTATTTTCCCGCCAATATTCTTTTGAGTAACTAGCTTTTTGGGTCTTCCATGTATACGAATTGTGCCTCCTGCTGTTACTTTGGCGTCGATAAGCTCTGATGCTTTAACATAAGAAAGGCCCCCTGCGGTAACCCTTACTTTTGTCTGTTGTGTTTCAAATGTTTCGGCCTCACAAACACCACCGCTGAATACCGTTAATTCGTGATTTATAGATTTACCCTTAAGAAACAATTTACCTCCAGACGACACATTGGAAGTTAACTTATCTCCATCAAAAGAAAAAATGACTGTAGATCCTTCATGCACCTTAAGTGTGATGCTGGTTTGTTTGTTTACATTAGTGGTCTCGAGCTTACTTCCTTGATAAGTGTGGATTCTATCGAGGTTTTCAGTGTGGTGCAATTCAATATAGGTAAAAGACCGATCCAAAAGGTGCTTGAAAGAATGGCGGATTTTAAGGGTATTTCCTTTGTTTTTTACAACAACATCCATTCTGTTTTCTCCTATTATAACCAACTTGTTTTCAGTTGATTTAATTAATTTAAGTTCAATTCCTGAATAGAGTTTTAAATTAAAAAACTCTTCAACATTAAGTACTCTTTCTGCAGGAGCTTCTAGGTTTTCGGCTCTTTCCTGAGCGAGCGTCATGTTTAATATAAAAACAAAAAAAAGAGAGAGGGTGTTAATTCTAATCAACATAAACTATTATTTTTTATCAAAATTAATTAATTATTCAATTTAATCCACTAAAATAAAATCCAATTGTCTTTTTAATAAGTCTGCTTTTTTGACGGCAACAGTGACAGTTCCACCTAATTGGTAAACCTTCTTATATTTTTCTCCAACCAAGCAATGATTTTCGTTATCATAATTATAGTAGTCTCCTTTTATTTCGGAGACTCTGACCAAACCTTCACATTTATTTTCGATTATTTCAACATAAACACCACGGTCAGTGACGCCTGAAATTACGCCTTCAAAAGCTTGATCTATCTTGTCTTGCATGAACTTAACCTGCATATACTTAACAGAATCACGCTCTGCCTTTGTCGCGAGTATTTCTCTTTGAGAGGAGTGATGACAGGCTTCTTCAATTGTTTCTTGGTTGGCTGTAGTGCTTCCTGACAAATAAGACTCTAACAAACGATGTACCATGACATCAGGGTACCTTCTGATCGGCGATGTAAAATGCGTATAATATTCAAAAGCCAAACCGTAATGGCCAATATTTTTTGTGGTATATACTGCCTTGCTCATACACCGAATGGCCAAGGTGTCTATGAGTTGCTGTTCGTTTTGACCCGAACTTTCTGATAATAATTTATTTAAAGATTTATTTAATCCTTTTGGATCTAAATTCAAATCATAACCAAACTTTGAAGCCACTCCTTTTAAATTCATCAATTTATCTTCATCTGGTAAATCGTGAATTCTATAAACAAATGGTTTCTCTGGTTTTTGTTTCCCTATAAATTCCGCAACTTTTTTATTGGCCAGTAGCATAAATTCCTCTACAAGTTTATGCGCATCTTGTGAACTTTTGAAAAACACACTTTCTGGATTATTTTCTTTATCAAGATTAAATTTAATTTCAACACGGTCAAATGAAAGCGCCCCTTTACGCATTCTTTTTTCTCTAAGAATCTTAGCAAACTTATCAAGATTTGTGATAGCAATAAATAAATCTTCTGAAACGGTATAACTTTCTTCAGTTAACGAAACGTTTTCAGAAACAAAAGGGGATTCCGTATCTAAAATATACTGAACCTCTTCATAAGAAAACCTTTTATCTGAATTTATTACTGTTTTACCAAACCATTCTTTTTCAACCTCCATTCTTTCATTTACAATAAAAACAGATGAGAAAGTATATTTTTCTTCATTAGGTCTAAGTGAACACGCTCCGTTAGAGAGGATCTCAGGCAACATTGGAACCACTCGGTCAACTAAGTATACAGAAGTTGCCCTACTGAGTGCTTCTTCTTCTAAAATGGTGTTTGGCGTGATGTAATGTGAAACGTCTGCGATATGAATTCCAATTTCAATTTTATTATTCTCTAGTTTCTTAAAAGAAATAGCATCATCAAAATCCTTTGCTGTTATAGGATCTATTGTAAAAGTTAAGATATCTCTAAAATCTCTTCTTTTTTTAATTTCTTCTTCTGTAATGCTTAAATTAAGTTTATTAGCTGCACCTTCAACTTCATCTGGAAATTTAGAAGGAAGTCCATATTCATAAAGAATAGCATGCATTTCTGTTTGCATGTCCCCAGGTTTACCTAGAGATTCTTTAATAATTCCAAAAGGAGAGGTTGCTTTATTTGGCCAATCTTTAAATTTTACAATTACTTTATCACCATCTTTAAAGTCTTTAAGTTCTTCATTTTGTATGAAAAAATCTGTATACATTCGGTTACCCCGAGTATTTACAAATCCAAAGTCTTTTCTTCTTTCTAATATTCCTACGAAATTTTGCTCTTTTCTCTCTAAAACCTCTACAACTTCGCCTTCTATTTTACCGCTTTTCTTTTTATTAATTATATAAACCGAAACGATGTCACCATTAAAAGCTCTGTTAATATTCCTTTGTGAAATAAAAACATCATTTTTTCCTTCAGGAAGAATTAAATAACCATTTCCAGAAGCAGTAATTTCAATAGGACCTTTTATATATTTTTTATTATCATCACTCAATCCGTATTTTCCAGGAGATGATTGTTTTATTATTTTCTGAGAAGCTAATTTTGATAAAGCCTTAACAATCGCATTCCGACCCATAGTGTCTGTTATTTCTAACTTAGAAGCAATTTGTTTGTGGTTATATATTTTTCTAGGATTATTTCTAAAAACTGATATTACTTTACCGTCTATATTTTTATTTACTCTTTTTTTCTTTGACATTAAATTTTTATATGCTGTAAAGTTATGGTTTCTTTTTTTGAGCTGATTTTGAGTTATCAACTCTCTTAACATATTTAATTATGTTTTTATTTAAATTTAAAAAATAATGATGCTTATTATAGACTGTTCATAAGACTAATAACAATTTTATTTATAGTATTATATTCTAGTAAAAATAAGTTTATTAACCAATTATATTTATTTTTTAATAGTTTAAATTAATAATAATCAATAATTTAATATTAATATTAACAACTGTTAATTACCAAAGATGTTTATTAAATATTGATTTTAAATTAAAATTTATGTTTATAAAGGGTTGAATTTTTATCACAAAAAAAGTATTAATACTCTTTTATAAATTTGTGTAATTATCAATTTTTTACAATCAAGCTTATTTAATAATTTAAATAAATTTTCTTTTAATATTTATTAACAAATAATTAAACTACATATAAACAATAAACCTTAAAATTTCTAATTTTAGAAAAAAAACAAAATGAATATATCTATAGGAAACGATCATGCTGGAGTTAAATTTAAAGAAGCCATAATCCAACACTTAGAAAAGAAGGGAAATGTATTAAAAAATCATGGAACAAATGACGAAAGCAGTGTTGATTATCCAGACTTCATTCATCCCGTAGCTAAAGATGTACAAGAAAATAGGGCAATGTTTGGAATTATTATCTGTGGTAGCGGTAATGGTGCAGCAATGACCGCAAACAAACATCAAAAAATAAGAACAGGTTTGTGCTGGAATAAGGAAACAGCATATCTGACACGACAACACAATGATGCAAATATTCTCAGTCTACCCGCTCGTTTTATTAGTTTAGATCTAGCCTTAGAAATAGTTGACATCTTTATAGAGACACCTTTTGAAGGAGGTAGACATCAAAAGAGAGTAAATAAAATTGCTTGTAGCTAATGATCAGTTGGTCGATAAAAAGCTTTGATGAACTTAATAAAAATGAGCTTTATGATTTGTTAAAGTTACGTTCACAAGTTTTTGTAGTCGAACAAAACTGTGTTTATCAAGATATTGATGACAAAGATAGAAAAGGATCACATTTTTTTGCACACGATGGTAGCGATCTAATCGCTTACTTAAGGGTGATGGAACTAGGCGTTTTCTATCCAAACCACATATCAATTGGGAGAGTAGTTGTTAAACATACACATAGAAATAAAAAAATGGGGAATGAAATACTCGTTAAAGCTATCGATTTTTGTAAAAAAAATTTCCCCAAAACTCCGATTAAAATTTCTGCCCAAACGCATTTAAAAGCCTTTTACAATCAACTCGGTTTTGAGTTTAAAGGCGAAGCTTATCTTGAAGATGGCATTCCGCACTGCGCTATGTATTTAGGGGACTAGTGGTTATTTTTTCAAAAGCTTTTAGCAAACAACTATTAATCTCAGAAGAGTTTAACTTTTTTTTTGATTTAAAAAGTACCATATACAAACCGGCGGACATGTTTTTTTCTATATAGACCTGATTAATTCTTATGGCGGCCCTTAATTGTCTTTTAATCAAGTTACGGTTAACAGCCAAAAACACATTTCTTTTGGAAACACCAACCCCTATAAATATATCATCGACTTCATTCAGATCTCTTAAATAATGAACGACCAAAACACCCGAGCTTACCGTGCTTCCTTTATTAAAGAGCAAGTCAATTAAAACCCTATTTTTTAATCTTTTTATGGTTTTTTCAGTAATCACTCGGAAGTTGGAAATTCGTTATTATTCCGGTTAATGTCTGCTATATACATTGTGGGATCTATAACAATAGATTCAATTTTTTCTAGGTTTTCGTCAATAATAAAATCATATTCAGGGAAAGCCCAAGGCCAGTCCTTAAGCACAGACCATTCTATATTGTAGGGGTTTTCTTTTTCACCGCGCATTAATGTAATTGGAATATAATAGATCTTCTTTTTACCATCCTTTAGATTAACGAGTATTTCAAGTGGCATGGGCATTAAGCCAATACGCTCTAGCCGTACGCTAGTGCTTCCCTCTGCAGTGCTTTTAACGGATTTAATTCCATAATCGATCGTATTGGTTGTCTGTGTCCAATCAGTTAAATACCACTTTAAATGGAGGTCAGAAACACGTTCCGCAACTCTCCTAAAATCGTTTGGCGTTGGATGTTTGAATTTAAAATCGTTATAGTATTCTTTTAAAGTAGTTGTCAATTTATCAGCACCGATTATATAACCCAACTGTGCTAAAAAGACAGCCCCTTTGTTATAAGCCGTTATTTCATAAGCCATGTTGTGTTCATAACGGTTGGCGTTGGTTTGTTGTGGCTGTTCTAGACCTGATTGCGCTAAATAGAGATAGCCTCTGTAGGAGCTTTCAATGGGAAAAGTTTTATGTTTTTCTAAAATTTTATCCACAGCCATCGTAGAAATATAGGTAGTAAAACCCTCATCCATCCATTCGTGTTTCATTTCATTTGTAGCCAATATGTGCTGAAACCAAGAATGGGCTAACTCGTGGGCAGTAACACCTACAAGGCTTCCAAACGTTCTTTCACCGGTGATAAGAGTCATCATTGCATATTCCATTCCGCCGTCACCCCCTTGTGCCACGGTGTATTGGTCATAAGGATATTCTCCCACCGCTTGATTATAAAAGCTCATTAGTTCTGCGGTTTTAGGTTGTAGCCTCTTCCAGTTATCAATAATTTTAGGATTATTTTTATAAAAAAAATGAAGAGCAACATTGTTTGGTCCAGGGTAAATATCATGGACATAATCAGGATCTGCCGACCAAGTAAAATCATGAACATTGGGAGCAACAAAATGCCAAGTCAATTTTCCTTTTTTTGCTTTTCCTTTTTTGTCTGAATACCCATGACCAACTTTTTTAGGATTTTGAATATAGCCACTCGCGGCAACGATGTATTTCTTGTCCAGCTTTAATGTAACATCAAAATCACCCCAAACCCCATGAAACTCTCTCCCTAAGTAAGGCTCAGCGTTCCAGCCATCATAGTCATACTCTGCCATTTTTGGGTACCATTGGGCCATAGAAAGCGCAACTCCTTCTTTGGAATTACGACCAGAACGTCGAATTAAAAGGGGAACTTGTCCATTAAAATTTAAAGTTAGAAGCGTGCTTTCTCCTGGCAATAGCGGATTTGCCAAATCGACTTCCAAAATAGTTTCAGACATTTTTGATTTTAATAAAATCCCATCCTGTTTTAAATTAGAAACCAACAAAAACCCCTTCTCATCGGTTTTTAAAGAGTCTATTTCAATTTTAAAACGAGTGTTTTTATCTTTCCCTGTTTTTACCCTAACTGCCATTTCACTCCCGGGCTGAAAAGCGTTAAAGTAGAGGTGATAAAAAACACGTTTCAACACATCCGGAGAATTATTGGTATAAACGAGCTCTTGGTCTCCAGAATATTGAAAGGTTTCAACATCCATTTCAACATTCATTTTATATTTAACGGCTTGTTGCCAATAGGTTTGACCAAAAGAGACATTGAAGAATAAAGCTAATAGTCCACAAAGCAAGGAAGTTAGACATTTCATTTTTTATATAATTTATTTGAAGCAAAAATTAGCGCATTGTACAAATTTACCATTTTACCAGACCTTGAAATCTTATTAGGAGAGATTAATCCACCTTTTTCAGGATCTAATATTTGATAATAGATCGGTAAACCTGATTTTATTAGTATTTGTTTTATTTCAGAGGCCGAAATTTTTGGAAAATAAGAACGCAACACTGCAGCAACACCGCTAACATTTGGCGCTGCCATTGATGTCCCGTCAAAAAAGTCAAAACGGTCATTGGGAACTGATGACCAAATGGCATCTCCAGGAGCGAACACATCAACATTTTTCTTTCCAAAATTTGAAAAACTTGCGATTTGATCTTCCCCGTAGGAGGAGCTGGAGGCTCCAACGGTGATAAAGTTAGAAACAATTTCGACCCCATCTTTTTCGTCAGTTATAAAGGATTTATCATATCCTGGATCAACATTTTTCCCACTATTACCTGCTGCATTAATTACCAACACATCCTTTTTTTCAGCATGCTTTAGCGCATCCCAAACCCATTCAACATGAGGGGACTGTCCCTTTCCAAAACTGGTATTGATAATCCTCGCACCGTTATCAACGGCATATCGAATCGCAAGAGCAACATCCTTGTCGTATTCGTCCCCATCAGGAACGGCCCTTAAAACCATTATTTCGATATTCTTAGCAATTCCTTTACTGCCCGAATTATCATCCCTCTTAGCGGCAATAATCCCAGCCACGTGTGTCCCATGATCAGCATCTTTTTTATCAGGCCCCATCACCTTAGGATCTCCATAACCAAGATCATCGATGTCCTCCGGGTTGTCTCCCAACAAAGAACGACCGTCAAAATCAATGTTATAATGTGCTTCAATTCCGGTTTTTGTGCCCTCAGCATATTTTTTAAGTTTATTAAGCGTTAGATTTCTCTCTGTTAAAAAGCGTTGAAATATTATCGCTTCCATAACGGAAAAGGTTTTGGGAGATATTTCTTCAGCCTCCTCAAGTAAGTAGCTTTTTTTGTTTAATGCAATGCTTAAAATACTGTCCGAGACTTTTGCTTTGTCAATCATATAATTGATTTCAACAAGCTCAAGTTCTTTTTTCAAGAGGCTTTCTTTTCTGGCTTTTTCCAGTTTATTAAAGGCATCAGACCCAGGAATTTCTTTTTTCTGTAACCGAACAACTTCCATGTTTTCTTTAGTAATTTTTCCCAAGAAGTTCCACCCGTGAATATCGTCTATGTAACCATTATTATCGTCGTCTATGCCATTGTTTGGAACTTCTCCCGAATTAACCCAAATGGATTCATTCAATTCACGATGATCAATGTCCACGCCAGAATCAATGACAGCAACAATGACTTTCTCGCCTTTATTGTCTTTAATTAACTCCTTATAAGCACGCTCCACACTCATTCCAGGAACACTGTCTTTTGCCAAATCTAATAGGTGCCAATGTTTCTTTTGTGCGTCATTAAGAGCTGCTTTTTTTCCTTCGAAATTAGGGGGTATTTTTAATTCATTTGCTGTAAACTTTAATCCTACACAGGACAAAACGAAAGGGGCAAGCAAAAGAAAAACACTTTTTTTAAGGCGAGGTAATTTACTTTTCATTTAAAAAAAAGAATTTAGACGGTGTTGTTCATTTAAGCGTATTCCTTTTTTGGTCTGACGCAACGAGATCAACTCATTGTTGGGGTCATGTTCCAGAAAAAGCAAATATTTTTTTTCTTCTGCAAGATTAAGGAAATATTCTTTTTCTTCTAGGGTCAATAGTGGTCTTGTATCATAACCCATCACATACGGAATGGGCAAATGCCCAGCAGTTGGGATTAAGTCTGCCGCAAAAACAACGGTTTCATTTTTATAATTTATAACAGGTAACATTTGTTTTTCGGTATGTCCATTGATGATTATTATGTCAAATCCAAGCGGCGTGTCTTTCATTAAAAAGTCCTCACCCTCCAAGAGCTTTAACTGACCAGATTCTTTAATCGGTAAGATGTTTTCGGATAAAAAAGATGCTTTTTCTCTAACATTAGGTTTCATTGCCCATTCCCAGTGACCCTTGTGTGACCAGTAAGTTGCGTTCTTAAAAGTTGTTTCAAGGATTCCATTTTCCTTCTTTTTTATACCACCGCCACAATGATCAAAGTGCAAGTGTGTGAAAAAAACATCGGTGACATCATCCGGATGAAACCCCTTCGCTTTTAAAGAACCTTCTAAAGTAAAATCCCCCCACAAAGCGTAATAACCAAAAAACTTTTCATTTTGTTTTTCTCCCATCCCTGTGTCAATTAGGATCAATCTATCTCCATCTTCAATTAGTAGAGATCGCGCCGCCATCTCGATTCTGTTTTGCGCATCTGCAGGATTTGTTCTTTCCCAAAGAGGCTTGGGGACAACACCAAACATAGCACCGCCATCGAGTTTAAAATTACCGCACTCAATGGTGTGTAAAATCATAATTTTATACGAGTAAGATAATTGTCAGATGTCATGTAAAGGGTCTTAAAGTCAGGGCTAAAAGCACAGTTTGCGGAACGAACTTCAGTTCTAATGGTTCCCAAATGTGTCCCCTTGTCATTAATTACCAATACACCTCCAGGACCAGTTGTAAAAATGGTACCAGAAGGATGAATTTTTAAACCATCAAAACTTCCTTTATCCTTTTTAGACAAAGCTTTTCCATCAAAGAAAAGACGACCATTACTCACGCCATCGGCTTTCAACTCATAAGCCATAATTCCAGGATTACCCGCATGAGAATTTGTAACATAAAGGATTGATTCGTCATTTGACAAAGCGATTCCATTAGGGCGCTCTAAATCCTTAACGAGTAAGGACAATTTTCCAGCTTGAGAAAGCTTATAAACACCATTAAAAGGAATTTGTTTAAGCGAATCTTTGTCGCCATTCTTAAAACCATAAGGCGGATCCGTAAAATATAAATCACCATTCCTCGAATAGACCAAATCATTAGGACTGTTAAAAAGCTTTCCCTCAAACTCTCCCACGACTGTTGTAAAATCATTTTTATTCCAATCGTCTAATCTGGCAATTCTTCGATCGCCATGCATGCAGATAATTAACTTGTTGTTTGCATCTAGCGTTAGGCCATTAGAACCCTGCTCCTTGGAGTTGGGAACAATATTGGTAAACCCACTTGGATTTCTAAATACCTGAAGCCCTTTTTTTTCATCCCATTGATAAATGGTGTTATTAGGCACATCCGAAAATAACACAGCACCGAGTTCTTCGACCCAAACTGGACCTTCTGACCAGTCAAATCCCTCGGCAAGAATTTCAATTATGGCATCTTGAGGAACAAATTGCTCAATTTCCGCAGAAAGTCTTTCAACAGAACCAATGGTCTTTTTTTGCGCTTCTAATGAGGCAAAGGAAAAACCAACGACAAAAGCCAAGAGGAATTTCAAAATCACATTCATAAGATTATATGTTTTAATTAATATATAAATTTATGTTATTTCAGAATATGGGCATTTAATCTAAACGTTTTTGTTTCGTAATATTCTTAAGAGCTCCTCAGAGAAAGCCATCATCCGTTTTATTTCTTGAATACTGGCCAACCTTTCTTTGTCTTTTATAAGAAGACTGTCTCCCCTAGACTCCAAATAGTAGGTAGGGTGACTTTCAAAGAAATAGATAATATCGTCGCAGAAAAAGGATTTAATTTCTTCTTTGTTTTCACCATTGAGGTGAAATCTTCCTGAAAAATCAGGATGTTCCTTAAAGTTGATGTCTTCAAACCCGACCAAATTAAAAATAGAGGTCATTATGTTTTCTTTGTTCAGAACAAAAACAGGCATTTCTATTGGAGATTTAACTTGTAAAAATGTAGATTTTAAATCCTCTTTAGCAATAAACGCACCTTCGCTAAACGACAAATCAAAAAGTTGAGATTCATCATTTTTGCTATTTAAATTATTGTATTTGTAGTTAATGGATTTGGTTTTAAAAAACAAAAATCGATCTAGATCTCCAAAACTATCAATGGGGTCTGGAAGGTAAAACCAATCTAATTTTTGAGAAAGTTTTTGTAAAAGCGTTTGTCTTTTGGTTAGCGAAAGACTAAAATTAAGAAACGAACGCTCTGGAAGTGTTTTCCGAACGGCAAAAGGATGATCAGTTTCAGCAGCATGTATATCTAAGCCGATAATTTCAAAGTTACCACCCTTTCTAGAAAAGCTTCTGCTGTAGTCGCTCAACCCCTCCATTACAGTATGATCTACAAACTCACAAAGCGAAAAATCAACAATGGCATGCTCATTTTCGGGAATTTCATCCAATTTGGCTTTCAGCT
This sequence comes from Flavobacteriaceae bacterium, assembly GCA_017857815.1. Taxonomy (GTDB): domain Bacteria; phylum Bacteroidota; class Bacteroidia; order Flavobacteriales; family Flavobacteriaceae; genus UBA8316. The sequence continues at coordinate 15,315 of JAFMCL010000008.1, read as the reverse complement.
TAAAAAAGTTTAAAAAACTACAGAAGTTTTTCACACTAACATAATAGTTTCCTGTGCCTTGTTCGAGATACATCAGCACGTTTGGCTTAAGCCAATTTCGACTAAATAAATTTTTACTTTTGTTCAACACCAGATGAATCAAAAAAGTAGAGACAATACCAATCAGAATTCCACTAATTAAACTGGTAAAAAGCGTTGCAAAAAGAGTAACGATAAATATGAAAGCCTGTTCTCTTCCGATTTTATATATTTTTAATAAATTTTCTGGAGCGGCCAATCGATAGCCAGTATAAACCAATATTGCTGCCAAAGCGGGAAGTGGAATTCTTTGAATTTGAGGCGCAAAAAGCAGAATAAAAGCAATTAAAAAAGCGGCGTGGAAGAAGTTGGCGGAACGATTATTTCCCCCATTATTTACATTGACAGAGCTCCTGGCAATAACCGTAACTACGTTTAATCCTCCGAAGTATCCGCTCACCATCGTTGCCACCCCTAATGCTCTAAGATCTTTATTTATGTTCGACCTTCTTTTGAGCGGATCGAGTTTATCAACAGCTTTTATGCTTAAAAGGGATTCAATTACGGCAACAAGGGTGATGGATAATGCGAAACCAAAAAACTCGATACTAAACAATTTTCCAAAATCTGGACTTGGAATAGAACCCAATAAATTTTCGGGAAGTAGAATCATTAAATTTGGGCTTAAAGGGCTTGGGTTGTTAAGTACAAACTCATAATAATAGGATACGGCAATAGAGCCAACCACAACCCACATTGGAGCTGGTATAAGGTGAAATAAAGGATTTCTTATTCTAGAATATAAAAAGAGAAACACCAGGCTTAGTATTCCAATGGCAGCAGCCAAAACAACTTGGCCAGAAGAGCTTGTAAATAGTAATCTTATGGAATCAGGAAAAAGAATTAGTTGATTGATCGTATCGCCTTTTACGGAGGTAAATCCGAGCATCACATGAAACTGTTTTGCTAAAATTCCTACCCCAATGGCGGCCAACATCCCTTGAAGGGCAGAAGAGGGAAAAAATTCACTTAATCCTCCAAGTCTGAAAATCCCAAAAAGAAATAAGAATAAGCCGGAAACCATAATTGCGGCAAGTGTGAAAAGATAACCTTGGTATAGATCCTCGCCTCCAAGGCCGACAATAGCCGCCAAGATTACGATTACCAACCCGTTGCCAGGACCAGTAATGGTTAGGTTTGAACCTCCCAAAATCGAAACAATTACCCCACCAGCAATGGCAGAAATAATTCCCGCCATAGGAGGAGCCTCAGAAGCAATTGCAAGGCCTAGCCCTAGTGGAAGAGCAATAAGCGAAACCACAAATCCCGAAAAGATGTTTTTTGGAAGACCTGTGAAAAAGGTTTTAATAGGACTGACTTTATGCACGCTTCTTGGAATTAACAATTAACACATCTGTGGGTAATTCGGCTAAAATATGACCCAAGTCACGCGGAAAGAAACGATCAAAAAAACTTGAGTTTTCTTGGGCGTTCATAATCAAAAGGTCTGATCTCACAATTCTTGCATAGTGGCCAATGGAATATCCCCTTCTACCAAAAATACTTTGGGTGACCCAATTAACATCTTTTTTGATTTCGGCGGGGAGTTTTTTTACAACATCACGCACTCGAATTTGTTCTTGCCTTCTTAGTCGTTCTTTTCTTAATGTTGCCTTACGCAAACTTCGGTCATCATCTACACTTACGGCAACTTTAGATCGGCTTATTTCTTCTACAAGTGTGATCTTGGTAGTTCCAAATGCCTTGGCAACAATAAACGCAACTTCTATGGTATCTTTTGTTTGGGGACTGTCAAAACCATTGACGACAATGTGTTCACAGGGGTGTCGTTCTACAGACGGATTAATTAAGAGCATTACAGAGCACTTTGCTTTCCGCGTTATTTTTCTGGCAATAGAACCCAAATAAAATTTTAAAACGTTTTCTCTTTTGAGTGCCCCGAGGAGTAATAAATCTACCTCAAAATCATCACAAGCTTGAAGTAGTGTTTGTATGGGCTTTCCCTGTTTCCAGTGAATAGAAATTTTTTTAGGTTGGATGGTACAAGAATGAAGCAATCTCTCAAAGCGGGTTTCTTTTTCTGGCGTCTTTTCTCCTACATGTACAAAGGTTAATTCCGCATCAAAAAAGAAAGCCATTCGTAAGGCTTCATAGACATTTGCCTTGAGATTTGGAGAGAAAGCAAAACCGATAAGAATTTTTTTAAAAGCTTGCATTTTTATAATAAATTTAGAAAGGTATTAAGATATAAATTCGACCTTCAATTCCCAAATTAATTTACAGAATCAACACGAATGATTTTCATTGGAGATTTTTCACCTTTTAGAATCGATATTTCCTTGGATTTCACCTTAAAATGATCTGCTAAAAGTTTAAGCACAGCTTTGTTTGCTTTTCCATTTATGGCTGGGGAATTGACCCAAACCTTAATCGTATTTGAGCTTTGCCCCACTCTAATTATTTTAGCGTTTGGGATTACTTTTTTCGCATAATCCTTAACAACACTTTCCATTTGATTGAACTAGCGCGAGTGTTTAAAAACCCAAGGCATAAGTCCAGGTTCTTTAAAAACATTGTTCCAGCTGTCGTGCCCAGCTTCAGGATAAAGCGTCAACTCAACTTCAGCATCTAAAGCTTTCAAAGCCTCATATATTTCTTTAGAATAAGTTACTGGCACAACGGTGTCTGCTTCTCCATGAAAAATCCAAAAGGGAGTGTCTTTCATTAAACTGGCAAAGCGAACATTTGTTCCTCCACAAATTGGGAATGCTGCAGCAAATTTGGTTGGATTTCTAGCGACCATTTCAAAGGTTCCCATTCCACCCATTGACAACCCGCCGATGTATATTTTCTTTTTATTTACTGAAAGCGTATTTTCTAATTGCTCGATCAATGATTCCAATTGATCAAGAATCGTATTTTGAGTTAAAGTTCCCTCAAAGTGATAGGAGCCATTATGATCACTTTTTAAAGCAGAACGATTGGCCCAAAACTTGTTTTTTGCACACTGTGGAAAAATAACAATCGCAGGATAATTATTTTTAAAATCGGTTGTTTTAAAGAGCCAATCTCCATGAACCAATTGCGCCTCGTTATCACGACCTCGTTCCCCCGAACCATGCAAAAAAACAATCATTGGATATTGTTTAAGCGGAGAATAATCTTTAGGCAATAACATTCGATAGGGCAGGGTATCATTGTTTTGAACAAATAGCTCTTTGGAGTAATCTTGACTCAGGCCAAGGTTTAAAAACAATAACATTAGAAGGGTAGAAAATATTCTCATAGTTTTTATGTCTAATTAAAACAGCCACAGGCGAACTCCTACTTCCCCAATCTCTCAAATTTAATAACTTATTTTTGAATAAAAAGCCTTAATCTTGCAGTTTTTCTATACATATGATAAAGCTTATTAAAGACACCGCTCCCAACGTCAAAAACGATATTATTAGCGGTTTAACCGTAGCGCTTGCTCTTGTTCCAGAAGCAGTTGCTTTTGCCTTTGTGGCGGGGGTAGATCCTCTTGTGGGACTATATGCTGCGTTTATGATTGGTTTGATTACATCAATCTTCGGAGGTAGGCCTGGAATGATCAGTGGCGCCACTGGAGCGTTGGCCGTAGTAATGGTTAGCCTTGTTGCGACAGGAAACAGTATGGGGGCTGCAGAGGACAACCTTGGATTGTATTATCTTTTCGCCACAGTTATTTTAATGGGAACTATCCAAACGGTCGTCGGTCTATTAAAACTAGGAAAATTTGTAAGGTTAATTCCACACTCTGTAATGATGGGATTTGTCAACGGACTGGCCATTGTGATTTTTTTATCTCAATTGGGGATGTTTAAAAAAGTAGTTGATGGTAACTCTCAATGGTTGCAAGGAATAGATTTGTTTATGATGATTGGCTTGGTACTTTTGACCATGGGGATAATGTTTTTTCTCCCTAAACTAAACAAGAAACTACCAGAAGCTTTGATTGCAATAGGAATGGTTACTGCAATTGTTTTGTTGAGCGACATGAACGTAGCTACCGTAGGAAGCTTTATTATCGATGGCGGAGGAACAGGATTAGAGGGAGGTTTGCCACAATTTCAAACGGATATTTTTACTAAAATTCCACTTAATATGGAAACCCTTAGTTTCATAACGCCCTATGCAATCATTCTCGCGGCAATTGGCCTTATAGAGTCTCTAATGACCCTTAACCTTGTCGATGAGCTTACAGAAACAAGAGGGAACGCAAACCGCGAGTGTGTGGCTCAGGGAGGCGCAAACATAATCACAGGTCTTTTTGGAGGAATGGGAGGATGTGCGATGATCGGACAATCCATTATAAATATCAAATCTGGTGGGCGAAATCGTTTGTCAGGAATTGTGGCAGCGCTTACTCTTTTGGCATTTATACTTTTTGCTTCTAGCTTGATTGAGCAGGTACCCATCGCTGCCCTTGTTGGTGTGATGTTTATGGTCGTCGTTGGAACGTTTGCTTGGAGTAGTTTTAGAATATTAAATAAAATCCCTCTAAGCGACGCATTGGTGTTAATCAGCGTTTCAACGCTTACTGTAATTTTTGACCTTGCCGTTGCCGTAATCGCAGGAATTATAATAAGCGCACTAGTTTTTGCTTGGGAAAATGCGAAACGCATCCGAGCGAGAAAACACTTTTTAGACGATGGAACAAAGGTTTATGAAATATGGGGCCCATTATTTTTTGGGAGCATACAAGAGTTTAAAAGCAAATTTGATGTGAATGATGATCCTAAAAATGTGAGAATTGATTTTATGGAGTCTCGGGTAAGTGATCATTCTGCTTTGGAAGCTCTTTATCAAATGGTTGATAAATATGAAGCGCTAGGTAAAACCCTAACCATTCAACATCTTAGTGAGGAATGTCAAAACTTGATGATTAAGGCTTCACCAAGACTGGAAAAGGTAATTGAAAAAAACATTGACGACCCGCGCTATCATGTGATGGTCAAGGTAAATCAGATAAACTAGTATTTGGGCTATAAAATTAATGGCGGTTAAATTATTTTTAACCGCCATTGGGCTTACAACTTTTTCTCGGGTGCTTTGCTTTTATTTGCAAAAGCATATTGAACCCCAAAAACAGCGCAAAGTTTGTTTTTCATTTGGATACCACTTACGCTTTGGCTTAGTGGTTTCTTTACTTCAGCACTGAATCGTATTCCTTTAAGTTTTGGGAAGTATAAATTAGTTCCCAACCCTAAATCGAATTGTGTCCTGCCAGAGTTTAAAGAATTAAATAAAGGCATCATCATTGGATTTAGATCAGGATCTTTCCCTTTTATTTTTGTAATTTTTGAATAGCTTAAACTGCTGGAAACACTAATATTTTGTGTTAATTTAAGAGAGTACCAACTGATAAAATTAAATCGATTCCCTCTTGTGTAGCTCTCAGCATTTTCACCCAACTTAAAATCAAAAACAGACTGAATTCCCCATGAGCTTTTATTTCCCTGACCCAAATAAGTTCCTCCCAGAAACGGATCAACTGTGCCACTCCCTAACTGCATGGAATAGGCCAAAGGGGAGTTTGCCATCATAGGAGTATCATCGCGCTGATCAATATTTCCTGTCGGGAGGGACAGTCCAAAATTAGCATGTAAAGTCTGTTTGTTTTTGTTCCACAGCTTGAGCAAACCGCCAAACTTTAGATCGCTAAAACCAGAAGATTTTGTTGTAAAATCGACCCCAATTTTTGTTTTTAGATCCATGTCATTGTTAAGGAAATTAAACATTAACATAAGGGTAAGCTTGTTTGAAGGTGCAAACATGAAACCTAACATGTGCATTTTCATGTGCATTGCCTGAGGAGCAACCATATAGTTTTGATATATATCCAAATTGCTTATGCTTTCCGATGAAGAGAGGTTGCCTTCCATTTTCATCTGCATGAATCGATAGGATAGCATAAACTCTCCTTTCTTGTGAAGGTGGTCTCCCATCACGCTTATTGGAGCATGACCATCAGGTCTTGATGAACTCCATAAATTGTCTTGTGCAAGATTAGGGGTGCTAACAAGCAGTAGTAACCCGAAAATAGGTAAAAGTTTTTTTTTCATTATTTAGTGATTAATTAAACCGAAAGTGATGTAAGAATTTCATTGCCCACTGAAAGGCAAACGATTGGTTTAACTAACTTTTGGGAGGAGGGACAATGGTTTTTAACCAACTCGAATAGATAGAAATTGGAAGTATCCAAACCCTTTTTTTATCTAATAATCGATAAACGCCATTTAACCTAAAAGAATTATATTCATTGAAAACAAACTTTTTAAATTCAATTTTGGGCCGGCTTTGATTGTCCTTTTCACCGCTATTGTTTACTTTGGATAGCTGATCCTTTAAATAGCACTTTCCATTACACTTTAATTCAGGTTTTTCATTATTTATACAAAGAATTGTGGCGATATAGTCATAATCTAAAACATATTCAAAATAGGGTAAGATAGGCTTTAACAGTGAAAAGCAAAAAACACTTAAAAGAATGAGACAGGTTGTTTTTTTCAAGATTTGCAAGTAAGTAAAACAAAATTACTAAAAGCGATGGGATTAAAAAAACGCACTGTACAATTGCTTTAAAGCCCTTTAATTAAGGTTGATTATACCACCAAATAATAATGTAATTTCTCTAAAAAAGAATCCCTGACTGGCGCTGTCCGCTTTGGAGTTTGTCGTCCTAATATTGGGCATACTAATGTACCCGCCCTTGAACTCAGTCTGGACGAAGAATTTTTCAAAAAAAGAAAAGTTAAGACCGACCATTGAGCTGATTCCATAACCAGACAAATGATACGCGTCATATCGTTCTTTGCTTAACAGCATTGAATTGGTTCTTGGGAGGAGAAACCCTAAACCGAAACCTTCCGTTAGGTTGACTTGAACTTTATTTAAATCAAGAATATTATCAAAACGTTTGATTTCAGCACTTACAAAGTTAAGACCATCGGTGTGTTCAAAAGACAAGAAGTCTTCAGTCAACACAATGTCATCATTGTTGTACGATCCGTTATATGGAGAATTGGAGTTGTTTATGTTTCCTGAAATCCTTACTGTTTGTTGTGTCTGAACGACATATTTCATGTGATCTGTACCAACGGAGATGTCCCAATTGTTTTTAAAGAAATATCCTATTCGAGCATTAAATTGAGGTAGTGTTATATTTCCAGGATTTAGATAACTGTCCAGGCTAAACTTTGTCTGCCGATCTTTTGCAACAACATCATTGAGCGTAAAATCATAACCTTCTCCCTTAAACCGGAGGTCAGATTTGGAATATGCACCCCTATTCCAACCCCAATAAAAATAGAGTTTACCCTTTTTTTTAATTTGTGATTGGGGAACTTTTTGCCCCTCAACTGTAGACTCAGGGATTTGAGCAAACAGATGCTGAGTTAAACACAAAAGATAAAAAACAGAAAGCTTAAGATGCGGTTTAATAGGAGTAAATTTAATCATTCAACTTTAAAACGGCCATAAACGCTTGCTGAGGAATTTCTACATTTCCCACTTGACGCATTTTCTTTTTACCTTTTTTCTGTTTCTCAAGTAGTTTTCTTTTTCGGGAAATATCACCACCATAACACTTTGCCGTAACATCTTTACGAAGTGCTTTGATTGTTTCACGAGAAATAATTTTGGCACCAATAGCTGCTTGGATTGGGATGTCAAACTGTTGCCTTGGGATTAGCTCTCTGAGCTTTTCGCACATTTTTTTCCCAATGTTATAAGCATTGTCCGCGTGAATTAAGGCGGATAGAGCATCTACAGGAGTCGCATTAAGTAAAATATCAACTTTAACTAATTTTGAGGCTCGCATTCCGATCGGCGTATAGTCAAAAGAAGCATAGCCCTTCGAAACGGTTTTAAGTCGATCATAAAAATCAAAAACAATTTCTGCCAAAGGCATATCAAAACTTAGCTCAACACGCTCGGTCGTTAGATAGGTTTGATTGGTAATCACCCCTCTTTTTTCAATACACAAAGACATCACATTGCCAACAAAATCTGCTTTTGTAATGATCGAAGCCTTGATATAGGGCTCTTCAACGCGCTCCATAAAAGAAGGATCAGGCAAGTCAGAAGGATTGTTAACGGGAATAATCGTATCAGGATTTTTTCGAGTAAAGGCATGATAGGAAACATTTGGAACGGTAGTGATAACAGTCATGTCAAACTCACGCTCTAATCGTTCTTGAATTATTTCTAAATGAAGCATTCCAAGGAAACCACATCGAAAACCAAATCCTAGTGCTGCCGAACTTTCGGGTAAAAAAACGAGGGAAGCATCGTTGAGCTGGAGCTTTTCCATACTAGACCTCAGGTCTTCATACTCCTCGGTATCCACAGGATAAATACCTGCAAAAACCATTGGCTTGACCTCTTCAAATCCAGCAACTATTTCGGTGGTTGGGTGGTCAGTATCTGTTAGAGTATCTCCAACTTTAACCTCTTTTGCTTCTTTGATTCCCGTGATGAGGTAGCCTACATCGCCGGCAGAGATTACTTTTTTAGGATCTTGTTTTAATTTTAAAGTACCAATTTCGTCAGCAAAATAACTTTTGCCCGTGGCAATAAATTTTATTTTTTGTCCTTTCCTAATTTGCCCGTTAATCACTCTAAAGTAAGTTTCAACCCCTCGAAAAGAATTATATACAGAATCAAAAATAAGGGCTTGTAAAGGAGCGTCTATGTTTCCTTTTGGGGCAGGAACCCTTTCTACGATTGCATTGAGTATTTCTTCGATTCCTAAGCCTGTTTTAGCAGAGGCCGGAATAATATCCTCAGGTTTACATCCCAAAAGATCGACAATATCGTCAGTAACCTCTTCAGGGTTTGCAGAAGGAAGATCAATTTTATTCAGCACAGGAATAATTTCCAAATCATTTTCAAGAGCCAAATAAAGGTTTGAAATTGTCTGTGCCTGAATGCTTTGCGCAGCATCGACGACCAAAAGGGCACCTTCACAAGCAGCAATTGATCGGGAAACCTCATAGGAAAAGTCTACGTGACCCGGAGTGTCTATAAGGTTGAAAACGTATGTTTCTCCCTTGTAGTTATATTCCATTTGAATTGCATGGGATTTAATGGTAATACCCCGTTCGCGTTCCAAATCCATGTTATCAAGCAATTGGTTTTGTTTTTCACGATCAGTTACAGCTCCTGTTGCGTCTAACAGACGATCAGCAAGAGTGCTTTTTCCGTGATCGATATGGGCAATTATGCAAAAATTTCGGATGTGTTTCATCAACTCATTTCATCTATAGGACGCAAAGATACTTATTTGTAAGGTTGCTTTTTTGTTTAGTTTAGAAAAGTTAATTTTAACAAGGAAATTTATTACGATATGAAACAGTTAACTCGAATTCTTCAAATATTATTAGGCGTTACATTTTTATTTTCTGCCTATACTAAAGCGGTTGGTCCCGGCTTTTTTGAAATTACTTTGATGGACCAAGGACTTGCTGCCAATAGAGCACTCGCTGGGTACATGGCACGGTTTTTTATTGGGCTAGAATTTGGGCTAGGAGTATTGATTATTTTGCCTTACTACGCCAAACAATTGATGCGATTTACTTTTGTTTTATTGGGTGGATTTACTGCCCACCTGATTTATTTGTGGGCTATTGGCGATACTGGAAATTGTGGATGTTTTGGCGAAATGATCTCCATGACACCCGAACAATCGATTATAAAAAACATTTTAATGTTGATTGTTGCTTTTGTGATTTTTAAATATGCAAAAGTTAAAACGATTTCTAAATCAATTGTTTTAGGGTTTATGTCAATCACCATTTTGAGCATGTGGTTCATTTTGCCCATGCCCAACCACGAGGACTTCCCTTTTGAAACGTTTACAAAGTTTGAGCCTAAAGGCCGAGTAGACCTGACCAACGGTAAAAATTTGGTCGCAATTTTTAATCTCGATTGTGAACATTGCCAGGAGGCTGCAGTTGAATTAGGAAAACTCAAGAATAATCACTCAAACTTTCCGGATCTGTATATTCTTTTTTATCAAGAAGGTGCAACGACAGTTTCAGAATTTGAAACACTTACTCAGTCCTCTTTTCCGTATGACTTTATTGATGTAAATCAATTTTTTGATCTAATTGGCGATTCTCCACCGCGAATTTATTATTTAGACAATGGGGTTGTTTCCGAAATTTGGGACACAGATTTTGTTAGCAATATCACCACCACCTTTGACTTAAAATAAGCTTGTTGCTATCGATAGTCTTTTTGTTACTTTTGTAAAAAAATAGAAGTGGTTAAAATTGGTGATTTATCGGTTGGAACATTTCCTCTTTTACTAGCGCCCATGGAGGATGTCAGTGATCCGCCCTTTCGTGCACTTTGTAAAGAAAACGGCGCAGACGTAGTCTACACTGAGTTTATCTCTAGTGAAGGATTAATTAGAGATGCGGCGAAGAGCGTTCAAAAATTAGACATTTACGAAAAAGAACGTCCTGTTGGAATACAGATTTTTGGAGCCAACTTGGACTCCATGCTGCGCTCCGTGGAAATTGTCGAGGCATCAAAACCGGATATTATTGACATCAACTTTGGTTGTCCGGTAAAAAAAGTGGTTAGCAAAGGCGCTGGGGCTGGAATTCTAAAAGACATTCCCCTAATGGTTAAGTTAACTGAGGAAATGGCTAAAAGAACCCACCTGCCGCTAACCATCAAAACCAGATTGGGTTGGGACCACGAATCAATTAAGATTGTTGAGGTTGCGGAAAGACTTCAAGACGCTGGTGCAAAGGCCATCTCAATTCATGGGAGAACCCGCGCTCAAATGTACAAAGGAGATGCTGATTGGGCGCCCATTGCTGCAGTAAAAAACAACCCCAGAATGCATATTCCGATCTTTGGAAACGGAGATGTTCATTCTCCAGAAAGAGCAATTGAAATGCGAGATCGATATGGGCTTGATGGGGCAATGATTGGAAGGGCTAGTATCGGAAATCCTTGGTTTTTTAACCAGGTAAAACATTTTATAAAGACAGGAGAACATCTTTCCCCACCCACATTAAAAGAGCGCGTTGCCGTCGCGCGCCGCCACCTTGAAATGGCCATCGATTGGAAGGGTGAAATTTTAGGTGTTTTGGAAACTCGTAGACATTATACCAACTATTTTAAAGGCATTCCTAATTTTAAACCTTATCGAACAGCGATGGTAACTTCTGATGATGCAAATGATGTTTTTGCAGCATTTGATCGTGTTTTAAACGAGGTTCAAGATCTTGAATGGGTTTAATTTTCCCCTAGGCTTTTACTCCCAACACCACGGCTGGCCCACGAGGAGGCAATACTACCCAACAATACGAGTGTAAAAAACACAAGGATTAGGTTTTTAAATTCAAGACTAACGGGATACGGTAAAGAAGTTCCAGGGACATAAAGAAACGGAGCCGCAGATTGGATGGCAATCAATATACTGGCGGAAGTTATTCCAACCAGTCCACCTATGACCGTAATTATCATGCCCAATAAAAAGAAAACTAGTCTTAAATTTTTGGGTCTAGCCCCCATTGCTACAAGGATTCGCATTTGTGGTTTTTTATCAAGGATCATCATGATCAAAGCACCGACAACATTAAAGAAAGCAATAATGAGAACCAGCGTAAAGATGAGGTAGATAAACAAATTCTCTGTGTTTAGCATTTTGTAAAGCGCGGCATTTAATTGAATTCTGTCCCTGACAACAACTTCCTTCCCAAGGATTTTTTCAATTTTTTGCTTTAATTGCTTAATGTCGGTTTCCGGTTTTGTTTTGAGTTCAATTGCCGAATAGACACCTTCGGGATACTGAAGTAATTCTTGCGCAAATGCCATAGGTGTAAAAACGTACTTCTTGTCGAGATCTTCACTTATTTGATAAAGTCCAATAACAACAGACGAAACACTTTGGAAAGGACTATTCCCAAATGTTGATTTTGTTTTATTTCTGGGAATGCTAATGTTTAGAAAGGAGCTGTAGTCATATATGCCAAGACTAAGCGCACTTGCAATTCCATAACCAACAACCACACCATTTGTTTCTGGAACAAGCCATTCGCCGATTGCTACAAGAGAATCTCCAGGAATTACTTTGAGGTAATCATTTCCTACACCTTTGAGATAAGCAACTTGGTTTTTTTCTTCAAAAGATAAAAACACTTTTTCCTCGAGAATTGGGGCGAAATCTTTTATTTCACTAATTGAATGAAGCTGGTTTAAAGCGATGGAATCGAGGGTTAATGTTTTCCCCAGAACAGGAGTAACCCTATGGTCAGGATCAAAAGCATTTGAAAACGAGAGCCCAAAATCTTTTAGCCCAGAAAAAGCGCTTAAGACAACTAAAAGAGAAGCAGTGGCAACGACGATTACGACTAGAGCAATGGCATTAATTCGGTTGATTATCGTTTGTCGGCTTTTAGAAAAAAAGTAGCGCCATGCAATTTTGAATGCCACCTTCATTGGATTATATTTTTTTTCTTTTAGCAAGTATTTCTGGATTGTTAATGGGGTCTTCAGGACGATTAAGAGCATCGTCAATAGCCTCAATATAGTCTAGAGAATCATCGAGATAAAAAGAAAACTCGGGCATGCGGCGCAACTGATTTTTCATTCGTTGTGCCATGTCATGCTTGATTTGAAAAGCATTTCCTTTTATGCCTTCAAGATAATTATCAGCATTATTTTTAGGAAAAATACTAAGGTATATTCTTGCGAGAGAAAGGTCTACAGTCACCGTAACCTTTGTAACGGATAGTACTAAATTTGCGACGCCTTGATCGCGTATCGCCTGTTGTAGCATATTCGCCATTTCTTGCTGTAATGCGGTTCCAATTTTTTTCTGTCTGGGAGTTTCTTCTATTGCCATGTTAAACAAAAGTAGGGATTCCGTATGATAATTGTCTAATTTTGAGCGAAGGATACCAACCCTACTTAAATAACCTCATTATGTTTAAAAAAACAATTGTATTATTTTTTATTCTATTTATCTACCAAAACCTTGCTAGCGCACAGGAAGACATCGCCCTTCTGAGACAAATGATTTTCGAAAAGACCAATGATTTGAGGGTTGAAAAAGGGCTTCCCAAATTACTACTTCTTGACAGCTTGATGCGCTTGGCGCAGCATCACAGTGAGAATATGGTAAAACACAAGTTCTATTCTCATACAGACCACGAGGGACTTAATCCAATAACACGTGCAAAAAAAATGGGGATTAATCCTTGGGTAAAAAAGGGAAATCAATATGTTGGAATTTCTGAAAACATTGCGATGACACCTTGGTTTGAAAATATCACAGGCTGTGGAGATACGCGTTCAGAGGAAGCTTTTAGTAGCTGCTTGGTGCAAGGCTGGAAAAACAGTTCACCCCATTATAAAAATATCCTAGGCGATTTTACTTTTTTGGGAATCGGGTTGGCATTTGATTTGGAGGGTAAAGGCTTTTCGACACAAAATTTTAGATAGCTGGCCAAGTGATATTATCCCATTTGTATTCGGAATTAAGTCGATAGGCCCCTATGAATTCTTTTTTCCAACTCTCAGGAGGAATTAAAGAAAGGTACTCTTCTTTTTCTCCTTGATATAAAAAGTAAGTTTCCCCAACCAAGGGTTCAAATTTAAATTTTGCGGAATATACTTTTTGAGTATCGGATGCAGCTTTTACAAAAGACTTGATCTTGTCTTGCAATTCTACAAGCTCACTTTGAAGTTGTTTGGAGACCTTGTCAACTCCTTTTTTCTTAAAGGCATCTACGTTGGGAATATCAATAACAGGACCGCTAACTTCTGAAGCATAGGGAAGTAATCGGGCGATGTATTCCCCTTGTTTTTCGTCCCATGCGACCTGATCAGGCTTTTTGTTTTTCAAAGAATATTTTTTTTCAAAGATAATGAGATTAAAAAAAAAGATAATGATTTAGGGGGAGAATAAGCGTTTATTTTTTTAAATCGCGAATGGCTTTGTAGACAACCAATACCAAAAATGCAATGGCTCCATAAACGATAATGTTTCTAAGGAAATAACCCATTGTTATTTTTGTTTACGAGAGTACCAAAGTTTGGTGGTGATGACTTCTTCGCCAGAAACGATTTTGTTGGTTTCGGTAACCCAATCTAGTTTGTAACCTTTTCCTTCATAAAAGAGAGAAACGTCTACTACGGAACTAGAATCAAATAGTTTTTGAGATATTTTCCCTTTTCCGTTGTCTATTTGAATTAAAAGGCTATTATTTTGAAGGTCAATGCCATGGTTGTCTATTGAGACGATTAACCTCTCTAGTTCGATTTTGGACTGGTCGTGATAGCCAGAGAATAAGAAATACCCAGAAAACAAAGTCATCCCATAAAAAAAGGAAACAATTAAAAGAGAAGCTTTGTCCGTAGAAACCATAATAGTAAAGTTACCTTATTAAATTTAATGACAAAATCTTTGGAGAAAGAGTATCGAACGTTAGAAGTTTGATTTTTTCACAAAACGCCCGTTTCGGCTCCTAAAACGTTCTTTTTTTTGTGCCAACAAAAAAGATTCCTGCGTATAACTGACACCATTAACACAGAAGCTTTGCACCCCTTTCGGAAATTTGAAGTGTAAAAGATTTCTTTTCATAAAGATATATTATATCAAATATAATATTTTTTTTAGATTAATAACGACCATGATTTCCTAACGTAATTTTTTAAATAGAGTGAAATTCTGGCTTAAGCCGCTATCTATAGTTTTATTTCACACTAGATTTTTATTATAAAAGGTTAAGCATTAACACCCGTTTTACCAGATTTTCTTCAATAAACAATTCTAACCATATAGACTTACGTTATTTTCATTATTTCACCAGGAATAACCCTTAAAATGAATAGAAAAGCAATCGCTATTGTACAAATTTGTCGATTACAAATTGCATTACTTATTCTTAGGTAAAATCATATATAGTTTTTAATTTTATATCATAATTATAATTATGGAATTAAAGGCAGATTATGAAGCAATTTCACCCGATTTGGGACATTCTTATAAGTGTGCGTTTTTCGACAAGAACACTCCAAATCAGAAAAAATTAAGATGGCATTATCATCCAGAAGTTGAGTTGGTTTATATAAACTCGGGTGTTGGGAAACGACAGGTTGGAACCCACCTATCGAACTATAAGGATGGGGATTTAATTTTGATTGGCTCTTATTTACCTCACACTGGATTTACCAAAGATTTTGATGAAGGTCAAAAGGAGATTGTGATTCAGTTTAAACCAGACGTTT
>JAFMCL010000007.1 GCA_017857815.1 Flavobacteriaceae bacterium | reverse complement strand
TGCATGGCTGTAAAGATTAACTCGTTTCTTATGTGCCAAATGTCGCTTTTGTGCAAAAGTATTTTTCAAATACCAAATTCACCCTACACACTGTGGGAAGAAAAGGACATGTCTTTCCAATGCAAGAAACAGAAATGGTCAAAAAAGTACTGTAGGTGCAATTAATCAAGCCTCTGCTGCCCGCCAATTCTTTGAGAATTAAAGATTAATAGTCAAAACTGTTAACAAGATCGTTAAAAATCCCCTACTATCTGTTCTTCTTTCAGGCTGAACCATTGTAATTTAGCAATAAAATTAGACCATGAACGATCGAAACAACGATTTGCTTCGCATACGTCCAGAAATCAAAAAACATCAGACTTTTGAGGCAACGGGTGCTGAAGAACGTTTTCAAAACAATACCCTCCGACCGATATTAAAACTCCAAAACCCTTTGCTTGTGGTTGCTTTTCACAATTACATTGCCAAATGGAAAGGGGTGTTTTATAATTTAAATTTAGAAAAAAAGTTGGACTACATTGAAAACGCACTCAACAAAGATCAAAAACTTCGAAACTCCTTGATGGGTATGGTCATTGGGCATTTTACTTTGACAGAATACCACGCCTACTTAGAAAACACCCCTGCCCTAAACAAACGCATGATAAATATGCTGATCAAACGCTTTAAGGATCAATCACAACTATTTGAACAAAAGCTAAATAGGTAACAAAATAGACTAAATGAAGGATTTACTAAAAGCCTTTCAGCATGCCACAGAAGCCGGAGCATTGGCAGCAACTGATTTTATTGGCAAAGGAGACAAGGAAGCGGGAGACAAAGCAGCAGTAGACGCCCTTCGTTTGGCGTTGAATGCGATAGACTTTCAAGGAAAAGTGATCATTGGAGAAGGAGAAAAAGACAGAGCGCCCATGCTATTTAACGGCGAAATAGTGGGGACAGGAAACGGACCAAAACTTGACATTGCAGTTGATCCGATTGAAGGAACAGCCCTTCTGGCAGCTGATCTTCCCAACGCCATTTGTGTGATGGGATTGGCTCCCGAAGGAACCCTTTGGGATCCAGGAGCTTCATTTTTTATGCAAAAAATCATTGTAGGAAAAAAAGCAAAACACGCCATCGATATCAACAAATCCGTAGCAGAAAATTTGGCTACGGTGGCATTGGCATTAGACAAACCCATCACATCACTTCGGGTCTTTGTACTGGACAAACCCCGACATGATCAGTTAAAAGCTGAGATTAACGCTGCAGGAGCACAAACGGTCCTTTATCCGGAAGGAGATGTTTTGGGAGGACTGCGCGCAGCCTTGCCCAACACAGACATTGACATCATGATGGGAATCGGTGGAACACCAGAGGGCGTGTTGACTGCTTGTGCCGTCAAAGCTTTGGAGGGGGGATTTATGGGGAAACGTGCACCGCAGTTTAAATCAGAAATAGCCCTTTTAAGCGCCGAAAATGCAAATCTTGAGGAAATCCTAACCCTTGATGATTTGGTGAAAGGACCGATAGCTTATTTCTCTGCTACGGGCATTACATCGGGTGATTTGCTGAAAGGAGTGGTAAAAAATGGAGGTGCGCCTGTTTTTGACAGTTTTGTATTGTCTACGAAATCGCAGCCTTAGTCTTTTAGAAGACTTACGCCATTGAGATCGGTAGTGAGCACGCTGCTCATCAGGTCGAAAAACGGACGGATGGCATTAAAACGTTGCGCCACATCTTTTAAAAATCCGTCAGACAAAACTTCTGAGTCGGTATATTTGTGTAGGAACAAGTATTGCTTTTGACGCAAAAGGTCAATGTCTTTGTGTTCTTTTGAAAACCCCTTGGGTGCCACTTTTAGGACATCTCCAGTCAATTTGCCCCATGATTTTGTAAGCTTTGAATCAGCGATTACCCCCCTGAATTCAGTGGCATCGACTTCAAGTTCCTTTCGGATGCGAAAAAGATCTTCTTTGCTAGGGTTCCAAAAACCAGTGGCGAGGAAACTATCCCCCGGCTTGATGTGAAGGTAATAGCCCCCTCTCAAGGCTGGTTTTTCTCGGTGAAAGGATACACCAAAATGTGTTTTATAAGGGGTTTTATCTTTTGAAAAACGAACATCACGATAGATTCTAAAAATTTTAGTCTTTTCGATTCGATCAAAAGTGTTCATTTCGGTTTCCAATTGCGCACTAAAGACTTTCATTTCTGCCTCAAGAGATTTGAAATGCTTTTTATTTGCCTCAAACCAAAGGCGGTTGTTGTTTTGGTCTAATTCTTTAAAAAATGAAAAAATATCGGAGTTTATCTTCGTCATATTTTTTTAATGTTTATTTCTTACGATTCTCGAGTACCTTCACCACATCGGCCAAGCCAAAACCTTTGGCTTTTAATAAAATTAAATAGTGAAAAAGTAAATCTGCAGATTCCGAAAGAAACAATTTGTCATTGTCATCTTTGGCTTCGATTATGGTCTCAACGGCCTCTTCACCAACTTTTTGAGCGATTTTGTTAATTCCTTTTTTAAATAAAGAATTGACATAACTGGCGTCATCTGGGTTTTCTTTTCGATCTTGAATCACCGCTTCCAATTCGGATAGAAATCCATAATTGGCAGTGTTTTCTTCGCCCCAACAGCTGTCAGTACCGGTGTGACAAGTGGGGCCCAAGGGTTTTGCATAGACCAGTAAAGTGTCCTTATCGCAATCTATCGCAATCGACTCAAGCATAAGAAAATTACCACTCTCCTCCCCTTTTGTCCAAAGGCGGTTTTTACTTCTACTGAAAAAAGTAACCTTGCCCGAGCTCTCGGTTGCTGCCAATGCGGCGGCATTCATATACCCAAGCATCAATACTTTTCGGGTTTGAACGTCTTGAACAATTGCGGGAATTAGGCCGTTGGGGTTTTTATTAAAATCAGGATTTATCATGCTGGGCGTATTGCTATTTTTTCTTTAATTAATTGATTTTTAAGCGCAGGAATAGAGATTTCACCAAAGTGAAAAACACTAGCAGCCAGTGCAGCATCCGCTTTTCCTTCCGTAAAGGTATCAATAAAATGCTGAATTTCTCCTGCGCCTCCAGAGGCGATGATCGGGATGTTGATGCTGTTGCTTATTTTCGCTAAAGCTTCGTTGGCAAAACCATTTTTAGTACCATCATGATCCATTGAGGTAAACAAGATTTCACCAGCACCACGCATCTCCACTTCTTTGACCCAATCAAAAAGATCGATTTTGGTGGGTACTTTTCCACCAACCAAATGCACGATCCATTCTCCTTCAATTTGCTTCGCATCCACTGCAACCACTACACATTGGTTTCCAAATGCTGCTGCCAATTCATTGATCAGTTCCGGGCGTTTCACAGCAGCGGAATTAATCGAAACCTTATCAGCGCCATTGAGCAATAGCAAGCGCGCGTCACTAACGCTGCTTATCCCACCACCGACTGTGAAGGGGATGTCTAGGGCTTTTGCCACTCGAAGTACTAAAGCAGCGAGGGTTTTGCGTTTTTGTTCGGTCGCCGAAATGTCCAAAAAAACAAGTTCATCTGCACCTTCTTGGGTATAACGGGTTGCCAATTCGACCGGATCACCGGCATCTCTGAGGTTGACAAAATTGATTCCCTTGACTGTGCGACCGTCTTTGATGTCGAGACAAGGAATGATTCTTTTGGTTAACATTTTAACTATTTAAAATAAATTGTTCTAATTGTTTGAGCGTAATTCTGTTTTCATAAATGGCTTTTCCAATAATGGTGCCTTCACAGCCCATTTCAGATAAACGCCCCAATTCATTGTAATCAGCGATACCACCCGAAGCAATTAAATTGAGATCATTTTTGTTTAATATTTTTTCATACAAATCAAATGAGGGACCTGCTAACATTCCATCTTTGCTTATGTCAGTACAAATTACGTATTCTGCACCTGCGCTTAGGTAATCGGCTAAAAAGGGCATTAAATCCATGGTAGAGGTCTCCAGCCAGCCACTTACCGCGATCTTTTCATCATTTACATCAGCACCTAATATGATTTTATCAGCTCCGTATTGTTTTATCCATTGTTTAAAAAGCGCAGGGTCCTTAACCGCTATGCTTCCTCCAGTTACTTGCTTGGCTCCGGATTCAAAGGCGATGTGTAAATCTTCTTCGGTCTTAACTCCTCCACCAAAGTCGACCTTCAGGCTGGTGTTTTTTGTGATTGATTCCAAAACCTTGTAATTGATGATCTTTTTAGCCTTCGCCCCATCCAAATCGACCAAATGCAAATGTTCAATGCCATGGGCTTCAAACGATTTGGCAATTTCCAAAGGGAAGGCTCCATATTCAATCTTGGTGGAGTAGTCTCCTTTTGAAAGTCGGACGCATTTCCCATCAATGATGTCAATCGCTGGAATGATTCTCATAAATTATAGTTTTAAAAAGTTTTCCAACAAACGGCTTCCAGGTTTCCCACTTTTTTCGGGATGAAACTGAACGCCATAGTAGTTGTTTTTTTGGATTGCAACGCTATAAAGTGTGGAATATTCACTTCGAGCAATGGTTTCATTTATCAATGGAACATAATAACTATGAACAAGATACATATATGATTCCTTTGAAATTCCATCAAACAATCCATCTTGATTGTGTTGTACCAGATTCCATCCCATTTGAGGCACTTTGACCGTAAGTGGGAAGCGCACAACCTCTGAAGAAACAATCCCTAAACCCTCGGTGTCCCCTTCTTGAGAATGTGAACAAAATAATTGCATGCCGAGACAGATTCCCAATACAGGCTGTTTTAAATCCTTTAATAAAAGATCCAATTCGTTTTCTTTGAGCTTGGTCATAGCACTTTTCGCCTCTCCTTGTCCGGGGAATATAATTTTGTCCGCGGCGAGTATTTCCTCAGGAACTTTGGTCAATAGCGCGGCTACTCCCAATCGTTCTAGAGCAAATTGCAGGCTTTTTACATTACCAGCACCATAATCTATAATAACTGTTTTCATTTATAACATTCCTTTTGTAGAAGGCAAGATCATTTTGCTCGAATCTCGCTTTACCGCTACTTTAATTGCTTTTGCAAAGGCTTTAAAAATCACCTCTATCTTGTGGTGCTCATTGTTTCCTTCTGCTTTTATGTTTATATTGGCTTTGGCACCATCAGCAAAGGATTTGAAAAAGTGAAAGAACATTTCTGTTGGCATTTTACCAATCATTTCTCTTTTAAAATCAGCTTCCCAAACCAACCAATTCCGCCCACCAAAATCTATGGCAACTTGTGCCAAGGCATCATCCATAGGCAGGGTGAAGCCATAACGTTCAATTCCCAGCTTATTGCCCAAGGCTAATGCAAAGGTTTCCCCCAAAGCAATCGCGGTGTCCTCAATGGTGTGGTGTTCATCGACTTCCAGATCTCCTTGTGTTTGGATACTAATGTCCATTTGTCCGTGACGTGCCAATTGATCTAACATGTGATCAAAAAAAGCAATGCCAGTGTCTATGGTGCTTTGCCCTGAACCATCAAGGTTTAAGGCAATTGCTATTTTTGTTTCTTTTGTATTTCGGGTTAAGGTTACTTTCCGGTCTCTTAATAACAGTCGTTGATAGATTTCCTCCCAAAGTTGTGTTTTAAGAACAATGACTGGATCCAAAGCAGCATCAGTCACTTCTGCGGCTCCCCTTTCTGTATCGGTATCGATCAAAATTCCTTTACAACCTAGGTTCTTTGCCAACTCCATGTCCGTCAGGCGGTCTCCAATCACATAGGAGTTTTCAAGGTCATAGGCTGGGTTGTCAATGTATGATTTTAGCAGCTCAGTGCCAGGCTTTCTGGTCGGTTGTTGGTCTTTAGGGAAGGACTTGTCAATAAAAACTTGATCAAAAACGACTCCTTCATTCTCAAAACTTTGCAATATAAAATTATGAACAGGCCAAAAGGTGTTTTCGGGAAAACTAGAAGTTCCCAATCCATCCTGATTGGTTACTATAACCAATTCATAATCCAATTCTTTTGCGATTTTGGAAAGGTATTGAAAGACATTTGGATAAAAAATTAATTTATCAAATGAATCCAACTGAAAATCATTTGGTTCTAGTGTTAGCGTACCATCGCGATCGATAAATAATACTTTTTTCATTGATCTAAGTTTTTACAAATGCTCATTAGTTTGTTGTTTTCTTCTGGGGTTCCTATCGTAATTCTTAAAGTGCTTTCACAATTGTGAAGCATGGATCGATTCCGAACTACAACTCCTTGTTTTACAAGCGCATCGTAGCGTTTGTTGGCATCATCGACTTTTATTAAAAGGAAATTGGCATCACTTTTAAACACTTTTATTACAAACTTAAGTGTTGAAAAAGCAGTGGCCATTCTTATACGCTCCGAAACAATCAATTGAATTTGCTGTTCAATGGCCGGAGTATCCTCTAAACCATCAAAAGCAACACTTTGTGTCAGGACATTGATATTATAAGGTGGTTTAATGGTGTTTAAAACGGAGATAATTGCTGCATTAGCAAAACACATGCCCAAGCGTATTCCAGCCAATCCATAGGCTTTAGAGAGCGTCTGACAGACAATCAGTCTTGGAAATTTATTTAATACAGACAAGCCGCCTTCTTGTTCTGAAAAATCAACATAAGCTTCATCAAGAACAACCAATCCATCGAAAAAATCAAATAGACTTTCAATTTCTTTTAGAGGTAAAGCATTCCCTGAAGGGTTATTGGGGCTACAAACAAAAATGATTTTTGTTTTAGTACTTACCCTTGCTTTTATGGCTTTAATATCCAATTGAAATTCCTCGTTTAAAGAAACTTCTTGAATGCTGATGTCGTTCAACTTTGCAAGTACTTCATACATACCATAGGTGGGTGGCAATAGCATCACTTCGTCTTGCGAGGGTTCGCAGAACGCACGAAAGATTAAATCCAATACTTCATCGCTGCCATTGCCCAATAAAATCTGATCTGCATTAACGCTTTTGATTTCTGCCAATTTGCGCTTTAAC
This sequence comes from Flavobacteriaceae bacterium, assembly GCA_017857815.1. Lineage (GTDB taxonomy): Bacteria > Bacteroidota > Bacteroidia > Flavobacteriales > Flavobacteriaceae > UBA8316. Next base: position 80,004 of record JAFMCL010000007.1, on the reverse strand, counting down.
TTGCGTTGTTGCGGGTCAGGGTATCGATTGTAGCCATTTTCAAAAGGGTTTTCATTGGCATCCAAAAAAATATTTTGAGCCTCAAAATCTTCAAAATCGTCTCTTGCTGATCGATAAGGTGCAATCTTAAGCACCAAAGGTCGTACCAGTTTTTTTAAATCTAATCCTTTCATTTCTTCAATGATTTAAGCCGGAGTGTTACTGCATTTTTGTGCGCTTGAAGTCCTTCGGCGGCTGCCATCTCTTCAATTGCAGGACCGAGGTTCATCAAACCTTCTTTGGTTATTTTTTGATAAGTAATTGCCTTTAAAAAACTATCTAAGTTCACACCACTGTATTGGCGTACATAGCCATTTGTAGGCAAAGTATGATTGGTTCCCGAGGCATAATCTCCAGCACTTTCGGGGGTATAATTCCCAATAAAGACAGAACCAGCGCTTTTTATTCCCTCAATGAATTCTTCTTCTTCTTTAACACAGACAATTAAGTGCTCCGCACCATATTGGTTGGCAAAATCTAGTGCCGTTTGGTTGTCATTAAAGACAATGATTTTTGAGTTATCTAATGCTTTTTGGGCGATATCCTTTCTTTCAATATTTTTCAGTTGTAAAAGCACTGCTTTTTGCGTTTCCTCTGCAATGGCTTTGGAAGTTGTGATCAGCAGCACCTGACTGTCTGGTCCATGTTCTGCTTGAGACAACAAGTCAGAAGCGATAAAAGATGGATCGGCAGTTTCATCTGCGACGACCATCAATTCACTAGGACCAGCTGGCATATCAATCGCTACATGATATTGTGTTGCTAATTGTTTGGCTACGGTCACATATTGATTTCCTGGGCCGAATATCTTGTCTACTTGAGGAATGGTTGTTGTTCCAAAAGTCATTGCAGCAATGGCTTGTATTCCTCCTACTTTAAAAATTTTGGTTACGCCACAGCGCTTGGCTGTATAGAGGATCACATCGGGAAGATTTCCATTTTTATCCGGTGGTGAACACAATACAATCTCTTCACAGCCTGCAATATTTGCGGGTATAGCCAACATCAAAACGGTAGAAAACAAAGGTGCCGAACCTCCAGGTATGTAAAGTCCTACTTTTTCAATGGGTGTTTTTTTCTGCCAACAATATACTCCTGCTTGTGTTTCAACTTTTACGGTTGTTGTTTTTTGTGCTTTGTGAAATGTCAGAATGTTGTTTCTGGCGATTTCAATGGCATTTTTTAGGCTTTGTGGTACACGCGATTCTGCAGCTGCTGTTTCGTTCGGACTCACTTGAAAAGAATCCAAATTAACACCATCAAATTTTAAGGTATAGGCAGACAATGACGCATCTCCATTAAGCCTTACGTTTTCAAAAACCTCTTTGGCCAAGGGCTCTAATGAAGCATAGGTAGCAGAGGCTCGTGCGGTTAATTTTTTCCAATCTGATCTGATTGGGTTGTTGTATTGTTTCATTATAGTACCATTTTTTCAATAGGACATACCAATATATCCTCTGCTCCTGCTTCTTTTAAAGCGTCGATAACATCCCAAAATGAACCTTCATCTATAACTGAATGTAAAGAAGACCACCCTTTTTGTGACAAAGGCAATACCGTTGGGCTTTTAAGCACTGGTAAAATATTACTTATTTGTTCAATTTTATCATTGGGTGCATTGAGCAAAATATATTTCGATTTCTTAGCCCTTAGTACTGCTCTTAAGCGAAAACGAAGTTTTTCAATCAATTTATTCTTTTCAGGGGACAAATTGGGTGCCTGAACCAAAACGGCTTCTGATTCCATTATTTTAACAACCTCTTTAAGATTGTTTTTAAACAAAGTGCTTCCACTGGAAACAATATCACAGATCGCGTCTGCCAATCCAATGTTTGGAGCAATTTCTACCGATCCATTAATAATATGGAGGTCCGCAGCAATTCCATTTTCTTCAAAAAAGCGTTTTACCGTATTTGGATATGAAGTTGCAATGCGTTTTCCGTCCAATTCTTTGATGTTATTGAATTCAACTTCCTTTGGGAGTGCAATACTTACCCTACATTTAGAAAAACCCAAACGCTCGATTGTTTCGATTCCTTTTCCTTTCTCATGAATCAAATTTTCACCAATAATTGCTAGATCGACGACCCCATCCCTGAGGTATTGTGGAATATCTCCATTTCGCAGATACAACACTTCTAAAGGAAAATTTCTTGCCGCAGCCTTAAGTTGATCTTTACCATTGTCTATGGAGATCCCGCATTGCTTAAGAATCTCTAAAGAATCAATATTAAGTCTCCCTGATTTTTGAATTGCAATTTTAATCATTTTTATCAAATTTTATTAAAAAAAAAACCCGCTTGGTGCTCAAACGGGTTTTAAAAATATTGTTAATACACAACTTTCTCACCTCACTTGAGCGATTGAAAATTGATGTGTATGTAATTTTATGTTTTGCATGGTGCAAATATAATATTTTTTTTGAAATTGAAAAATTGATCTGAAGAAATTCAACCTGGTAGATTCAACAAGCAAGTGCAAGTTTTGAATTTTGATTTAAATAGCGATAAAAGACTTCATTTTGATTTTTGTATCCCATTTTTTCTGGGTCTGTTGTTGAGTAGTTTCATTGTTTGTATTATTTTTTGTTAGGGCATGTTTTCTAAGGTTTTATTTTTAGGGAAATATTGTCTGATCAGTTTGTTCGTGTATTCACTTAATCTAGGGGTGTACAAAATAGATTTTGCAGTTGAGTTTTTTAGCAATTTCCTTGTGTATTGTTAACTCCTTTCCATTGGTAATGCAATTATTTCATGTTTAAAAGGGCTTTTTTCAAAGAAATTCAGGGAGTTGATTTCAAAAAACAAAAAAAGGGTACTCTCGATTGTTTAAGATACGTTCACGATTCCAAATTAAATAAAATCTACTGAGAATTTAGTACTCTTTTCGCTTTGGTAAATAGAAAAAAATCCCTTTTCTGTATAAAACAAAAAAGGGATTGATGAAAAAAATTAGAAATTTACTGGTTACCAAGAATAATAGGCAATCCACTTTCACCGCCTCCAATCACAATAACTTTAGAATTAGGAGATTCTGACAATTTAATGGTCGCTTCAATTCCTTTTTCCTGAAGAATTTTATCGGTCAAAGAGGCACTAAGGATGCGGTTTGCAGTCGCTTTTCCTTCTGCATCAATACGTTGACGTTCTGCCTCTTGTTTGGCCTTTTCTATACGGAATTCGTATTCCAAAGCTTCTTGCTCTTGATTTAGTTTACGTTCGATTGCTTCTCGAATTGCAATAGGTAAAGTAACATCTCTAACCAAAACAGCATTCAACTGAACGTGTTGGTTTTCGACTACTTTTTTAGTTTCTTCGAAAATTTCATTTTGAATCGCATCTCTTTTGGTAGAATACAATTGCTCTGGCGTGTAACGACCTACAACACTTCTAGCAACTGCACGAATTTGAGGAATGATAATAATGTTCAGGTAATCTTCTCCTTTGGTTTTGTGTAAAAGCCCTAGTTCTGAAACTTTCGGCTGATAAAGCACAGAAATATCTAGGCTGATTTCTAGACCATTTGAAGACAATACCTGCATTTTACTTTCAAAAACCTCTTGTTGTTTTACATTATAAACGTAAACCTTGTTCCAAGGCGCTATAATGTGAAATCCTTCCCCTATCGGTGGATTTTCAGTATCAACACCCCCGCCAAAGGTTTTAAAAAGCACTCCTGATTCCCCATATCCTATGTTGATAGAAGATTTAGAGACGAAGATTATTAATACAAAAACCAATAAGATTATTGGCAATCCAATTTTTGGTAATTTATTCATGATATAGATTTAAAATTAATTTAAGTTAGCATTCCACCATCGACCTGCAAGACCTGTCCCGTTATGTAATCTGACATATCAGAAGCAAGGAATACGCAAGCATTGGCAACATCATCAGGTTTTCCACCTCTTTTAAGTGGAATTCCATCTCTCCATCCCTGAACCACTTCTTCAGAGAGTTTATCGGTCATTTCGGTTTCGATAAATCCAGGGGCAATGACATTGCTTCTTATGTTTCTTGAGCCTAACTCCAAAGCAATTGCTTTAGAGAATCCAATAATTCCTGCTTTTGAAGCAGCATAGTTTGATTGACCCGCATTTCCTTTTAACCCTACCACCGAACTCATATGTATCAGTGAACCACTTCTTTGTTTAAGAAAGGTACGTTGAATGGCCTTGGTCATGTTAAAAACGGACTTGAGATTTACTTCAATTACTTCATCAAAGTCAGCTTCACCAATTCTCATTAGTAAATTGTCTTTGGTAATTCCTGCATTGTTTATTAAAATATCAACGTTTTCAAAATCTTTTATGACCTGTTCAACTAGTTTTTGCGATTGATCATAATCACCTGCATCGCTCTGATAGGATTTTGCTTTAATACCAATAGCAGTCAACTCTTTTTCCAAATCAGTTGCAGCAGTTGTAGAGCTGTTGTAAGTAAAAGCGACATTACATCCGTGTTTTGCAAAAACTAATGCAATTGAACGACCTATACCTCGTGTTGCTCCAGTAATTATGGCTGTTTTATTTTCTAATAATTTAATCATAGTTAAGATAAAACTTCGAGTACTTTTTTACCAATGTCTGCAGGAGAATCAACCACATGGATTCCACAAGACCTCATAATTTCTTTTTTTGCTTCTGCCGTGTCATCTTTTCCACCGACAATAGCTCCAGCATGACCCATAGTTCTCCCTTTAGGTGCTGTTTCACCAGCTATAAATCCTACAACGGGTTTTTGATTTCCATTTTCTTTAACCCAATGCGCAGCATCGGCTTCCAACTGTCCTCCAATTTCACCGATCATGACGATGCATTCGGTTTCAGGATCTTCCATGAAAAGTTTCATGGCGTCTCTGGTGGTTGTTCCAATAATTGGGTCTCCACCAATACCCACAGCAGTTGTAATTCCTAACCCCTGACGAACAACTTGATCGGCAGCTTCATAAGTTAGTGTTCCTGATTTTGAAATAATTCCAACATTTCCCTTTTTAAACACAAAACCAGGCATGATGCCTACCTTTGCCTCCTCTGGAGTGATAACCCCGGGACAATTAGGTCCTATAAGAGTACAATCTTTATTTTTAATATAAGAAGCAACTTTGGTCATGTCATTCACAGGAATTCCTTCTGTGATCGTTATAATCACTTTGATTCCTGCATCCACAGCCTCCATTATTGCGTCCGCAGCAAAAGCTGGTGGGACAAATATGATGGAGGTGTCAGCATTTACTTTTTCTACAGCTTCTACTACTGAATTAAAGACGGGCTTATTGAGGTGCGTTTGCCCACCTTTGCCGGGCGTTACTCCGCCAACAACATTTGTTCCGTATTCAATCATCTGAGTGGCGTGAAATGTTCCCTCACCGCCTGTAAAACCTTGTACTATTATTTTAGAGTTTTTATTAACTAATACGCTCATTCTATGGATTTATTATTAGGGTAAAAATATGGAATTTATAGAAGACTTAAGCTAAGAAGGACTTATTCTTTAACACGTTCTTGATAATTCCCTTTTTCAGTATCGATTTTGATTTTATCTCCCACGTTTATAAAGAGGGGCACATTGATTTGCGCTCCAGTTTCCACCGTAGCAGGCTTGGTTGCATTGGTTGCCGTATTGCCTTTTACTCCAGGTTCTGTGTGTGATACTTCTAAAACAACACTCGCAGGCATGTCTACAGAAAGCGGCAATCCATCTTCTGTATTAATAGAGATGCTAACCAACTCGCCTTCTTTTAACAAGTCTGGGTAATCCAAGATGTTTTTATCTAATGATATTTGATTGTAGTCCACTACATTCATGAAATTAAAGTACTCACCTTCAGAATATAAAAATTGGAATTTTGAAGTTTCTACGCGAACATCTTCAATCTTATTACCAGCAGAGAAAGTATTGTCGATGACCCTACCTGTAGTAACGCTTTTAAGCTTTGTTCTAACAAAAGCTGGTCCTTTCCCAGGTTTAACATGAAGAAATTCGATAATTTTATAAATATCATTATTATATTTAATACAAAGTCCTTTGCGAATGTCTGATGTTGATACCATGATAGTTTAGCTTTTTTGGAAATAACCTTTCATAATCCCTCTTTGTGAACTACTTATGAATTGGATTATTTCATCGCGCTCTGGTGTTGCAACCATTTCGGCTTCGATTATTCCTGAAGCTTGACTGTTATTGAATTTCTTTTGATAAAGAATTCTATAAATATTCTGGATTTCAGCGATTTTTTCTGATGTAAATCCACGTCTTCTTAATCCAACTGAATTGATTCCCACATAGGACAATGGTTCTCTTGCTGCTTTAACGTAGGGAGGAACATCTTTTCTAACCAAAGAACCACCAGCTATGAATGCATGGTCACCGATTGTACAAAACTGGTGTACTGCCACTAGACCTGCAAGAATGACATAATCTCCTATGGTTACATGCCCCGCAAGAGTGCTGTTGTTTGAGAAAATACAGTAATCTCCAATAAAGCAGTCATGCGCAACATGACAGTAAGCCATAATCAAGCAGTTTTTACCAATTTTTGTTTTTTGACGATCCGATGTACCTCTGTTGATGGTTACGCACTCCCTTATGGTTGTATTGTCTCCAATTTCAGCCAAAGTGTCTTCCCCTTTAAACTTCAAATCTTGAGGAACTGCAGCGATTACTGCACCTGGGAAAATACTACAATTCTTTCCAATCCTTGCACCTTCCATGATGGTGACATTAGATCCAATCCAAGTCCCCTCGCCTATTTCAACATTTTTATCGATTGTTGTAAAGGGTTCGATTACTACATTTATAGCAACTTTAGCTTGGGGGTGTATGTAGGATAATGGTTGTTTCATTTAATCTTTACGTTTAATAATCTGTGCCATCAGCTCTCCCTCTGTCATTAAGTTTCCATTTGCGAAAATAGACCCCCGCATGTGGCAAATTCCTCTTCGAATGGGTGAGATTAATTCTAGTTTAAATATGAGTGTATCACCAGGCTTTACTGGTCTTTTAAACTTTACATTGTCCATTTTCATGAAAAATGTTAAATAATTTTCAGGGTCTGGAACTGTATTTAATAATAACACTCCACCCGCTTGAGCCATCGCTTCTATCTGAAGCACACCTGGCATTACGGGAGCACCGGGGAAATGACCTGCAAAGAAAGGTTCATTCATTGTCACATTCTTCAAACCGACTACGTGGGTTTTAGAAAGCTCAAATATTTTATCTACTAATAAAAATGGTGGCCGGTGTGGTAGTATTTTTATAATATCGTTAACGTCTAACAGTGGCTCGGAATTCAAGTCGATTTTTGGTACGTTGTGTCTTCTTTCTTGTTTAATGATATGCGATAGTTTTTTAGAAAACTCAGCATTTACTTTGTGCCCTGGTTTTATTGCGATTACTTTTCCTTTGATGGATACCCCAACAAGTGCCAGATCTCCAATAACGTCAAGAAGTTTATGACGTGCGGCTTCGTTTGAATAGTGTAGACTTAAGTTGTCTAAGATTCCGTTTGGACTTACAGATATTTTCTCCTTTCCAAAAGCTTCTTTAAGGCGATCCATATTGCTTTCTGAAAGCGGTTTGTCGACATAAACAATTGCATTGTTTAGATCCCCTCCTTTGATAAGCCCATTTTCCAAGAGCATTTCCAACTCATGTAGAAAGCTAAAAGTACGAGCAGGAGCAATTTCATTTTTAAAATCAGTAATATTTTCCAAAGAGGCATTTTGAGTTCCCAAAACTTTTGTTTGGAAATCAACCATGGTTGTTACTTGAAATGTATCGGATGGGATCAGTGTAATTTCACTACCCGTTTCTTCATCACGATATGAAATTATTTCTGTAACGACATATTCGCAGCGTCTTTCACTTTGTTCGATAACTCCTGCACTTTCAATAGCCTCTACGAAAAACTTAGAAGAACCATCCATAATTGGAGACTCGGAATCATCTAGTTCTATAAAGCAATTGTCAACGCCCATACCGACAAGTGCTGCAAGTACATGTTCGGAAGTTTGTATTTTATAACCGTCCTTTTCAAGGTTGGTTCCTCGGTCTGTATTTATCACATACTGAATGTCAGCTGGAATTTTAACATTTGGAGTTACATCGGTTCTGACAAATACAAAACCAGTGTTGACAGGCGCAGGAACAAATTTTAATTTAACTTGTTTTCCAGTGTGTAATCCTACACCGTTCAGTTCAACCTCTTTTGATAAGGTTTTCTGAAGTGTAATTGAGTTATTCATAGGTCAAGTTTTTTTTTAATTTGATTTACTTCTTTAGTAAAATCAGGGAGGTTTTTAAAACAAACATAAGATTTGTTATATGCATTGTAGGAGAAAGCAGGTGTTCCTTGAATGATCATATTGTCCTTGACACTACTGATCACACCAGATTGTCCTTGTATTTTAACATTGTCACCTACTGTGATGTGCCCCGCAAGTCCAGCTTGGCCTCCAATCACGCAGTTTTTTCCGATTTTTGTAGAGCCTGCGATACCTGACTGAGCAGCGATAACAGTGTTTTCTCCTAATTCAACATTGTGAGCAATTTGAATTTGATTGTCTAGTTTGACACCATTACCGATAGAGGTAACCCCTAAGGTTGCTCTGTCTATGGTGGAATTAGCTCCGACATCTACATTGTCTCCTAGAACAACGATTCCTGTTTGTGGAATTTTTTTGTAGGCTCCCTTCTCTTGAGGCACAAAGCCAAAGCCGTCTGCTCCTATAACAACACCACTGTGAATAACACAGTCTTGTCCAATAATCGTGTCGTCTAATATTTTTGCTCCAGGAAAAACAATCGTGCCTTTTCCAATACTCACATTTGAACCTATGAATACTTGAGGAAATATTTTAACGTTATCAGCGATTACAGTATCTGATTCAATACAAGTCATGGATCCAACATAGCAGTCTTTTCCAAGGATAACAGACTCATCAATTACAGCGGATTTAGCAATTCCTTTTTTGCTTACTTTAACTTTGTTGTAATAGTCTAAGAGAACTGTAAAAGAGTCATAAGCATTGTTAACTCTAACCAAAGTCGTTTTTAAATGGCTTTCAGCAATAAAGTCATCATTAACAATGGTTACTGAAGCTTTTGTCTTATATATAAAGGGGGTGTACTTAGGATTTGAGAGAAAAGTCAGAGAACCTTTCTGTGCATCTTCAATTTTAGAAAGCTGGTATACTTCAGCATTGGGATCACCATCTACTGTACCTTCCAATTGAACTGCTATTTGTTGTGCAGTAAATTTCATTGTGGCAAAAGTATAAAATTTAACTCAAATTAGTATTCCTTGGATAGCATAAATAATATTTCACTTGTATTTGTGAAAGCTCATTTGAACTAAAAAAAGGATTTGCTTCTTGCAAACGGGTCAGTTTCCCGTTTTTTAATAAGATCAATATCTCTTTATCTAATGGCACATAGGTTTGATTTGATATGGATCCCGTAAATACAAAATTCTGATAATCAGACTCCTTAAAGCTATAATTCTTAAGTAATTCAATCTTTAAATCAACTTCAGATGGGTCAAAAGGGTACGTTTGAATTTTAATTTTAAGCAAGTTTCTTTCAATTAACATTTTAGACATTTTACTTAAAATAAAATCATCATGATATTGCCATGTTTTTAAGCCCTGAATAATATCAGAATCATCCAAAGAGAGAAAATTTTCTAGTGCTTCCCCCGAAAAATCACTTTTACCTATTTTTTGTGACATGAAAAAACCCAGTGCTGGCGAAAGCGATGGCGAAATTCCATTTTCAAAACAATGACGAACTCTCTGCAGAATTTTTACAAGCAAGAATTCTGCAGAAATACTTGTTTTGTGAAGATAAACTTGCCAATACATTAACCTTCTGGCCATTAAAAACTTTTCAATAGAATAAATACACTTTTCTTCGAACGCTAGCTGATCATCAACCACTGCCATCATTTCGATGATTCTTTTCGAATTAATATTACCCTCAGTTGCCCCTGAATAAAAGCTATCTCTTTTAAGATAATCCATTCGGTCCAAATCAATTTGACCAACGATCAATTGGTGCATGAATTTTTTATGATATTGATTGGTGAAAATTGCGATGGCAACATCCAACGCTCCTTTCAACTCTTCATTGAGTTTGTTCATTATGTGGAGCGAAATTTCTTCGTGAGATATTATGCCTGCCAAAGTGGCTTCTGTTGTATGAGAAAAAGGGCCATGCCCTATGTCGTGCAACAATATAGCGAGCTGCATAGATTCGGCTTCCTTATCAGAAATTGAAACCTCTTTTTTTTTTAAAACCCGAATCGCCTCTTGCATCAGGTGCATTCCACCCAATGCGTGTTCGAAACGAGTGTGGTGTGCACCAGGATAAACCAAAGAAGAAAGTCCCATTTGAGAAATCCTTCTTAATCGCTGGAACCATGGGTGAGAAATTACCCTAAAAATTAATGGGGACTGGATGCTAATAAATCCGTAGATTGGATCGTTTAAAAAAGTAACCTTTTTTGTTTTCAAAATTGTTTTTCTAAAATGCAAAGATATACATTATGACATCAATTAAAATTCTTTGGGTAGATGACGAAATTGAGCTTTTAAAATCTCACTTTCTTTTCCTAGAACATAGAGGCTATCAGACCACTCCGTGCAACAATGGTCAAGATGCCTTGTCTTTAATTAAAAACACCTCATTTGACGTAGTGCTCCTCGATGAAAATATGCCTGGGTTGAGTGGGTTGGAGACCTTAAATGAGCTTAAAATCATTCTGCCTAATCTTCCTATTATCATGATTACAAAGAATGAGGAGGAACAGATCATGGAGGAAGCCATTGGCGCTAAGATTTCTGATTATTTGATTAAACCCGTTAATCCTCATCAAATTCTTTTGGCGCTTAAAAAATTATTTCAACACAAGAACTTGATTGCAGAAAAAACGATCAGTAACTACCAGCAAGAGTTTAGGAAAATCAGTTTGGAATTAAACGAAATTGAAACGGATAAGGATTGGACTGCATTTTATTTAAAGATGATCTATTGGGAGATGGAACTCCAAACACTTGAAGGCAGCGGGATGCTTGAGATCTTTGAAGAGCAGATGAAAGAAGCCAATCACTTGTTTTCGAAATTTATAGCGCAAAACTATAAGAACTGGATGATGAATGATGAGGGACCAACGTTGTCTCATCAACTTTTTAAAGAAAGGTTATTTCCTAGAATATTGCCTGGAACAAAGGATACTACATTGCTTCTAGTGATTGATAATTTAAGATATGACCAATGGAAAATGATCGCTCCAGTTATAGAAAATTATTATGTAACGAAAGAGGAATCTACATATTTTAGCCTGTTGCCGACAGCAACTCATTACTGTAGGAATGCTCTTTTTTCAGGACTTACTCCATTGGAAATGCAAGACAAACATCCAGATTTGTGGGTAAATGAAAACGAAGAAGGGGGGAAAAATCTCAAAGAATCTGAATTCCTTCAGGCTCAACTATCACGGCTGAATATAGACATTCCATTTAGTTATGTGAAAGTAACAAATCTAAAGGCAGGAAAAGAGTTGCATAAATATCTTCAAAACTACAGTAAAGACAGGCTGCTTGTTGTGGTTTATAATTTTGTTGACATGATTTCGCATGCCAAGACAGAAATGGACATTATCAAGGAGCTTGCTCCCGACAACAAGGCTTTTCGATCTCTCACACTGTCCTGGTTTGAAAACTCCCCCCTACTTGACATTATTCAAAAATCTCAGAAACTAGGATTTAAACTTGCGATAACGACTGATCATGGAACCATAAATGTTGATCAAGCAACCGAAATTATTTCTACAAAAGACGCTGGCACAAACCTGCGATATAAAACAGGAAGAAACGTTAGCCACAATTCAAAAGATATTATTGAAGTTACTAATCCTAAAGAATTCATGCTTCCCGCTGAGCACTTAAATAGTAAATTTATTTTTGCAAAAGGAAGTCAATACTTTATCTTTCAAAATAATTTTAATCACTTCGCGACTCACTTTAGAAATACTTTTCAGCACGGAGGAGTCTCGATGGAAGAAATGATTGTTCCCTTTGTTGTAATGACGCCAAGAGAGTCGTAAATTTGTTTCATGAAAATTGAATTCAGTTTAAATGAGATCAATAAGGCTGTTGTACTTCTAAATGAAAAACTAATCCATCCGATTGTTTGTTTCAATGGGGATTTGGGTGCTGGGAAAACAACCTTTATTCGTCAACTTTGCCTAGAATGGGGAGTTATGGACAACATAAGCAGCCCCACTTTTTCGATCATAAATCAATATAAAAGTCCTTCAAAAGGCAATGTTTTTCATTTTGATTTCTATCGTATAGAAGATACGAAAGAAGCAATGGATATTGGGGTCGAGGAATATTTAGATTCCGGACAGATTTGTCTCATCGAATGGGGAGATAAAATTAAATCGCTACTTCCTCAGGAAAACATTCATATTGTTGAAATTTCCTTGGCAGCTGTCAATAAAAGAGTTTTAGAATTAAAAAAATAACAATGAAATTAATCTATAGAATTGGATATTATCTCATGGGGTTTGCAGTCGGATTGGTTTTTCTGTCTTTCGTTTTGAAGGGTAAAAAAACCAGTTGTAATTATGGCCCAAATGATCGTGTAATAAGCAATATATCAAAAAAATCTTGGGGATCCGTTGGCCACACTAGCAGTGAGTTTTCAAGTTTTGATTCCATTGCATTCCGGTCATTTTTAAAAATGGCCAGTGTTGATTTTGGCAAGAGTGACAGAGAAAAAGACAGTTGTAAAACTTATTACTTAACTGGTTATTGGGAGGATAAAAACATTAATGTTGAGTTAGAGAATTGTGATGAAATGATTAACATCATTCAATTAAGCAAGAATCTATCTGATTAAAATTCACCCAATTAATTTATTAAAATAAAAACTTATTTTTGTAAACATGAGCGAAAATTTAAAATCAATCAAGGGATCAAATTATGAAGTGACTTTCTCAGAAAACGGATATGTTGCGCTTAATAATTTATTAGAAAGCAAATCCTATTCAACAATTTTTATTTTAGTTGACAATCATACGAAAGACTTTTGCCTCCCCTATTTTTTTGAACATTTTGAAGATTTAAAGGGAGTCCCTGTGATCGAAATACCTGCCAATGAAATAAATAAGCATTTGGATACCTGTCGTTTTGTTTGGCAGAAACTATCCGACATGGGTGCAGACAGAAAAAGTTTGCTCATCAATTTGGGAGGCGGTGTTGTCACAGATCTTGGTGGATTTGTTGCATCGACTTTTAATAGAGGAATTGATTTTGTAAACATCCCCACAACCCTGCTTTCTATGGTAGATGCTTCAGTTGGTGGAAAAACAGGTGTTGACCTGGGAGGGCTTAAAAATCAAATTGGTGTTATTGTAAACCCCCAATTGGTTCTTATTGATTCTGAATTCTTAAGGACTTTACCAAAAAATGAATACAGAAGTGGCTATTCTGAAATGTTAAAACATGGTCTAATTTGTGATGCTTCTTATTTTAGAGAATTATCTCAATTTAAAGATTTTGAAGAAGGAAATATTCTACCACACATACATCATTCCGTAATGATAAAAAACGAGGTGGTAACTGCGGATCCCTATGAAATGGGCAGAAGGAAAATTTTAAATTTTGGACATACACTGGGTCATGCAATCGAATCTTTCTTTCTGACAGATTCAAATAAAACAGCACTTCTACATGGAGAAGCGATAGCAGTAGGCATGATACTAGAAGCCTATTTGGCCAGTCAGCTCTGTGAGCTCAGTTCTTCTGAAGTTGATGAAATCAAAAGCGTTTTCTTAAATCTATTCCCAAAAGTTGATTTTTCTAAAGAGGACATTCAAGAAATACTTGCTTTGTTAAAATATGATAAGAAAAATAGCCACGGGAAAGTGAAGTTTGTTTTATTAAAAAAAATAGGAATCCCTGTGATTGATGTTCAAATCGAGGACTCCTATTTTGAAGGTGCTTTTAATTATTATCAAAAAGACTAAGCAGAATTTCTGCTTGCATTGATATTTCCAAACAAAGATCTTGTTACCATTTTTTCATAAAGCGAAATCATCTCTTCAGAGACAGCACCTGTGGTTTTAGACTCTTGTATGGTCATGAGCGCATATTGCTGAATTGTTAATAACGGCTGCACGATTTCTTCTCTAACTTTTATCGAAGCCTTACCTGTTTGTTCATTCTCCATTAGGTCATTTAAGCCAGTGAGCTTTATGATCATTTCTTTAGTTAAAAGATATTCGTCATGAATCACATTCCAGAATTCGCCAAATCGTGGATCGTTTTGCATGTGAGCTGTTAAAGCGAAAAATGATTTCGTTAAACTCATCATGCTGTTTGCAATTAAGGTTTTAAAGAAAGAACATCTTTCATACAATTGAGTCACACGATCAAATTCACCATTTGCTTCAAATGATTTTAATGCCGTTCCAACCCCAAAGAAACCAGGAACATTCTGCTTGGATTGACTCCAACTTCCCACAAAAGGAATTGCTCTTAGGTCCGAAAAATTAAGCTTACTAGCCGAGCCTCTCTTAGAAGGACGACTTCCAATATTTGCTTTTGAATAATAACGCAGCGTGGTCATTTCTTCTAAATAAGCAAGAAAATCAGGGTGAGACTTGAATTTTTGATATTTATCATGACTTTCGCTCGCAAGAATCGTTAGAGTTTCTCTGTCGTCATCGTTGAGATTACTTCGTTCGGAATTAAAAACTTGATTTTGAATTCCAGAACTTAAAAGTTGCTCTAAATTATATTGACAAGAATCTTCCGTTCCAAAATTAGAACTAATGGTTTGCCCCTGAACAGTAAGTTGAATGTCATCCGCTTGAATCTTATTACCCATCGATGCATAGAATTGGTGGGTGTTTCCACCACCTCGTGCTGGTGGCCCTCCTCTACCGTCAAAAAAGGCAACATTCAATCCATATTGTTTTGAAAGCTGTGTTAAATCCTCTTTTGCTTTGTAGATACTCCAATTCGCCATAAAATAACCCCCATCTTTGGTTCCGTCAGAGAAGCCAAGCATAACAGTTTGTTTGTTGGCTCTGGATTCAAGGTGATTTCTGTATACCGAATTTTCATATAAAGACCTCATTATCTCTTCGCATACATTCAAATCAGGTATTGTTTCAAACAATGGTATTATGTCAACTGTTGGTTGTTCCCAATCGCAGATTTTATGAATGGCAAAAATTTCTAATATGTTTTCGAGTGACTGACAATTACTAATAATGTATCTGTTGCAACCTCTTTCTCCATTAAGCTTTTGAATTTCACGCATCGCCCGAATACTCCCGAGAGTTTCTCTAGTAATCGTAGACTCAAAAATATCAAATGGTACATCTCCTTTTACTTTAGTGAGAACATCATATCTGGCTTCTGTGTCTAATTCGTAATAATTAGTCGGGAAATTTTCAACATATTTTGAAATTTCTGGATGTGTAAAAATCTCATCAAAAACCGTTTTATGAACTCTTGAATCTTGCCTAATGTCTAAACTTGCAAAGTGAAAACCAAAAATTTTAACTTTATGCTTAAGGTCAACGATTAGATTCTCATATAAACCATCGTATTGGTTGACAATTATTTGATGAATTTCTTCTAACTTACCCTGAAAATATTCAAGAGTAAAATACTGTGGCTTGGTTTTAGAAAACAGCATTGCATAGAGATCATTCTCTAAGGCATCAACTTTGTCTTCTAGATTATCAAATGTTAGTCTTCTTTTGATTTTTCTAAGCTCTCTAAAGTAGTTTCTCAGTATCGAAAACCTAAGACTTTGAGCTGTTTTTAGTGTTATTTCTGGAGTAACGTAAGGATTACCATCACGATCTCCACCTGGCCAAAATCCAAAATCAAAAATTGAATTGTCAATCAATTGATCTTTGCCAAAAACATGGCTTTGAAGGTAAGTGAAAATTTTACTCGCAGAATGATAAAAAACGTTCTCAAGGTACCATATTAAACTAATCGCTTCATCGAAAGGAGAAGGTTTGGTTTTTTTATAAAACCTTGTTTTCCCCAACTGAGTAAGTAAAAGTTTCACCTCTTCGGTTTTATCCATGTCAATGGCCCTTGAAAGGTCATTTATAATACCCAAGACGCTTCCAGGGTAAAACTGAGTTGGATGTGCAGTAAGGACTATTCGAACCTTAAAACGGTTTAAATAATCTTTTAACGCGTCCATTTTATTGTCGACTGTTGCTTCTTCTTTAATGTGACGAAGCGTCCCCCTACCGTGCATGTTATTGACGTAACCGAATGCAGAATCCTCTATGGCATCAAACAGAACAACTTGGCGCTCTATAAATTGAATGAATTGAAATAGGAGATCAACTTGTTTTTCTTTGTCATATTCTGGTAAGTAGCGCGAGAAAAAAGTAGTTGTTATCTCTTTCGGGTTCAGATTTTGTTCATAACCCGTTTTGCAATGATCCGCAAATAAGGGCAATAGAACGGAAGTGTTACGAATGGAATCAAAAGGTAAGGTTAGAAAAAGACTATTGTAAATTTGAAATTTAGAAAGTACACGTTCATTAAATCTCTCGATTTTAGGTTTTCTAGCCATTGATTTGTTTATGTATATTAAAGATCATTAAAAATTCGGTGCATTAATCTTTTCTTGTCGTTGATGCTTTCCTCTAGTGAAATCATCGTTTCTGTTCTTGAAACACCATCAATATCATCGATCATAAAAATGATATCTTTTGCATGTTTAGTGTCATGAGCTCTTACCTTACAAAAAATGTTGAATTTCCCTGTTGTGATGTGTGCTACAGTGACAAATGGTATTTTATTCAAATCTACCAAAACTTCTGAGATACGTTGGGTTTTCTGAAGAAAAATCCCAACATAAGCAATAAAAGAATATCCTAACTTAACATAGTCCAAATTAAGCGATGATCCTTTAATAATTCCAGCATCTTCCATTTTCTTTACCCTTACGTGAACAGTTCCAGGAGAAATTAACAAACGTTTTGCGATATCTGTGAAAGGAACACGTGTATTATCAATTAGAATATCAAGAATTTGGTGATCTACCTCGTCTAGTTTTACTTTATTCATTTGGATTATTTATGCGACAAATTTAACATAAATATTGACTATAAATCGGTAAATTGGTAAAATTTTTGATTTATTATCATTTAAAACACCAAAAATCCTCATTATTAATATTCTCGCCTTGCGAAAAGAGAAACACTGAAGGTCTAGAATTGTCTTGAAAATCAATTGTTTTATGCGCCAACAGTTCAATCCGGTCTCCGAAGGAATGGAAAATCGGTTGAAATTTAATTTTATCTCCCTCTAATTCCTCAATGAATTGGACTGCCATTTCTTGATTATAAAATACTTTATCACCCTCTTTTATTGTTACATTTTTGCATAAAATGTCAACGTAATCCTGATGGTTTTCAGGTATTTTGAGATACTCAGATACGGAATAATTCAAATAGGTTTTATTTTGAATCACATCAATGGCGCATTCAAGGGCTTCTAAAATGAATTTTCGAGTAATATTTCTATTGTAATCGTTTGAATAATGACCAGCTTCAAACAAAATTGTTGGAATCCCTTCGCAAGAAAAATAATCCCCTACGCAATTGTGATTGAAAGTATCATCAAAACGACCGATTTGATCAGGAAGACTTTGCTGTAATTGATTGTTAATTGCTGCGATGACCTGCATTGCTATTGTTCTAGCTGAAGTGAAGCTCTTTTCTGGGTCTGCAGCTGGGGCAAGAAATGACACCGTAGCTGTTTTCCCTTTTTTACCTGCTGAAAAAATGGTTCTTTGTCCATGGAGGTTAAAGCAGAAGTCTGGTTTAAAATCTTTAAACACTTTTCTTAAAACGATACTTTCTGGCTGTGAAAGATCAAGGGCATCCCTGTTAAGGTCTACCCCATTGGCATTTAACCGTGTGTAGGCTTCAGCGCCGTCAGGATTGAGTTGCGGTATAATATAAAGAGTTAGCCCTTCAACTAAGAATGACCCTCCCGAATCGCTTAAGGAAAGAATTAGGTCGTAAATGACCTTGGTCGTTGTCGATTCATTGCCATGCATTTGTGACCACATCAATACTTTCGTCTTACCAGAACCTATTTTAATTCCATAAATGGGTTGATTAAGAACAGATTTTCCAATTACTGATAATTTGAATTGTTTGGGTAAGCTCTTTAAAACAGAATTGAATTTAGACGGCGGTAAATAACGATCAATAAAATTCACTTATAATTTTTATACAAATGTAAACAAGTCAAAGTTTACAATCATAAACAAGATTGATTTACATTGATAAACAAAATAAGCTGACCTGCAAGCCATTTTGTATACAAATGTAACTGTTTTTAAAATAATTATACATAATTAATTGATTATCAATATTTTGTTAGAAATAAATGAATTAAAAGTTTAATTATTATTAGATTAAAACCTATTTGTACATGTCCCATAATATGGTTAAATTGCAGTTCAAATAAATTTGTTTACAATGTTAAACACTTCTGAAGTAATCAATAGACTTGAGGAAATCATGGCGAATCACGACTTGTCTGCAGCCTCATTTGCAACAAAAATTGGGGTACAACGATCTGCCATATCTCACATTCTTTCAGGAAGGAATAAACCAAGTCTTGATTTTTTAATGAAGGTTTATGAGTCATTTGATGAAGTTGCTTTAGAATGGTTAATTTTAGGAACGACCACTTCCCTGCCCAGCGAGATTAAAGATCTTGGTCTATTTAAATCCGAAACGATGAATCAGGAAATATTGGACACTCCCAAAACTAAAAGCGAGGAATTGACAGAAAATGTCATTAACAGTCCAATAATGACCTCAAAAAGCAAAATTGCTTTAAAAGAAATAGTTTATTTCTATGAAGACGGAACATTTGAACGCTTTAAACCAAAAACTTAATTATTTTTGCTAAAAAATAATGCGCTATTCAATTATAATATTTCTCTTTTTTGTTTCTTGTTATTCTGTTGAGCGCGATTGCTTGGCCTTTCATCAAGGAACATTTGAGTTTACCACTATTGTTAATAATGAAATGAAGACTTCATACTTCCTTCGTACTGCTAATCTTGAAATTGAGACCTATGAGGGAGTTATAGACTCAGCCGCTATCAGATGGGTAAATGATTGTGAATGTATATTGACAAAACTTAACCCAACTTCAAATCAAGACAAGCGTCCTGTTCAGATAAAGATTCTGTCTACGGAGAAAAACGCTTATGTATTTGAATATTCAATGGTTGGCGACACCAAGAACAAACAGCGTGGTACTATTAAAAAAATTAAGTGAGCCTAAAGATCAAGTTTGATTTGTGATTGCTCAACCTCTTCAGAAGTAATTTCATTCTTAGCATTAACGTCCTCTTTCTGAACTTCAATTTCGTTTACATCTTCCGGCTGATCGTCATAGGGTAGTAATTCTTTCAAAGTTATAGCTTTGACTTTCTTATCTGTTAATTGATTTCCCAATGCTTTGTATCCCTTGACTGAGATAAACTCTTCTACATTTATCTCCAAAGGAGTTAGCGGGTTTTTTCCTTTTGGTTTAACAAAATCAACCGTTATAACGGGTCTCCAATCAGAATTGAAAAAAATCATCTCTCCTTCGGGTTTCACAAAATCGTCTTCTTTGTTTTCACTTTCGATTAGAAAACGTTTAATAAAATAGCGACTTTTCTCTGAATCAAAATAAACTGCTGTTAGTGGTTTTTCAGGAACCCATTTCTCTAATCGCAGCACATCATCATCAAAATGCAAGCTCAATTCGGGTGCAACAACTCTTGCTGATCCTCCTTTACTGACAATCAAGAGCTTGTCTTCTCCCCTGAAAGCACCCAGAAGTGTTCCTCGATCATCAAAATTCAGACGCCTTATGGTTTCATCAAACCAAATGTCTCTGGGTTTCAACGTAGAAACTCCCTTTTCTTTGAGTTCAATTCGAAGAATAGAATATTTACTTACGATATTTCCCTTTACGGCTCTTCCTTTTATTTGAAGATCTGCAAAGTCCAAATCCCATTTTAATTTTTTAACACTTCCAACATTTCTGAGGAGTACCGTAACCACCTCAGCCTCACCATTTAGGTTTGCTGTAAAATAAAGCACCTTAGAACCAGTTGTTCCTTGACTCATGTCATAGGACTTGTCCCTTGTAACTCCCTTAACGGCAAATCTTTTTATAAAAGAACTTCCTTTTGCTCCATCCCTGTAGACCATGTTGTAAATCGTACGGGTATCATTCTTTTTAAAGATCGCTGCATGAATGATTTCTTTTCCAACAAAAACCTTGCTGTCAACTTTAACCACTTGCATTTTACAATTAGAAGTAAATACAATAATATCATCTATGTCAGAGCAATCGCATAGATATTCATCTTTCTTAAGAGAAGTGCCAATAAACCCTTCTTCTTTATTAATGTATAATTTAAGGTTTCTTACCACTACTTTTTTGGCATCCACCTCATCAAAAATTCTTATTTCCGATTTCCTTTCTTTCTCTTTACCGTAGGTTTTGATCAAATGTTTGAAATAACGAATGGCATAGTCTATAAGGTGTTCTAAGTTATTTTTAACCTCAGCGATGTCTGCTTCTAAGGCATCTATTTTTTGTTGGGCCTTGTCAATGTCAAACTTTGAAATCCTCTTAATTCTAATTTCAGTCAAACGTACTAAATCTTCTTCAATGACTACACGTTTCAGTTTTTCAGTAAAAGGCTTTAATCCTTCATCGATAGCCTTAAGTACCCCTTCCCAAGTGGAAACCTCCTCAATATCACGATATATTCTGTTTTCAATAAAAATACGCTCTAAAGAAGCATAATGCCATTGACTTTCTAGTTCTCCAAGTTGAACTTCTAGTTCCTTTTTAAGCAATTCAACCGTATTATCTGTCGATAGCCTAAGCATTTCGCTAACTCCAATAAAATTAGGTTTGTTGTCTACAATGACACAGCCCAATGGAGAAATTGAATTTTCACAATCGGTAAATGCGTAAAGTGCATCGATGGTTTTATCGGGAGAAATGTCAGAAGGTAAATGAATCAATATTTCTACCGCCGCCGCCGTATTATCTTCAATTTTTTTTATTTTAATTTTTCCACGCTCATTGGCCTTAAGGATGTTTTCAATCAGCCCAGAAGTCGTTGTTCCGTATGGGATTTCATTAATCACCAAGGTACTCTTATCCAACTGACTGATTTTAGCTCTTGCTCTTATTTTACCCCCTCGATTTCCATCATTGTAATTTTGTACATCTATTATTCCACCTGTTTGAAAATCTGGATAAATGGTAAAACCTTTCCCCTTTAGATGTTGAATTGACGCATTAATTAGCTCAATAAAATTGTGAGGTAAAATTTTGGTTGAAAGTCCCACAGCAATACCTTCGGCACCTTGCGCCAATAAGAGCGGGAATTTGACGGGCAGATGGACTGGTTCTTTTTTTCTACCATCATAGGAAAGTTGCCATTTGGTGACTTTAGGACTAAAAACAACCTCCAAAGCAAATTTGGACAACCGCGCTTCTATATACCTTGAAGCTGCAGCTCGGTCACCAGTTAAGATGTTGCCCCAGTTTCCTTGTGTATCAATCATCAACTCCTTTTGACCTACTTGCACCATTGCATCTGCAATACTTGCATCACCGTGGGGGTGATATTGCATGGTATGTCCAACAATATTCGCTACTTTATTATAACGACCATCGTCAAGATCTTTCATGGAATGAAGAATACGACGCTGCACAGGTTTTAAACCGTCATTTATAGCAGGAACAGCCCTTTCTAGGATTACGTATGAAGCATAATCTAAGAACCAATCCTTGTACATTCCAGTTACTTTAACCAATGAGTCATTGGAGGAGTCCTCTGGTAAAGCTTGATCAGTTGTTTCTTCCATATAAATGCTAATTTACTATTTCAGACCAAGATTTTATGGGAAAAATCACTGAAGAAATTAACAAATTATAGTTGAGAACTAATTTTTAATATTTTTTAGTTAATAGGACAAAGAAATCCTCCAATAATAATTTATAAAATTAAAATTAGAGGAATGGTTGAAAAATTATTTGTTAACAGCAAATGTAATTTTAACGTTCAGACGATATTCCTCTACTTTTCCGTTTTTTACTGTTAAGCTTTGATTGTTGACATTTACTGAAGTTATGTGTTTAACTGTTTTACTAGCTTCTGCAACAGCATTTTGAGCCGCATCCTCCCAACTTTTTTTTGAGTTGGATAATACTTCGATTACTTTTAAAATTGCCATAATATTTAATTTGAGATTATTTAAAAAATTTGTTTAATAGACCTTTTGCAATATTGCCTTTATCTCCACCAAGCAACCCACCAAGTATGTTTTCTTGACCCCCTACTTTAGATGAAATCAAATTGACCACAAAAGGAACAGCAATTGATGAAATTGAATTTGCTTTAGATTTATCAAACCCTTTTGATAATAGGCTAGAAATTACTTTTTTAGTTATTGTAGAAATTAATGAATTTGACTTAACTGAATTTTTATTATCTGAAAATAAATTCAAAAGTGTTCCCACTCCATTGTTTGACGACTCCTGAACTAGAGCCTCACCCACTCCTTCTTGTAAACTATCTATTGACTTATCAACTTCAGAGGAGTTAAGGTTCAGTTTTTCTGATAAAAGGGAAAGTATTTCACTCTCATTACCTTTTAATAAAGATTTTATATCCATGAGGTCATTCTAAGAATTATAAACTGATTGCTTTTTAAACTTGACAACCAACAAATAATATACAATCGCTCGGTATTTGTTTCGATTAGAAGAGCCCATTTGTTCCATGACTTCATCAATGGCTTGATCTAACTTGGGGCTATCGGGAAGCCCAAGTTTTTTTATTAAAAAATTGTTTTTAACCGTTTCTAGCTCTTTTTTATCAGATCCTGATACCTTACAGGCATCTGCATTGTAAATAGCAGGGCCCAGTCCTTTTGCAACCTTAGTTAAAAGGGATTCATCCACTTTTATTTTTAAAGTGTTTTTAAATTCACCTAAATAAAGGCTTACTTTTTCTTCTAGTTTACTCATAATTTGGGGGTTTATTAAAAAATTAATTATTAATGTTCTTTTTGGGAGTTTTTTTCACAGCGATCACAGAGATCAGTGATATTCTTTAAAGCTCTGGATTGGGCTACAGTTCCTTCAAAAATTTCGGTTGTTCTGTCTGAATTGATATAGGAACAAGTCGAAAATAAATGATAACTTTTTCCTGATTTTGTCCAATACACATAATCATTCCCTCCGTTGAGGGACTTGACTTGTTCTGTTTGCTCCTTATATTTTTCTAATGAGGGAGGATTAAAATCAGCTCCAGAAACTCCAGCAATAAGTAGTGCTATAACTGCTATGGATCCAAAAACACCTTTTTGCTTTTTGCTCATGTCTTTATTCATGAAAATTAAAATAATTAAAGGAGCAAAAGCAATTAAGCTCATTATCACACCAAGTTGATTTTGGATAAAGAATTTAAATTTATTTTTTTTTGAGGCGGGATCTAATCGGTTTGCTTTTTTCCACAAATAAGATCCTAGGATTGCGAAAATGAGTATTATGACGATTAAAACGGTTAGCAAAACAAAGTTTATGGGGGTCTTCTGTAAAACAAAATAAGCAGCTACTTCAACTCCAATTGCAAGAAACCAAGATAAAAAAGCAAAAAGTCTTAATTTTTTAGCTTTAGATTTATTAATTGATAAAGATGAAGAAATTTCAGGATCACCCAGATTCGAATGATCAGTGTTTAATTTATGAACGGGGACTATCTTTTTTTGACTTGGAGACATGTAGGTAGTAAAAAAGGTGCATATAAATTTAATACTTTTTTATTATAAAAAAAATTACTCAGCTAACTCATCAATAAAATCAAGTTCCACCTTTAGGTTGTCAATAATAAACTTTTGACGATCCTGTGTGTTTTTACCCATATAAAACTCCAACAACTCTTCCGTTGTCGTATTTTTATCCATCATTACGGGGTCTAATCGGATGTCATCTCCAATAAAATATTTAAACTCATCTGGAGAGATTTCTCCCAAACCTTTAAATCGAGTTATCTCTGGTTTTCCGCTTAACTTATCGATGGCGTCTCTTCTTTCTTGTTCGCTGTAACAATAAAATGTTTGTTTTTTATCTCTAACTCTGAAAAGTGGTGTTTGTAAAATATATAAATGTCCTTCTTTGATCAGCTCGGGGAAAAATTGTAGGAAAAAAGTGATTATCAACAATCGGATGTGCATCCCATCAACATCGGCATCTGTTGCAATGACAATATTGTTATAGCGTAACTCTTCCATGCCGTCCTCAATGTTTAAGGCAGCCTGAAGTAAATTAAACTCTTCATTCTCGTAAACAACTTTCTTGGTCATCCCGAAAGTATTTAGAGGCTTTCCCCTTAAACTAAATACTGCTTGGGTGTTAACATCTCTCGATTTGGTGATAGAACCACTTGCAGAATCTCCTTCCGTAATAAAAATACTAGACTCTAAACGTCTATCCTTTTTTAAATCTCCTAGATGTACTCTGCAATCTCTTAATTTTTTATTATGTAAACTGGCCTTTTTGGCCCGTTCCTTTGCAAGTTTTCTGATCCCAGAGAGTTCTTTACGTTCTTTTTCAGCCTGCATGATCTTGCGGCGAATTGCCTCAGCGGTTTCGGTGTTTTTGTGAAGAAAGTTATCCAATTGAGTTCCGAGAAAATCATTGACAAAGGAACGCACGGAGGTCATCCCTTCCCCTATTTCTGTTGATCCCAACTTGGTTTTAGTTTGAGATTCAAAGACTGGCTCCATCACCTTTATGCTTACTGCGGAAATAATTGACTTGCGAATATCAGATGCTTCAAAATTCTTTCCAAAATGTTCTCTTATGGTTTTCACTAAAGCTTCTCTAAATGCCGCTTGATGTGTTCCTCCCTGAGTGGTGTGCTGACCGTTCACAAAAGAGTGATACTCTTCGCTGTATTGAGATCGACTGTGAGTTATTGCCACTTCAATGTCCTCACCTTTTAAGTGAATTATTGGGTAAAGTAAATCCGAAGGATTGGTTTGGTCTTCCAAAAGATCCTTGAGACCGTTTTCTGAGTGAAATTTAACTCCGTTTAAATCAATCGTTAATCCCGGATTGAGGTAAACATAATATTTTAACATTCGTTCGACATATTCCAGTCGATAACGATAATTTTTAAAAATGCTACTGTCAGGAATAAAAGTAACCTTTGTCCCCCTTCTTCGTGAACTTGAAGAAATGGCTTCTTGATCTACGAGGTTTCCATATTCAAATTTTGCAGCAGCGCTTTTGCTTTCTCTGTTAGATTCAACATGGAAACTAGACGAAAGTGCATTGACCGCCTTGGTTCCAACTCCGTTTAATCCTACAGATTTCTTAAAGGCACGAGAGTCATATTTCCCACCTGTATTCATTTTAGAAACAACATCGACCACCTTACCCAAAGGGATTCCTCGTCCATAATCGCGAACCATCACAACACTTTCTTTGATTGTAATGTCGATTGTTTTGCCAGCCCCCATTACATATTCATCGATACAGTTGTCTAAAACTTCCTTTAAGAGGATGTAAATCCCATCATCTGGTGAAGAACCATCCCCTAGCTTCCCGATATACATTCCAGGTCGCATGCGAATATGTTCCTTCCAGTCGAGGGAACGGATATTGTCCTCAGTATATTTTGTTTCTTCAGCCATAATTTTAGAATAGCTAAGTTAAAATTTGAAAGGTAATTCTGAAGACATATTCCATCAAAGAAATTAACAATTAATTAGTTTCATTGTTGAGAAGTTTTTATTCAAGAGACCATATGTTTCTGGGGATTTGCCGAACATTTTATTAGATTGCCAAACCTTTTCAGGTTGTACATTTATTTTTAAAACTAATATTAATAATTATGGTTTCCAATACTACTTCAATGCAATCTAACGCAAAAAAAATCAATGGTGCGTTTGTCCATACAGTTTTTTTTTGGTTAAAAAATGTAGATAATATTGACGATTGCACCCTTTTTGAATCGGTGCTCAATGATTTTATTTCCAGCAATCCACAGACCAGCTCCTATCATGTTGGAACTCCAGCAGCAACGGAACGTGAAGTGGTTGACAACTCTTATACTTATTGCTTAGTGGTGACCTTTCCTGATATTGAAACACATGATGAGTATCAAGTTGATCCAACTCATTTACTTTTTATTGAAAAAGCAAAACACCTTTGGGAAAAAGTTGTGATTTATGATTCTGTAGCTAGGATAAAATAAGCATAATCTTTAATCAAATCATTTTTTTTTATTAATCATTCTTTTGTTGTTTCCGCTAAAAGGAAGATCGCGAGCCAATAGGTAGAAAGAATTATGATTCCAGAAAAGATAAAAGGAATATAAAACATATTTAAAGCCAAAAGTCCATCTGATAAAAGAAATAAGGAAACGGCCCAACCAACATTTTTATAGGTTGGTACTCCGCCTTGAGTGAGTGCAATTCCTTGCCAACTCATTAATACAATGATACTTATGTAAAACAGAACGGGAATCAAAAGCGTATCCAAGTTAGCATAGCTCAGGGCCAAAATTGAAAGTGCAACCGTAACAAGGATACCTCCTATTTTTATTGGCCATTGCCATCCTTGAACCTTTATAAAAGCATACAGAAAAAACAAATGCCCTATTAAAAAAGAAACCAATCCAAAAATGAAATAATTTTCAAACAACAAAAAACTATCTCCAAAAAGGCAGAAAATGAGACCTAACAATATTCTTTTAGAATATGAATTTCTGAATCTTACAGCAAGTAAAATTATCAGGAAGGTAGTCAAAGGCTTAAAAACACTATAAAGCAATTGATAATCAAGAAAATCCACTAAAATAGCAGATATCGCAGATAGTAAAATCAGACATTTTAGTCCTTTTGATCTCATAAATCACAAGGTAAACATTTAGACATTAAACCTAAAGTGCATCACATCGCCATCCTTAACAATGTACTCCTTTCCTTCTACTTTCATTTTACCAGCTTCTTTGACTTTAGCTTCAGACCCTAGGGTTTTAAAGTCATTATATCCAATCACTTCCGCACGAATGAACCCTTTTTCAAAATCGGAATGAATAACACCTGCAGCTTGAGGTGCAGTAGCGCCAATCGGTATGGTCCATGCTCGTACTTCCTTTTCACCCGCTGTGAAATAGGTTTGCAGATTTAATAAACGATAGGCAGAGTTGATCAATTTAGTAACACCAGGTTCTTCCAAACCTAAGTCTTCTAAAAACAATTGTCTTTCTTCGTAGGAATCCAATTCATTTATGTCCGCCTCAATGCTCACTGCCAAAATTAAAACTTCAGCGTTTTCATCAGCCACCATTTTTTTTACTTTATCAACATAAGTATTTCCATTAACGGCAGCGTCTTCAGAAACATTACAAATATAAAGAACAGGCTTATCTGTGATTAACTGTAAAGGTGTAACATAGGCAGCTCTGTCATCCTCTGAAAAAACTAGGGTTCTTACATTTTGAGCACTTTCCAAAGCAGTAATAATCAACTCAATGACACTCAATTCTTTTTGCGCTTCTTTATTGCCTGTTCTTGCCGCACGTTGAATTTTTTCTCTTTTCTTTTCAACGGTTTCTAGGTCTTTCAATTGAAGTTCCATGTCAATTGTTTCCTTATCTCGAACCGGATCAACTGATTCATCAACATGAATAATATTGTCATCATCAAAACAACGCAATACATGGAGTATGGCATCCGTTTCACGAATATTTCCTAAAAATTGATTTCCTAGTCCCTCTCCTTTAGAAGCACCTTTAACCAAACCAGCAATATCAACAATCTCAACATTTGCAGGAACTATTTTTTCTGGATTTACAAGTTCAGATAAAATATCCAATCGCTTGTCTGGTACATTGACTACGCCTATGTTGGGCTCAATTGTACAAAAAGGAAAATTAGCACTTTGTGCTTTTGCATTGGACAAACAATTGAAAAGTGTTGATTTCCCGACATTGGGCAATCCGACAATACCTGCTTTCATGAAAATAATTTTGGCAAAAATAAGGTTTCTTTTGACTTTTCCATTTACTTTCACTATTTATGACGAAGATTATTTAAATCAACAAATAATGAATTCTAAAAAACAATTAATAATTCATGCCGATGATGCTGGCTTGGCTTGGTCTGAAAATAAAGCAACGCAAGTAGGTATGCTTAAAGGAAGCATCAGCTCAACCAGTTTAATGGTTCCTTGCCCTTGGTTTTATGAAATGGCTCAATTTTGCATGCAGCAACCTGAATTAGATTATGGAATTCATTTAACCTTAACTGGAGAATGGAAAACCTATCCGTTTCGATCCATTACGGCTCCAGCTAGAATTCCTTCTTTGGTCGATAAGCAAGGTCATTTTTATCCCAATCGCAAGCACATTAGAAACTACGCTGTTTTGGAGGAAGTGGAGTTAGAATTAACAAATCAAATTGAATATGCCCTTTCATTAGGATTAAAACCCTCTCATTTAGATTCGCATATGTACACTTTAGGAGTTCGGCAAGATCTTTTGGATTTATATCAGAAGCTAGGTGCAAGCTATCAAATACCAATTATTCTAAGTGAAAAATTAATTGCATATACGGGCGAACCTCCATCACAATTTAAGCTACCCACCGAAAAATGTATTGAATCCATCTTCATGGCCTCTTTTCAGGAATTTGAAGGAAAAGGACTGACTGCACATTATGATTCAATATTAGATAACTTGCCAGAAGGGCTATCCATCCTGCTGATTCATCCTGCGCTTGCTAGCGAGGAAATGAATCAAATTACACTTGACCATCCCAATTTTGGTGCTGCATGGCGTGCAGAAGATGCACACTATTTCACAAGCGAGAATTGTAAAGATAAATTAGCTAAAAATAATATTGAAATCGTAAATTTTAAGAGCCCTATTGTTCTCAATCACTTGGGTGCATAAAACGTTGTTTCTCAAGTAAGGTTTCTTCAGATTCTACATGCTCATCGTCAGGAATACAACAGTCTACAGGGCATACCGCAGCACATTGCGGCTCATCATGAAAACCTTTACACTCAGTACATTTATCAGGGACAATATAATAGAACTCATCTGATACAGGAATTTGAGTTTCATCAGCATTTACCGACTTCCCATTTGGTAAAACAACATTGCCTTTTAACTGAGTTCCGTCTTTATATCTCCAATCATCAGCACCTTCATAGATCGCTGTATTAGGACATTCGGGTTCGCATGCTCCGCAATTAATACATTCATCGGTGATAATAATGGCCATAACAAATATGTTTCTTTAAATTTGCTACAAAAGTAAGACCTAAATACATACTTAACAAATAAATGAATCTTATTAAAGATAGAATTTTAGCCCTTGAAAAATTAGGGCTTTATTTTCAGAACATAAAAGCTGAAAATCCTGAATATCAGAAGTTTTTCGAGTGTTTGGAAACTGCAAAGCAACACAACGCTTGGTTCCAATTGGATCAATGTTTGGCGGCATTCAAGGTTTGGGGAGACGCGCTTAGCAAAGAAAAAATCAATAGATGGATAAATTCGTATGACTTAAAAGAAACTCAGGAGCAGAAAACCATTGCAGTAATTATGGCGGGTAATATTCCTTTGGTAGGACTTCATGATTTGATTTCTATATGGATTAATGGAGACATCGCTTTGGTTAAATGTGCTTCTAAGGATCAAATATTGATGCCCTTTATCGCTAACCTAGACCCTATTTTTAAATCTTCTACCATTTTTACTACTGAAAGACTTGATGGGTTTGACGCTGTAATCGCAACAGGAGGAAACAATGCTGCGAGATATTTTGACTATTATTTCTCAAAATATCCTCACATCATTAGAAAAAACAGAAACGGCGTTGCGGTCTTAACAGGAAATGAATCAA
Organism: Flavobacteriaceae bacterium; assembly: GCA_017857815.1. Taxonomy (GTDB): domain Bacteria; phylum Bacteroidota; class Bacteroidia; order Flavobacteriales; family Flavobacteriaceae; genus UBA8316. The sequence goes on along the minus strand of JAFMCL010000007.1, from coordinate 49,938 downwards.
ATGAAGAATACGAAGCCTTAGGGAGAGATATATTGCAATATTATGGCATGGGTTGCCGAAATGTTTCAAAACTTTATGTACCAGAAGGCTTTGATTTAAATTTAGTTTTTGGAGGGGTCTATCCTCTTGCAAGCGTCCTAAATGTTAATAAATACGCAAATAATTATGATTATAATAAGGCAGTATTTTTGATGAGTGAGTTTGATTTTATTGAAAATGGATTTTTTATGATTAAAAAAGATGAAGGAATTTCTTCCCCCATCGCCTGTGTATTTTATGAACATTATGAAAACATTGAAACCTTAGAGAAGAAACTAGATACTCTTGAAGATCAAATCCAATGTCTGGTTTCGACGATACCGCTTAAAAATGCAATTCCTTTTGGACAAACACAACAACCCCAGTTATGGGATTATGCAGATGGAATCGACACAATGTCATTTCTAATCGACTTATAAAATGTATTCCATATCCATTATTATAAATATATTGTTGAAAAATATGATAAAAATTAATCATTTAACGATGACTAATTGAACTGATCTTTTGATATTTGCACTTTGAAAATTCTTATGAAAAAACACAATTTTAGCGCTGGACCTTCTATCCTTCCAAAAGAAGTTATTGAGGGCGCTGCCAAAGCAGTAATTGAATTGGACAATATCGGTCTTTCTCTGATTGAAATATCTCACAGAAGCAAAGAGTTTATTGCGATCATGGAAGAAGCTTGCCAAAGAGCACTTCAAGTTTTAAATCTTGAAAACAAAGGCTACAAGGCCATGTTTCTCCATGGAGGAGCAAGTCTTCAGTTTCTGATGGTTGCCTATAATTTGTTGGAAAACAAAGCAGGGTATGTCAACACTGGTACTTGGTCAACAAAAGCCATTAAGGAAGCCAAACTATTTGGAGAAGTAACTGAATTGGCTTCTTCTAAAGAGGATAACTTTAATTACATCCCTAAAGGTTATGACATTCCTAAAGGGCTTGATTATGTTCACCTGACGACCAACAATACCATTTTCGGAACTCAATTTAAAGAAATCCCTACAACCGATACATCTTTGGTAGCGGACATGAGTTCAGATATTTTTTCACGTGAATTTGACTATTCAAAGTTCGATTTATTTTACGCAGGAGCTCAAAAAAACATGGGACCTTCTGGAATAACATTGGTTGTCGTTAAAGAAAGTATCTTGGGGAGAGTAACCCGAGCCATTCCTTCGATGATGGACTATACAGTTCACGCCAAAGCAGACAGCATGTTTAATACGCCTCCTGTTTTCCCAATTTATACTGCGCTACTTAATCTAAGATGGATTGAAGCAAATGGTGGTTTAAAAGGTGTTGGAGCAAACAATGCTAAAAAAGCAGCATTAATTTATAATGAAATTGATAGAAATCCTTTATTTGAGGGTTTTGCCGCTGTTGAAGACCGTTCTGAGATGAATGCTACTTTTAATTTAGTTGATGACAGTCATGCAGCTGTTTTTGATAAGCTATGGACAGCAGCAGGAATCAGTGGCCTGAAAGGTCATAGATCTGTTGGAGGTTATCGCGCTTCAATATACAACGCACTTCCTACCGAAAGTATCGAAGTACTTATATCATGCATGCAAGAATTTAAAAAAAATATTTAAATAGATACAATGAAAATACTAGCCAACGACGGAGTTTCACAAGCAGGAATTGATATTTTAACTGCTGCAGGTTTTGAAGTCACAACAACCAATGTTGCTCAAGAACAAATCGCCAATTATATCAATGAAAATAGCATCACAGTATTGCTCGTAAGAAGTGCGACCACTGCAAGAAAAGAATTAATTGATGCATGTCCAGGATTAAAAGTTATTGGACGAGGTGGTGTAGGAATGGACAATATCGATGTTGAATATGCTCGCGAAAAAGGATTGAGTGTCATCAATACTCCCGCTGCTTCTTCGGCTTCTGTGGCTGAATTAGTATTTGCCCACCTCTATGGCGGCGTAAGGTTTTTACACGATTCTAATCGCAACATGCCCTTGGAGGGAGAATCTAACTTTAAGGGACTCAAAAAGGCTTATGCAAAAGGAGTTGAGCTAAGAGGAAAAACAATCGGAATCATAGGATTTGGTCGAATTGGTCAAGAGGTTGCAAAAATCGCTTTGGGCGTTGGAATGCAAGTTTTGGCTGCGGACAAATTTATTGATAAAGTTAGCGTTCCTGTTACTTTGTTTAATGGAGCGTCAGTATCCGTTGAAATAAGAACTCTTCCAATGAATGAAGTATTAAAGAAATCTGACTTCTTAAGTCTTCACGTGCCTGCACAAAAGAAATATGTATTGGGCAAAAAGGAATTTGCAATGATGAAGGATGGAGCCGTTGTCGTTAATGCAGCCAGAGGAGGCGTTCTTGATGAAGTTGCTTTGGTAGCCGCATTAGACAGCAACAAGCTTGCTTTCGCAGCTTTGGATACATTCGAAAATGAACCCAAACCAGAAGTTAAACTTTTAATGCATCCAAAGATCTCTCTAACTCCCCACATCGGAGCTGCTACACTAGAGGCTCAGGACAGAATCGGAGAAGAGTTGGCAAATCAAATTATTTCACTTTTAGGATAAAATGAATGTTCAATCGACTAAAGGAAAAATGGAATATTAAATCCAATTTTCAAATTATCGTTATTTTAATTGTTTTCGCCCTGACTGGGAGCGCAAGCGTTAAATTTGCTGAACCTGTTCTTGATTTTCTAAACATAAATATTACAACGTTTGAAGATTTTTTATTAGGGAAAGTATTTTATTATCTCCTTAGAATAATTATTGTTTTCCCTATCTATCAAGTTTTGTTAATCCTCTTCGGAGCTCTTTTTTTTCAGTTTAAATTTTTCTGGGGATTTGAGAAAAAAATGTTGAGAAAAATTGGATTTAAATTTCTTTTTAAAGACAAATAACCGCTCTTAATTAACACAGGAAGAATTCATTTAAAACCGCCGTTTAAATAGATTTTTTAGTGGAATCGATCATGAAAAATAGGACTGCTCAACCTCGAAAGGGTATGTTATAATAATTGATTTGTGGGGTTGAACTACGAGAGGCTCGAACTGATCAATTTCAAAAATTCATTTCGGGTATCAGTTTCTTTAAAAGCTCCTCTAAAACCAGAAGTCGTTGTGGTAGAATTTTGTTTTTGAACACCACGCATCATCATACACATGTGAGAAGCCTCAATAACCACTGCTACTCCCTCAGGGTTTAAGGTATCGTTAATACAGTCTAATATCTGTTCCGTTAAACGTTCTTGAACTTGAAATCTTCGTGAAAAAACATCAACTATTCGTGGTATCTTGCTCAAACCAACAATGTACCCGTTAGGAATATAAGCAATATGTGCTTTTCCGAAAAAGGGTAACAAATGATGCTCGCACAAAGAATAAAGCTCAATGTCCTTAACGATTACCATTTCATTATAACCCTCACTAAACATTGCACTTTTAAGGATCTCGTTAGGATCTTTATCGTAGCCTTCTGTCAAAAACTGCATCGCCTTTGCCGCACGCTCAGGAGTTTTTAATAAGCCTTCTCTGTCTGAGTTTTCTCCCAATGAGTCGATAATGTTGGTGAAGCTTGATTTAATTTCATCTGTTACAAGTAAATTGTCAATGTCAAAATTATCATTCATCCTTAGAAATGTATTTATTAAATTTAGCAGTTACTTTTTTAATTTTGGGGGAGATCACAAACTGACAATAGGATTGCTCTTTGTTTAGATTGAAATAATTAGAATGTTCTTTTTCAGCAAGATAAAACGGTACTTCTTCCGACACCTCAGTGACAATCGGTGCGCTAAATTCATTCCTTGCATTTAAATCTTGAATCATTTCTTCCGCTTCTTCTTTTTGAATAGCACTCGTATAAAAAATTGCTGATCGATACTGAGTCCCAACATCATTACCCTGTCTATTTAATGTCGTGGGATCATGAGCGGAAAAGAAAATTTCAAGAAGTTCCTTAAAAGAGATTATTGCAGGGTCAAAAATGATTTCGATGGCTTCCGTATGTCCAGTATTCCCAGCACAAACCTCTCTATATGCTGGGTTCTTAATTGAACCTCCCATATAGCCCGGCAAGACGTTTTTAACACCAATGACACGTTGAAATATAGACTCTGTACACCAGAAACAACCTCCAGCTAAATATGCTTTATTATTCAATTTAATCATTTTTGTTTAACAAATATAATAAATAATAAAACAAATTACTTAATTTCAATTGAAAGTATGTCTAGCGAGGATTGTGTTATTCTTTATAATTTATATAATTTGTGAAAAATTAAAAATCTGATTCGGTCAGCTTATTTTAAAAACCTATGAGCACAATAATTTCCTGTAAAGCAATTCATAAGAAATATGGACAACTTGAAGTATTAAAAGGAATTGATCTTGAGATTGAAGAAGGTGAAGTTGTAGCCATTGTCGGTCCCTCTGGGGCGGGTAAAACCACACTATTACAAATTCTAGGAACATTAGACTCCCCTGCTTCTAGTGAGGGTACTAGTTTAATAATTGTAGATAAGGATACTCAAAAGCTCTCTGAAAAGGAAATGGCACTTTTTAGGAATGAAAATCTAGGTTTCATATTTCAATTTCATGAGTTACTTCCTGAGTTTACTGCACTAGAGAACGTTTGTATGCCTGGATGGATTGGAAATCGAAAAGAAGAAGACCTTGAAAGAGATGCCACCGCATTGCTAAGTCAATTGGGTCTAGCTGATAGGATGCATCACAAGCCACAGGAAATGTCGGGTGGAGAGCAACAACGTGTCGCCGTTGCCCGTGCTTTAATCAACAAACCTAAAGTTGTTTTTGCCGATGAACCCAGTGGTAATCTTGATTCTGAGAATGCTCTTTATCTTCATGAATTGTTTTTTAATTTAAGAGATCAATTGGGCTGTACTTTTGTGATTGTTACTCATAATGAAGAACTGGCGGAACAAGTAGACCGTAAAATATCGCTTAAAGACGGTAAAATTATTTCATGAAAATAAATGAATTAAAAGATTTTTTAGATCTCAAAGCTGCTCAGTATGAAAACACTGAATTTATTCCTACAGATCCCATTCAGATTCCCCATAGGTTTTCCAAAAAAGAAGATGTTGAAATTGCTGCATTTTTAACCGCAACAATCGCTTGGGGCAATCGTACCAGCATCCTTAAAAGTGGATCACTTATGATGGAGTTAATGGATGATTCGCCTTTTGATTTTGTTTTAAATCATCAGAAAAGTGATTTGTCTAAATTCGAAGTATTTGTTCATAGAACTTTTAATAGCGAGGATTTTTCCTATTTTATTGCTGCATTGCAAAACATTTATCTTAACCACAGTGGATTGGAAAACTTGTTTTCACTGCCAAATGATTCTTTACAAAACAGTATTCATCATTTCAAATCAGTTTTTTTCGAACTTGAGCATCATAAAAGGACAGAAAAACACGTTTCGGACCCACTAAAGGGTTCGGCTGCAAAAAGAATCAACATGTTTTTGAGATGGATGGTGCGTTCAGATAAACAAGGAGTTGATTTTGGGCTTTGGAATAAGATAGACACTTCCCAGCTCTCACTACCATTAGACGTCCACACGGGCAATGTAGCTAGGAAATTAGGCCTATTAAAGCGCAAACAAAATGATGCCAAAACCTTAAATGAAATTGATAGTATTTTAAGGAAGTTTGACCCAAAAGATCCTGTGAAATATGATTTTGCACTTTTTGGGTTGGGGGCTTTTGAAAAATTTTAATTGAAATTAGTAAGACCTAGATGTCTTTATTTTTCTATTTTTGTAAAACACGTGCTGCATTGATGAAGATACTTCTTAAAAACGCCACCCTACTTGACCCTTCGAGTCCGTTTCATTGCACTATTCAGGATGTTTTAATTTCAGAAAACAAGATTGTTGAAATTGCTCCTGACATTGAAAAGGACGATGCTAAAACCATTATAAATAAAAACTTACACGTTTCTCCTGGCTGGTTTGATCCAGGGGTTTCCTTTGGTGAACCAGGTTTTGAAGAACGAGAAACAATTGACAACGGATTAAATGTTGCTGCAAAAAGCGGGTTTACCAAAGTGGTTCTCAATCCTGACACACTCCCCGCGGTTGACTCTCATTCCAGCGTTAATCACCTATTAAAAACAGCAGTTGGAAGTACAACATCGCTTTTCCCAATGGGAACAATGACAATGGGTGCCGAAGGAAATCAAATGGCATCTTTGTATGACATGCACATGGCTGGAGCTGTTGCTTTTGGAGATCATAAAAAATCAATTGCGAGTGGGAACCTTTTAAAAATAACGTTGCAGTATGTCCAGAGCTTTAAAGGGTTAGTTCTTTCTCACCCTATGAACAGTGAACTTTCTGTTAAAGGAATGATGCATGAAGGTGCTACAAGCACTAAGATTGGATTAAAAGGAATCCCTTCTTTGGCAGAATCGCTCCAAATATCAAGAGACATTCAAATATTGGAATATACTGGCGGAAAATTGCACATTCCATTTGTGAGCTCCGAAAGCGGTGTCGATTTAATAAGGCAAGCCAAAAAGAAAGGTTTAGACCTGAGTTGCAGTGTTGGATTACCCAATTTATTTTATAATGATACGGAGTTAGAAAGTTTTGATTCTAATTTTAAGGTCTTCCCTCCCATTCGATCGAAATCAGATCAAAGAGCATTAAGAGAAGGGTTGCTAGACGGAACTATCGACATGGTGAGTAGCATGCATGAACCAATGAACATTGAATTTAAAAAGCTTGAGTTTGAACGCGCTCGTGCCGGAACCACAGGGCTTGAATCCTGTTTTGGGGCACTTTGCACGATCTTTCCTCTCGAAAAAGTACTCCATTTTTTGACCAGAGGTAGCGAGCGTTTTGGAGTTAAAGTTTCCAAGATTAAGGTTGGAGAAAATGCTGACTTAACATTCTTCGATCCTGACATAAATTATACCTTTGAAGAAAATAACATACTCTCAATTTCCAAGAATTCAGCGTTCATTGGAAGTCAATTAACGGGGAAAGTCATCGGTAGTTTTAACAACGGTAAACTTACATTAAATACATAAAATGACTTTAGAATACCAAATTAGAGAAGCAAAAAATGGTGCTTTACCTGTTCCAGCAATTGTACTGCTTCATGGTTATGGAAGTAACGATGATGACCTATTTTCCTTTGCAGATTATTTGCCTCAAACCCACACAATTATTTCTCTTCGTGCCCCATTTGATACTCCAATGGGTGGCTATGCTTGGTATACAATCCACAACAACATGACCCAGGACAAGTGGTCGGACGATGAAGAAGCCAAAATATCGATTAAGTCTGTTAGTGATCAGCTAGAGGAGCTAGTTGAAAAACACAACCTTGATTCAAATGACATCACTTTAATGGGATTCAGCCAAGGTGCTATTTTAAGTTGGGCAATTCTCTTAGACAATCCGGATAAAGTCAGAAGAGCAATCTGTATGAGCGGTTACATTAATAAAAACATACTAAAAAACTCCATAACAAGTTATACTGGCATTCTTGCCTTTGGCTCTCACGGTTCAGAGGATGTTACGGTACCCTATTCATGGGCGAAGGATAGTATTGAACTGCTCAAAGCGAAAAACCCATCGGTAATTTTTAACACCTATCCTGATGGGCATAATGTATCGGCCCAAAGCTTTCAAGATATTATAAAATGGTTAGAGGTAACTAATCTAAAATAGGATAAAGCAAATGTTCTTTTAACTCAAAAGTCACTTTGTTGTTCGGAAGTATTTTATATCCTAAGAAAATCTCTCCCCAATGTGTCCCGTCTGAAAAATCAGCAATTAACCATTTGTGATTTAATACTTTAACCTTATTTATTAGAAAAGTACGATTCATTCCTTCATAAGGAATTAAATCATTCTTCTCTCTCAAAAGATTCGTTTCATAAAGTTCATCTTTAACCCATCCTGAAATATCATCAATCTCAAAACTATTAAAGTAGCGCATTGCTTCTTCGTTCCCCATCAAGTTAAAATAGCGTTCTTCTTCCAAAAGAGTACCCAATTGAGAAATAGAATCCTTTAAAATAATATTTTCCTTCTTATAGGTCACGATTTTCGTGTTCATGTCATTGAAAACTTTTTTAGAATTAACCAATTGAAAAATTAATATCAAAACGGTGAATAAAAAAAGATATAGTAATATTTTGTTTTTCATAAAATTTAATTTGAAGTTACTTGCAAGGTATCATATGCTAAAAATACATTGTCAGGTAATTTTGCCTCAACCTCATCGTGAAAACCAAGATAGTGGCTTATGTGTGTAAAATAGGTCTTTTTAGGTTTAAGTTCATCAATAATTTCTAGTGCTTCGTCTAAGTTTATGTGCGTTGGGTGGGATTCTATTCTTAGGCAGTTAAGCACCAAGACGTCTAAATCATTCAGCTTTTCCATTTCTTCTGAGGCAATTGTCTTTACATCAGTCAGGTAGGCAAAATTACCAATGCGATAACCAAACACTGACAAACGGTTGTGCATGACTTCAATGGGAGTTATTTTTAAAACATCCAATTGAAAGGAACTTCTTTTGTCAATTTCACGGATCCTTACTGAAGGTGCTCCTGGATATTTGTTTTCCGAATTAAAAATGTACCCAAATCTTTTTTTAAGACTCTCTATGACTCTGGCGCTGGCAAAAACAGGAATATCACCTTGTTTGAAAAAATAAGGTCTTATGTCGTCTATTCCGGCCGTATGATCTGCATGTTCATGCGTAAAGAGTATCCCATCTAGTCTCTCGCATTCTGCTTTGAGCATTTGCTGTCTAAAATCTGGACCACAATCGATGGTAAAAGACAAGTTTTCTGCTTCAATTAACACAGAACTTCTGAGCCTCTTATCCTTTGAGTTTGTGCTTAAACAAACGGGGTGAGTGCTTCCAATCACAGGAATACCTTGTGATGTACCAGTGCCAAGAAAAGTGATTTTTATCATATGGAGAATCAAAGGTAAAAATTTGGTGAGATATAAAACAAACTTTGTAAATTTAGAATCAAATTATGTTTTATGTCCGTTACGTTACCTGGAGACCAGAATTTCGAAAATTGTCCTTCAATTGAGGCCAAAGCCTTAAAAATAAATCTTAACCACCACATTTACGGAACCTTTGCAGAAATCGGAGCTGGTCAAGAAGTAGCAAGACATTTTTTTAGGGTCGGTGGTGCTTCAGGAACTATTGCCAAGACCATTAGCGCATATGATAAAAACTTTAGTGATACCATTTATGGAGAAGAAGAAGACGGTCGTTATGTGACCGAAACGCGGCTAAAAAAAATGCTTGATCATGAGATGAAGCTGCTTGAAGATCGTATTCCAAAAAAAAATCACCCAAATAAGATGTTTTTCACCTATGCAAACACCGTTGCTACGATTGATTTTGCAAAAAAGTTTAAAGGTCATGGATGGATGGGGATTAGATTTCAAACTGCCCCGGAAGAACCCTACAGTGAAATTATGCTTCACGTTCGATTTCACCATACAGAAGCAAGACTTCAGCAGGAAACTTTGGGTATAATGGGAACCAATTTGGTCTATGGTGCTTTTTACAAACACAACAATCCAAAAAAATTACTCAAATATTTATACGACCATATTGATTTAGACTCAATCGAAATCGATACAATCAATTTTTCTGGACCAGTTTTCAAAGGTATTGACAATAGGATCATGAGCTTACAACTGGTTAAAAACAAAATGACAGATGCCGTAATGTTTGACCCTAGTGGCAATAATATCTTACCTGCACGAATTCTATACAAGAAAAACATTCTCCTTTTGAGGGGAAGTTTTAGGCCTGTTACTAGGGTTAATATAGACATGTTTGAAAAATCTTATGACATCTTTGTTAAGGAACCAAAAGTCAATGAAAATAAGACAGAAGTTATTTTTGAAATAACTTTATCTAACTTGAGTGCGCAGGGTGAAATTGATGAAAAAGATTTCATGGATCGTGCCAAACTGTTGTGTTCTCTCGGACACTCCGTAATGATTTCAAACTTCAAAGAATACTACCGTCTGGTTGACTATCTATCAGAATACACCAAGGAACAAATGGGGTTGACCATGGGAGTGAATAATTTTGTTGAAGTTTTTGATGAACACTACTATGAAGATATCAGTGGGGGTATACTTGAGGCCTTTGGTAAAATGTTCCATAACAACCTAAAAGTATACCTCTATCCAATGAAGAATTTTGAAACGGGTGAGATTATCAACTCAAACAACCTGAAACTACACCCCAGAATGAAAGACTTCTATAAGTTCTTCAAGTACAATGGTAAAGTGGTTGATATTTTTGATTTTGATCAGGACAACCTGTCAATTTTCTCAAGAGAAATACTTGCTAAAATCAAAAGTAACGACGATACCTGGAAAGATGGATTGCCAGAAGGTATCGCCGATATGATTATTCAAAATAACATGTTTGGCTGGGCCAAGAAGGAAGTTGAAGAAAAAAGTTAATCTTCCAATATTTGTAAAGCGTGCTCTTTGGTTTTTACCTTACTGATAAGTCGTTCTACAAGTCCTTTTTCATTAATGATGAAAGTCATTCTGTGAATTCCTTCATATTCTTTTCCTTGGAATTTTTTAGGTCCCCATACCCCAAAAGTTTCAATAACAGTCTTGTCTTCATCCACTAGTAATGGAAATGGAAGTTCAAATTTATCAGCGAAGCTTTTCTGCCTTTTTTCATTGTCAGCGCTAACGCCAAGTAAAGAATATCCTTTATCCGTAAGCTCTTGATAGTGATCTCTTAGGTCACAAACTTCGAGTGTACAACCTGGAGTGCTTGCCTTTGGATAAAAGAATACCACCAACTTTTTGCCGTCATAGTCTTGAAGACTAACCGTATTCCCTAGATGATCTTTAGTGGTGAAATTTGGGACCTTATCCCCTACTTGCAATGTATTCATTTTTTATATCTTTAATTAATGTTCTAAATAACAAAAAATATAGATGACTCGAAAAGAAAAGGTTGCCTTTGTCATGAAAGAATTGGATCAATTGTATCCAGAGATCCCAATTCCCTTAGACCACACAGATCCTTACACGCTTTTAATTGCTGTTTTACTATCGGCTCAGAGCACTGATGTTCGGGTAAATAAAATTACACCTCTACTTTTTAAACAAGCAAATACTCCCCATGAAATGATTAAACTGAGTGTGGAAGAAATAAGAGAAATCATAAAACCTGTTGGGCTCTCCCCAATGAAGTCAAAAGGAATTCACGGGCTTTCTCATATTTTAATTAATAAGCATGGAGGAAAAGTTCCTCAAAGTTTTGAATCACTCGAAGCGCTGCCCGCTGTTGGGCACAAAACTGCAAGTGTTGTAATGTCCCAGGCATTTGGGGTGCCAGCTTTTCCCGTAGATACCCACATACATCGATTGATGTATCGTTGGGGATTCACAAATGGTAAAAATGTAGTACAAACGGAGCGAGATGCCAAGAGATTGTTTCCTGAGGAAAAATGGAATGATTTGCATTTACAAATCATATGGTACGGAAGGGAATATTGTCCAGCAAGGGGATGGAATATTGAAAACGACCATATCACCCGAATGATAGGAAGAAAGTCTCTGATTAATAAGCTCTTGAAGGGTAAATAGCTAAGAATTGCTATAACACCCGATTTCGATCACCTCATTTGAATTATAAGATCTTGAAAAGGCTAAAATACGCTCAATAACCTGAAGGCTTGGCTCGTTTGACTGTTTCGATAAATTAAAAAAGTAATTTTGCTGCATACATTGGTTTTGATGTATAACGCAAAAAAACAGAATTTAGTATCTCAATAAGCTAAAGCGATCTGGTTTTCTTGGATCATTTTTCGAAGATTGATCACAGCATAGCGCATCCTACCCAAAGCTGTATTGATGCTAACCCCAGTAGATTCAGCGATTTCTTTAAAGCTCATATCGCGATACAAACGCATTGTCAACACTTCTTTCTGATCCTCGGGAAGCTCAGCAACTAAATTTTGAAGATCACTTACCACTTGTTCATTGATCAACGCTTTCTCAGCATTTGGTGTTCCGTCTGAGATAAATTGGAAAACATCATAATCATCACTAGACTCAAACTTAGGAATACGATTTGATTTTCTAAAATGATCTATGACCAAGTTATGAGCAATTCGCATTATCCAAGAAACGAATTTACCTTCTTCATTATAAACTCCTTTTTTTAGGGTTTTGATGACTTTAATGAATGTTTCTTGAAAAATATCTTCGGCAACATCACGATCAAATACTTTTGAGAAAATAAAATTATAGATCCTTGATTTATGTCTGTATATAAGGATTTCTAGTGAGGGTTCATTGCCAGCAATATAATCACTTATTAGCTGAGCATCAGAAATTTTAGGGGACTTTGTAGTATGCATATAAATTACTTTTACAGTAGAACTGTGTTAAACACTAACGCTAATTTTAAAAGTAATTTTGTTTTATACGCTTATATTATTTTAAACAAATATATAAATATTTTTTAAATCTTAGATTTTAATAAAATTCATCTAAATTTTAAACCCTAGTCCACATAAAAATTAAGATTAGTTGTAATTTCGCAACTTGACTACTTTCTATGAAAAACCTTCTTGAAGCCGATACTAAAGATTACATAATAATCAAGGGGGCACGTCTTCACAATCTCAAAAACGTTAACGTACTTATTCCAAGGAATAAAATGACAGTGGTGACGGGCTTGTCAGGCTCTGGAAAGTCTTCATTGGTTTTTGATACGCTCTATGCCGAAGGACAAAGGCGTTATGTAGAAAGTTTGTCGTCCTATGCGCGTCAATTTATGGGCAGATTAAACAAGCCTAAAGTGGATGAAATCAAAGGAATTGCTCCTGCAATTGCAGTTGAACAAAAAGTATCTTCCTCCAACCCACGGTCTACGGTTGGAACAAAAACAGAAATATATGACTACCTAAGACTTTTGTTTGCTCGAGTGGGGCGCACCTTCTCCCCCATTTCGAATAAAGAGGTTAAAAGTGACACAGTTAAAGATGTCTTAGAAGCAATAAAGACAATAGCTAGAGGAGAAAAAATCTTGTTGATGGCAACGATCACTCAAGACGAAAAGCGAAGCTTTCAAGACCGTTTAAATATCCTCAAGCAACAGGGTTTCGCTAGAATTTTTCATAAAAATGAAGTGATTCGTATTGAAGAGCTGGAAAAAGCTCCCAATAGACCTTTTGAATTGATTGTAGACCGATTGATCGTTAGGCACGAAGATGATTTTTACCAAAGACTTTCCGACGCCATCGAAATTGCTTTTTACGAAGGCAATGGAACTTGCTCGCTTTATTTCATGAGCAACAAGAAAACGATTAATTTTTCTAATCGTTTTGAGTTGGATGGAATCACTTTCACGCAACCCAATGTTCATTTTTTTAGTTTTAACAATCCTTTTGGGGCTTGTGAAAAATGTGAGGGTTTTGGAGATATTGTAGGGGTTGACGAGGAGCTTGTAGTGCCAGACACCAGCCGATCAATTTTTGATGATGCCATTGCTCCTTGGAGGGGAGCGGGACTGAGGAAGTTTCACAATTCGTTGATTGAGAATGCTTATAAATTTGATTTTCCAATTCACAAACCCTATTTTGAACTTTCAAAAGAAGACATCAAAACCCTCTGGGACGGTAATTCCTACTTTACAGGGATCAACAAGTTTTTTGCTAAAATTGAAGCCAAAAACTATAAAATTCAAAACCGTGTGTTGCTTTCCAGATATCGAGGGAAAACAAAATGCACCCAATGCAATGGCTCTCGACTAAAATTAGAAACTGGCTATGTTAAAATTGACGGAAAAGGACTCCCAGAACTACTTGATTTGTCGATGGATGAATTGGAAGTGTTTTTCAATTCAATTCAATTAAACAAGTACGATAGAGAAATTTCTGAAAGACTCTTAAAGGAAATAACTTCTAGAATTAAATTCATACAAGATGTTGGTTTGGGATATTTAAACTTAAACCGAAAAGCAAATACTCTTTCTGGGGGAGAGTCACAGCGAATCAATTTAGCAACTTCCTTGGGCAGTTCGTTGGTTGGATCTATGTACATTCTTGATGAACCTTCCATAGGACTTCATTCTAAAGATAATGATAAGTTAATTTTGGTATTGAAAAAATTGAGAGACCTAGGTAATACTGTTATTGTCGTTGAGCATGATGAGGAAATAATGTATGCTTGTGATAACATCATCGACATGGGTCCAGAAGCAGGCTCTAATGGTGGAGAAGTCGTCGCTGAGGGCAAATTAAAAGATATCTTAAAATCGGATAGTCTGACCGCAAAATATCTGAAAAACGAGATGTCAATTCCCGTTCCTTCTGAAAGAAGAAAATCCAAGAGTAAAATCACTTTAACTGGGGTAAGAGAAAATAATCTTAAAAATATTGATGTGCATTTCCCATTGGGATGCCTAACCGTAGTAACCGGGGTTTCGGGCAGTGGAAAATCTACTTTGGTTAAAAGAATACTATATCCTGCACTCTTAAGAGAAAAGGGGGTTTACAATGACAAACCGGGTCAGTTTAGTGCCATTGGGGGAAGTATTGATCGCATCCACAGTGTTGAATTTGTTGATCAAAATCCAATTGGTAGGTCTTCAAGATCAAACCCTGTTACCTACATCAAAGCTTATGACGAAATTAGAAATTTGTACTCCAAACAAAATCTTTCCAAGAATCGTGGCTATTTACCAAAACACTTTTCTTTTAATGTTGATGGTGGAAGGTGTGAAACATGCAAGGGAGACGGAAACACTATCATTGAGATGCAATTTATGGCAGATGTCGTTTTGCAATGCGAACAATGCAAAGGAAAAAGGTTTAAAAAAGAAATCTTAGAAGTTAAGTTTAATGATATCGCTATTGACCAACTTTTAAATATGACTGTCGATGATGCCCTATTGTTTTTTGATGAATTCGCTCAAAATAAATTGGTGCAAAAACTAAAACCACTTCAGGAAGTTGGTCTGGGTTATGTCTCTTTAGGACAACCCTCTACTAATCTATCTGGTGGTGAAGCGCAAAGAATCAAGTTGGCTTCGTTTATTGGACGAGGTGTATCTTCTGAAAAAATTGCCTTCATTTTTGATGAACCGACTACAGGACTCCACTTCCATGACATCAGTAAATTAATGAATTCTTTTAATGCGCTTATTCGTCAGGGGCATACAGTAATTGTTGTTGAGCATAATTTAGATCTCATCAAATGTGCTGACCATATTATTGATCTCGGACCAAGCGGCGGGAAAGATGGAGGGAATTTGGTTGCACAGGGCACTCCTGAAGAAATCATTAAGGTTAAAGCATCATTTACTGGGCAGTACCTTTCTAAAAAACTTAAAGTCTAAAAGGTTTATTTTTTATTAAGAAAATTGAATTTATTTATTACATTTTGAAGATCCCCCGTGAGTTTAAAAACTCGGGAAAAGATTAAAAATGTAATTACAATCACTAGAGAACGAATTATCAAAGATAAAAAAGGTGAAAGGTCAAAAGCGATAAGCGGAATCAGGACATAAAGAAGAAAAATTATTCCTAAGGCAAAAAAAGTCTTATTGCTAAAAGGATTGATTTTAAAAGTAAATTGAATCAATATAATTTTAGCAACATTAATTAATACAATTACAATTAAAGTAGCGTAGGCCGCACCAATTATACCCATCTCATTTATAAAATAGAGATTCAAAACAACTGCCAATACTGCAGAAGCTAAAGAAAACCAAAACACATAAGTATAGTACTTAGAATTGGTAATGATGTTGTTGAGACAACCCATTGACATGGTGGAAAGCTTGCCTAAGGAAACAATAAAAACAACATCAAGTGCTTTGTCATAACCTTCTAGATTAACCCATTGATAAAAGTCTACTAAATTTAGATTAATCAACAAAAACAATAATCCGGCACCTAACAACAAATTATTTGCGCTCTTTTTTAATAAGGAAGTTAAGCGTTTCTTGTCATTTTCATTCAAGGCTTTCGCAACCATTGGACTAATAATTTGAAACATGGCCCTCCCCGGGAATTCTATAACGGAGGCGATGAAAACCGCTACGCTATAATAGGCAACGTTTTCAACAGTCAGCACATTAGAAATCATGGATTTGTCAATGTCTAAAATAAGACTAGCAGCAGCACCAGACATAAAAATTAACAAACTATATTTTAATATAGACTTGTATTGTACAGGTAAACCTAATTCAAATTTAGGAGAATAAACTCGAAAACTATATACCATAACAATCAAAAGTCTCAAGTAATACCCACCAATTAATGCCCATACGAATCCGTCTAGGTCGATAAAATCAAGTGCATAAGCTGAAAGCAAAACGAAAATCAAAGCCCGTGGATAAAATTCTTTTAAGAAATTCCCAAAAACGGATTTTAGTTGGACTCGAAGCCAGTTGTAAAAAACCTCAAAATAAGCAGTAGAAAAAGCTACGGCAATAATTAGAAAGGCATACCGACCAATATTAGAGTTCTTTGCAGAAATAATGTCAATTATGTCTTCTTTAAAAACAAACAAAAAAGGTAATAGAAGAATAAAAAACAATAAAGGTAAAAGCATTGAAAAGTTGAGCAATGCATCGCGGTCTTGCTTGGTTTCACAGGCACTGTAAAACTTTATCAGCGCGTGTTGGACTCCAAATGAGATAAAGGGCTGCACGAGATTCGAGAAGGCCAATAAAGCAACGATGAGTCCTTGAAACTCACTCCCCATGTAGGTTGGGTATAAATAAACCGTATTTAAGGCGCCAATCAAAAAAGCAAAAGCAATACTAATGCTGTTATAAAATGATTGTTTTGCAATGATCCCCATACTTGACTTTTTATTCGTCATCTCTGTTTTTTGCTAAATTAAAAGTTTAGCTGATAAGAATCACAGTGGAGCGTATTATTTTCAATTTTAAGTTTCCCCATTTGCTGCATATTACTTTCGATCTAAAAAATCCTGATAAGAATTTTGTGAAATGGCCTTCCCCAAAGAATCTAGTTTTTTTGTAGAAGTTCCCTTTTCTTCAAAAGCTTTATTGCTTATAAAATCATAAACATAAATTCCATTTTCATCAATGATTCCGAAGCCCTTATTGAAAATGTAATGAGCGTATTGACTTTTAGAGTTATTAAAGATATTTTTGCCCCATTTAAAATCAGACGGATCTTGATTTAGAATTTGTAGAAGTGTGAAAGAAAGATCAGTTTGTGCAGAGATGGTAGAAACGATTGTATCCCTTTTTGCCAAGGCTCCACCCAGCCAAAGCATCGGTATTTTAAAACGACTGGGGGCATTAAAATATCCTTTTCTTTCTGGTAATCCATGCCCATGATCGGCAACAATGATGATCAGAGTGTTTTCCCACCAAGATTGTGTCTTAGCCATTTTGATAAATTCACCAACTACTTTATCTGTATATGCATGGGAGCTTCTGAATTTATTTACTTCGGTATCTTTTCCAAACTTAAAAGTACCAGGAAACTCATAGGGCTCATGGCTAGAAAGCGTCAATGCGATTTTAAAGAAGGGTTCAATTTGAGGCTGAAACAAATCCTTTGTAAAACGCTCCATAAAAACATGGTCGTGGACGCCCCACTTTGAATTCCAGTCCTTTTTATCAAATTCGCTACCCTCTATAATACTAGAAATTCCAGCATTCCTAAGGTAGGTATTCATGTTACCAAAATTGGTGTCACCACCATAATAAAATGATGTTTCGTAACCTAAATCAATCAACTTTTGAGGTAGCATTGGTAGACTCCTAGATTTATTAGGCATCCTCATGATTTTTCTGATGGGTTGAGGATAATAACCACTCAAAATAGAAGGGATTCCTTTATCTGTTCTGTCCCCATTCGCATAAAAATTAGTAAAAAAGATTCCTTCTTTAATAAGTTTGTTTAGATTTTCAGTAACCTCTTTTTCTCCTCCCAAAGGGCCTACAACCTTGGCCGTAAGACCTTCCCAAATTAATAAAATAACATTTGGTTTTTGAGTATTTAAAATGGAATCATTTGTTGCAATTAAAAGAGGAGTTCTATATTTATCAATAATTTTTTGTGCCGTAAGATCATCAAATATTTTATAAGGATTCTCATCTTCTATTTTAAAGGATAGCGTATTAGAAAAGTTCCATACGAAATTTATAGCGGCATGATTTGCAAACATCTTATTAGAAAAATAAACATTGCTTTGGTTGATAGGGATTAATTGAAGGCCACCCCGAATCGGTATTATTAAAGCAATGATAATAAAAAACAAAACGGGTAGCTGAACCCAACTCCCTTTTTCTATTGCTACCATTTTTTTGGAGATAACGCTCTGAAATAGTTTAATACAGACAATTGAAGTCACCACCCAAAAAACACTCCCCGTAATCATTTGAAAAACAGATACTGAAGCCAACATGAGCGTTGGGGTATCAATGTAAGTCAACAGTGTTCTATCAATTCGTACACCCCAAGTTTGATATAAACCGACATCAATGATTAATAATAAATTAATAAGAATTAATAATAAATAGGAATACCATTTTATTGTTTTATGAATTATTACGGGCTTAAAAAAAAAAGAAAACAGAATCAAAAAAAAAGGAATAACACTTAAATAGGAAGCAAATGAAAGGTCTAATCGTAAACCATATAAAAAGGTTTTTAGAGTTGTTTCTAAACCGAGCTCAAGAGTTTTACTGTGATAAAAAAGCAGAAAAATCGTTCGAGAAAAAACAAAATATCCTATCCACAAAAGGAAATAGGAGAGAAAAAATAAAAGTTTGTTTTTAAAACCTTTCATCGTTTATATTTCTTGAACAGAGCACCAAGAATGACACCAAGAAATAGAACCAATGCAAGCAAACGTATTGAGGTTCCTGTCTTGATCACTGAAGGCTCAAAAGAGAAAACAATGTCGTGATTCCCTTTTGGAACATTGAGTCCACGAAGGACATAATTGACAGGAAAATGTTCTACTTCTACTCCATCAATGAATGACTTCCATCCATGGGGGTAATACATTTCTGAAAAAACAATCATTTGCTCTTCTGAGGAGCTAAATTTATATTCCAATCGGGTTGGATGCGCTTTTGTAAGGTTAATGCGAGACAAACTATCTGCGGAAAAAGTCAGCTTTATATTTTCAGGAGCCTCACTTGCCAAAACAATTGCACTATTTTCAAAGTTCAAGGATTTCATTTTATTTAAAACCCCATCCGCATCAACTGCAACAAAGAGAGAGTCAACAAACCAAGCGTTCCCCATCGCATTTGGATTTTGAATAAACTTTTGTTCCTTTTCCTTTTCAAAAAGAATGTATTTTACATTGAGCATGTCCAAAACGCCTTCAATCTGATTTTCGCTAAAATATTCATAAAGCTCTTCAAACCGTCTAGGTTTAGCACCGTGATAACCACCAATAGCGTTATGAAAATAAGCCGTCCTTGCTCCTGAAAGCTGGAGATTAGGCTCAAAGACACGATAACGAGAACTGTCTTTAAGTATTGCTCGATCTGAAGCTTGGCTCAGAAAAGGTTGACTTTTTTGGCGAGGTAAAACAAACAGATCACGGTCGATATAGCGATTGGAAATTCCCAACAGATCTGACGCCAAGAATGCGAACAAAGCCATAATACTGACTTTTTTTGATAATTTTCCTTGAATGAAAAAATATAGAATAGCTGTAATTGCAAGCGTATAAAGGATTGCTCTTATAATGTCATAACTAAAAATCGATCTTCTTGCTTCAAGAATTTGATCCATGATCATCGGTCCATAAGCCTCAGAAAGGTAGCCATCCATCTCACCGCTAAAATCAAAAATACTTTTCGATAAAAGTAAAAACAGGAGAAAGGAGAGAAAGAATGTCGCTGTTTTTAAAATCGATTTCATAGGATTTAATGCTCTTTGTTCTAATATTAGATGCAAACCTAAGCAAGCCAAAACTGGGAAACAAAATTCAAGAATCACCTGAATGGAACTAACAGCTCTAAACTTGTTGTATAGTGGAAAGTAGTCAATAAAAAACTGAGTAAGCCAAGGGAGATTTTTACCCCAAGACAAAAGTAAAGACATAATAATTCCCGCAAAAAGCCAATTTCTAAGGGGACCTTTAATCAGAAAAAGAGAAATGATTGCCAGAAAGACTATGGTTATTCCGACGTAGGCTGGAGCTTCTAGTATGGGTTGATCGCCCCAGTAGGTCGGAACATTCTGAACGAATTGTCCCGCTTGATTTTTAGGAACGCCTTGTTGAATCAAAAACTTAAACAGCTCAGAATCTTGTCCTAAATCTTCTCTTGAACCTCCCCCTTGAACTCTAGGAATAAATAAATTCAAACTTTCAAAAATACCATAGCTGAACTGTGTAATGTATGCCGTATCTAATCCACTGGTCACTTCTTTTAAAGAATTGTCAGGGTTCTGAGTCAATTCGCTTTTACCGCGAGTACTAAATTTTGAGTATTCAGCAGTAGCAAGCAATGAAGTGGCATTGAGCCCCAAAGCAAGTAATCCAGAAAAAAAGAGAATCCCTATTTTTACAGCAAAAGGCTTGAGTGACTTCTCATTTATTGATTTGAAAAAATAAACTATGACAAACAATAAAAGCAGAAGCAACATATAGTAAGTCATTTGATAATGGTTGGCACGGATTTGCATCGCAAGCGTCAGAACGGTTATCAAAAATCCCCAGAATTTCTTATCGTTAAAAATCATATAAACTCCTCCCAAAACCAAAGGCATATAGGCCAAAGCTTGGGCTTTTGTGTTATGGCCTACTTGAAGAATAATCAATAAGTAGGTAGATAAGCCATAGGCCAAGGCACCAAAAACAGCAATGTGCCAGGGCATTCTGATAATTAGAAGAAAAAGATAGGTGGACAATAAATAAAGAAAAAGTATTTCCGCTGGTTGTGGAATGTTTTGAAAAATTTTATGAATCGGTGTAAGAAAATCTGCTGGATAACGCGCCCCTAACTGATAGGTAGGCATGCCGCCAAAAGCATTGTCAATCCAGTAAATTTCTTCATCTTGATTCTTTCGGTACTCTTGAATTTGCCTCGACATGCCGGTATATTGTCTGATGTCAGATTGCACAAGCGCTTTTCCGGAAAGAGTGGGATAATAAAATAGGATTGAAAAAATACCGAAACAAAAAATCACAACTGCATGATAATGCCCCTTGTTTTTTAAAAAACTCTCAATCAATTTCTTCATAGTCAATATATTCCCCTATGTCTTGGGCATTTTTTTTGTCTTTTTTTCCTTCCTTATTCACAGGCGCTTCCGTTTTAAAGTCACCCATTTTCTTGGATACTTTTTTGAATAAGTATCTAAAAATAAAAGGTTTAATTAAACGAAACAAGTAGGTAAAACCTAAGAAAATCAATAAAAATTTGAGCAATCCAATCAAATCGACGGGTTTAATATTAATAATATTCAAAAGTAAAGAAAAGTTGGCACTATTTTTAATGGCATCACTCTTTAGAAAAAAAAATACAATTATCTTGCGATAAAAAAATAATGCTCAAACATTTTACGGTCCTTTTTATTCTTCTATCGGCCATCGTTCGAGCACAATATACCGATCAAATAAACTCTAATCGTCCGGGTGCTTCCATAGGTGCATTTGCTGTTGGAAAAGGAATTGTTCAGTTTGAAGGTGGTTTTGAATACAGAAGATTTAAACATGAAGCGTATAACAATTCAACGGTTGATGGTAGAATTGGTTTTCTTTCGATCCGATGGGGATTTTTGTTTGAACAACTCGAACTGACCTATGATGGGAGTTACATGATGGACCGGTTGACCAACAAGATTTCTTCGAAAGAGTTTGAATACGAAAGAAAAGGATTTTTAAAAAACTTTATTGGAATTAAATATTTGGTTTATGACCCTTTTAAAAAGGAAGAGGAAGTCAATAACTATAGTTGGAAAGCAAATAATGGGTTTAAATTAAAACATCTAATCCCCGCAGTCTCTATAACTGCTGGTGCAAACTTTAATATTGAACCAGAGAATCCTTATCCTTATGGAGATGTCTTTGATTTGCTTAACAGGCCATTGTTCTTTCAAAATTTAAATACTCAAACAGAAAAAGAACCATTACTTTCA
Source organism: Flavobacteriaceae bacterium (assembly GCA_017857815.1). Lineage (GTDB taxonomy): Bacteria > Bacteroidota > Bacteroidia > Flavobacteriales > Flavobacteriaceae > UBA8316. The sequence goes on along the minus strand of JAFMCL010000007.1, from coordinate 27,758 downwards.
CTAGGCGGAACGATTGCCACCCAATCCCATTTTTTAGGAACTTGGGTTTTTGTTACTAATTTTTCATTGAGCCGATATTTATCAGATTATTTGGAAAAAAGTTACCTACTCACACTGACGCATACTTTCCACCCCTATTGGTCGGTGTATGTTGAAAATCAAGGGGTTTTTAGCGAACGTCATAACGACTTTATCTTCAGGACAGGGGTTGCTTATTTACTCACGGATTACATACAGATCGAAGGTTCTTTGGGGGTTAATACTCAAACCAAGCCCAGCTCAACTTTTGTTAACTTAGGAGTTTCCTACCGCTTAAACTTCCACAAAGATTTCACTAGCGCAGAGGAAATTAATTTTGAAAAACAAAAAAATGAAGAAAAAGGACTAAAAAAACTAATGAAAAAAGACAGTAAACAAGAGAAGAAAAGAAACCGAAAAGCCAAACGTAAATAGTACTATGGAGTCAAATTCAATCGAAATTAAGCAGGTTAATTCGCCCAGCAAATTGAAACAATTTGTTGAGTTTCCTTTTAGTCTTTACAAAAATAATCCTTATTGGACTCCCCCAATCACACAAGAGGAAATTGACGTTTTAGATCCTTCTAAAAATCCTGTTTTTGAAAATGCGGAGGCCGATTATTATTTGGCCTACAAAAGCGGAGTGATTGTCGGCCGAATTGCTGTGATTATCAACTGGACAGAAGTCAATCAATTAAAAAGAAAAAAGGTTCGCTTTGGCTGGTTTGATGTGATTGATGATATTAATGTCACAAAGACTTTATTGGGAAAGGTTAAAGAAAAAGGACTAGAAAAAGGGCTGAATCATATCGAAGGACCGGTAGGGTTCTCCAATTTGGACAAGGCTGGAATGCTTGTTAAAGGCTTTGAAGAAAGAAATACCATGATCACGCTCTACAACGCACCATATTATATTGAACATTTTAAACAATTGGGATATAAGGAATTAGCCGTATGGGTAGAATATGAAATAAAAATGTACTCCTATAAAGATGCTCCTGAAAAAGTTAAAAGATTTTCTAAACTCATGAGCGAACGCTATCAGCTTAGGGTTTTAGAATTTAAATCCAGAAACGAAATTCTCCCTTATGTTGCACAAATGTTTGAACTTTTAGACGAAACCTATGGTGAGCTTAAAACTTACGTTCCCATTCAAAAAAAACAAATTCAGCAATACAAAGAAAAATATTTTAAATACATACACCCAGATTTCATAAAGTGTATTGTCGATGAAAACAACAAATTGGTTGCATTTACGATTGCAATGCCTTCCTTTTCAAAAGCCCTAAAGAAGGCCAATGGAAAGATGTTTCCTTTTGGTTTTTTGTATTTACTTAAGGCAATGTATTTTAACCATAAGGCATCTTTTTATTTAATAGGCGTTCACCCTAGATTCCAAAACAAAGGCGTTGTTGCTATTATTTTCAATGAAATGCAAAAGGTTTTTAATAAAAAGAAATACAATCTTGTAGAGACCAATCCTGAGCTAGAAGACAACCTGGCAATACAAAACCTTTGGAAAAACTATGAGCACCGACAACACAAGAAAAGGGTTACGGTAACTATTGAAATTTAAAAAGGGGAAACAAAATAAATTTGTCCTCACCCTAATTAATCGTTTGGTTTTAAAGTAATAATATACTTTTTTTATTTAAAAGCCTTTTTTTTTATTCCATTTTTGAATAATCCATACCTATAAAAAATCTAATTTTGTTTCATGATGAATGAAGGAACGATCATTGCAAATTCTAGTGCAGCAGGAACAGCAGCAATCAGTTTGCTGCGCCTTTCAGGAGAAAATGCGATTGATATGGTAACGAGCTCTTTCAAGAGCAAAAGCGGGAAGAAATTGTCTGACCAAAAATCACATACCATTCATTTGGGAAGGATTCATAACGATGGAACCGAAATTGATGAAGTTTTGGTGAGTATTTTTAAAGCACCTAATTCCTATACTGGTGAAAATGTAGTTGAAATTTCCTGTCACGGATCAACTTATATTCAGCAAGAAATTCTTCAATTATTTATTCTAAAAGGTGCAAAACCAGCTCAACCAGGAGAGTTTACACTCCGTGCTTTTTTGAATAAAAAAATGGATCTTAGCCAAGCGGAAGCTGTTGCTGACTTGATTGCCTCGGAATCCAAAGCTGCTCATGAAGTTGCACTAAATCAAATGAGAGGGGGGTATACACAACAATTGATATTGCTACGCCAAAAACTACTTGATTTCGCTTCCCTGATTACCCTAGAGCTAGATTTCTCTGAGGAAGATGTTGAATTTGCCGATCGAAAGGAACTCTTTGCGCTACTCGATGAAATTCAAATGAAGATTAAATCATTGGCAGACTCCTTTGCATATGGAAGTGTTATCAAAAAGGGGGTGCCTGTTGCCATTATCGGAAAACCCAATGCTGGAAAGTCCTCTTTATTAAATGCCTTATTGAATGATAACAGAGCAATTGTATCTTCTATCGCTGGAACCACAAGGGACACCATAGAAGACACTTTGACAATTGAGGGAATACAATTCCGTTTTATAGATACCGCAGGTATTAGAGAAACCACTGACGAGATTGAAGCGGTAGGCGTCGCCAAGGCGAAAGAAAAAGCTCTCAAAGCGAAAGTTCTACTCTACCTCTATGATCGAAATGATACTAAATTAAATGAAATCATAAAGGATGTTAATGAGTTCAGGCGGGATGATTTGATTTTAATTCCTGTGGAAAGTAAAGTTGACTTAAATATAAATGGAGTTAATGATTTTGATAGTGCCTTGACTAATAAATTGATTTCCAGTAAAATATTGCAACCCATTAAGATTTCAACCTTCGACAATGCTTCTATTGAATCGCTTAAGAAATTTTTGTTTACGCAAGTAAGTCAAATGGCATCCAATCAAGATGTGATCATTACCAACATTCGTCACTATGACGCACTTCAAAACGTACTAAAAGCAATTTTAAACATAAAAAACGGACTGGATCAGAAGATATCTGGCGATCTTTTGTCTGTCGATATCAACGAGGCTTTGATGTATTTGGGAGAAATAACTGGAGAGATTACTACCGAAGATCTTTTGGGGAATGTGTTTGCTAATTTCTGTATCGGAAAGTAAAAGATTTTTATCTATTGTTGTATTCTTATTAAACCCAGGAAAATCAACAATAATTATTTATTTACAACCTTGGCCATATTCAACTTCTTTAGCAGTAAAATCTTGACCATACTTAACGGTCTTTAATTTATAATCTTCACCATATTCAACCACTTTCCAATTTCCAACTTTATTTTCGCCATAACTCACATACTTAATACTTAAGTCTTCATTATAATTCACAAATTTGACTTTGTAATCTTCACCATATTCAACAAACCTGACTTTTCCATAAACATTGCAAGCCTTTTGACCCATTAGGAAAATGGGCAAACAAAACATACAAACAAGCAGTAGTTTTTTCATCTAGTTATCAGTTAAGGTTTATTCAATTTGAAATTTTAAAAGTTGTTTTTCTCTTTGATTGGTGATCTTTCTCTGACAATAAGTAACACTCACTTTTACTTACCCACCCATCATAGCCTAGATTTTTCAGTATAACGATGCCCTTTTTTGCTTCCTGATAGGAATCGTATTTTCTAAATATAATTCTAAAATTAGAAGATACTTCTATGATTTCTGCATTATTTCCAAGTAAGTTAAATTTCTTAATAAATTTTATAGCATTTATTTCACTTGCAAAAGAATTCATAATAACTGAATAATCATAATTATCATTTCCCTTTACTGTAACCTCTCCATAACCTTTTCCAGTAATTCGTTTAGGATTAAGTATTCTTGACCCAACGTAATTGACAATAGTTTTTGACCTTTTTTCTGTCAGTTTAAGGTTATAGGCTCTAGGTCCTCTACAATCAGCAAAAGAAGAAACTTCTACTTCAGCTTCAATGTTTTCATTTAAATAATCAACAATTACATCAAGTCGTTCTTTATATGTTGTTTCCAAATCAAACCGATTATAGGTATAATAAATAGGTCTAAAAACCTTTTCTGAATGATCTAAAATTGAAACCTGCTCTGGAATCAATTCAACTTTTATATTTTTTGAGCTTCCAAAAGGAGTATCAATCATGTATGTAAATGAATCTTTTATGGGTTTTTTAGCTTTATGAGTGTAAAGAAATGAACCATTTGAATTTAAAACTAAATCACCGTGATTGACTCTGTCAATTAGCTTTACTTGAAGCGGTACAAGTCTGATTAAAGGATCTTTTGATTTCATTAAATCCAAATCGTTATTTAAAATATTATTAAAGGCAACGATTAAGGTATCTTTTAAAGGAAAGGAATAAACGTCACTTTGTCCTTCAATTTTAGGTGTAAATTTAAATCCATAAATATCATCTTCTCCCCTTCCCGCGAATCGGTTGGAGCTTATAAATCCAATCTTAGTTTTACTATCTATTGAAAAAGAAAAATCATCCCCTTTCGAATTAAAAGGTGGGTTAAGTTTCTGTGTCTCCCATCTGTTGGTTATTAGGTTTGAAGCGAGATAAATATTTAGTTTTTTATCTTTTTGTTTGTCTGAAGAATAAAATAGAATTTGATTTGAATGGCTAAAAGGGAAAACTTCATTTGCACTTGTATTTATATCAGGTCCTAAATTAACTGGACCTCCCAAAAAAACATCATTTTCCATTGGAACATAATATAGGTCCATTCCACCAAATCCGCCAGGACGATCACTAGCGAAATACAAGCGTTTACCATCCTCAGCTACTGAAGGATGAAGTGTTGAAAATCCTTTCAAATTGATTGAAGAATATTTTGGTAATTGGCTTTCTATTTCGTTTAGTTTTACATTATATAGATCCAATTGCATCTTTTTTTTGGAATCTATTTTCAGGCTACTTCTTGTTAAATAAAGTGTATTCGTTTTAGGATTGATTGCCAGCGGACCATCTTGAAAAACTGAATTTAAATTAAGGTCTAATTCTCTTGAATTTTCAACTAAGAATGAATCCAGTCGTAAATCTGCTTTATAAACGTCATAAATCTGACTAGTTGACTCAAACTTTTTTCTCAAATGCTTTTTAGGGAGCTTCTTTTGAGGTCCTAAATAAAAAAATACGCCATTATTTTGAGATAAATAAGTCACTCCAAAATCAGATTTCTCAGTATTTATATTTAGATTTTTTAAAGTATATGGTGATGCTTCTGCCCCATTTGTTAAATCATCAACCTTGTTTTCTATTTCAAGACTAAGCCTGTTTGCTTTCGAAATATATTCTTTAGCTAATTTTTGATTGCCTGTGATTAGTTGAGCATAAAAATAATAGTCTTTAACAATGGCTTGATTAGATTCAACAATTGGATTCATAACCTCTGCAGCTTGTGCAAAGTCCTTTGCAGTATTGAGGGCTTCAGAAAACGCTCTTCTTTGTTCTTGAGTTAAATATTTCGTTACTTTAGAATAATAAACAATTGCTTTTGCGTCTTTTCCATTCACAAAGGAATAATCACCCCAAATACTTGTTTTTATAATTGATAATGAATCTAGCTCCTGTTTATCATTTTGAGCAAATGCAAAATAACTGATTAACAAAAAGAAGAAAGTATTTATATTTTTCATGTTTAAAACAATCTTGGTGAACGCATAAACCCTTTAACATTAGGAACCAAGTGAATGCGCAATAAAATTTCATGAGAAGTGTTAGTTATTCCAATGGCTTGGTTTGCCAAGCTTCCTTGATAGGCATAACCCAAACTCATGTTTTTATTTAAATGGATTCCTGCAATTACTCCATAATATCCTGATTTCTTCTGATTGGGAAGAAAACTGCTTACTGTAGCTCTGTATTGTGGGCCCAGCCAGACCCTGTTTTTAAAGACAACCAAAACACTGTTGTCGTAAATTAAATCATTTCCGTGTGTTGCTTGAAAAAGCAAACTAGGCTTTAACTGAAAAGAATTATTTAATTTAATTAAGCCTCCTGTTATTAAGTAATAGTTTCTTTTTAGTCCAACTAAATCATCTTCTAATATATAGGGTATCCCTACCCCTACATAAAATTTTTCGTTGTGCAGATAAAACCCTGTTCCAAAATTAATTTTAGAATCATTTTCGGGCTGTGTTGAGAAAGTGATATCAAAATCTTCCAAAGGATTTATCATACTGTAATCAAGAGAATTATACCTTTTCGTAAATTTCAGACCAAGAGATAATTTTAAATTCTTGTCATTAAGATTGAGGTGATAGCAAAAATCTAGAGAGGCACTTGTGTTTTTGAGTGGACCTATCTTATCGTGAACTACTGATGCTCCCAATGCGATTTTAGATCGAAATTTATGACCTATACTAAACGCTTGCGTTATCGGTGCTCCCTCAAATTGTTGCCATTGAGAGCGATTTGTCATTGTTAGTTGAGTATAGTCTTGTGCACCAACATAGGCAGGGTTTATTAGCTGGTGATTAAACATGTACAACGAAAAAGAAGCCTCTTGCTGACTGTGAAGCATGGAGGAGGTCATGACAAGAATCATCCAGAAAATAGATAGATCTTTAAAAGAGATTCTAATTTCTTTTAACATAAATAAATCCTTTTTTAATTTCGTTTTCACTCAAACTAATTTGATAAAAGTAGGTTCCATCTGGAAGTGAACTTCCCCTATAAAAACCATTCCATTCATTTTTGTAGTCATTACTTTCAAAAACCTTAACCCCTAACCTATTAAAAATTATTACATTAGAATTTGGGAAATTTCCTAAACCAATAATTTCCCAAAAGTCATTAACACCATCACCATTGGGAGAAATACCACTCGGAATAAATACATTGTCATATAATATTTTAGTGCTATTTGATATAAATGGAGTATCACACACATAGGATGGCCTGCTTATAATAACTCTGTAAAAGTTTCCGTCATCAAAATATTTTGGATTAAGAGTAAGTGAATTACCATCGTCACTAATGTCTACAAAGCCGCTTTCCTGATCAGTACTTTCTTGCCATTGATAATTTAATTTTAAAGAATTTTCTGTTTCAATTTCTAATACAACAGTTTGATTTAGCTCAAAACTAATTTCATTGGGTAGAATGAATTCTTTGAAATTAATTTCTGATTCAAAATCTAAAAAATCATAATTTCCATTTTCGTCTAAATCTAAAGGTTCGTCATAGGCAAATACATTTTGAACCAATCCAACGTTGTTTACCTCTACGGGCGAGTTGCCTACCCTACCATCTTGGTCATCATCTACATATCCTGCCTCAAGAACATCAAAACACCCATCCCCATCACTATCGTGGTCTAAAGCATTGGTTAGTTCGTCTTCATCAAGATCGTCTTTAGATTCAACAGTATCCAAAATTCCATCATTATCATCATCTAAATCATATAAGTCTGATACGCCATCATTGTCACTATCTAACCTTTCAATCACATTAAGAATAATTGATGAAGTTGCAGCGTTGTCTGTTTGAGTTGCCTCTTGATAAACCGTAATTACAGTTTCCCCTGGATTATTTAAATGCGCCAAAGTTCCAGACAATGTTGCTGTTTCAACATTTATGATGTTATAAATTAGCTTTCCATTGCTGTTTGATGTCGCGGAAAGATTGAAATCAGGATCATTAACTTCTTTGATTATATTCTCAAAATTAATAACTGGATCTCTTTTCTTAACCGTTAATATTATTGTTTTTGAGGCAGCATTGTAATTATTGTCTCCAGACTGATTTACCTTTACAACCGTAGAACCGACTCCAGCAATCGTAACCGAATTCCCAATTACTGTTGCAATGGAACTGTCGGCTATAGAAAAGGTGAATTCTCCCGTACTGCTTGAAGTCGCAGACAAACTAAAATCAAGGTCTCCGTAAGTTTTGGTTATATCAATAAAAGCTATTATTGGGTCAGCCTTGTTAACCAAAAGTGTCATTGTGGCTGTCCCAGAATTAAAATTACCAGCAGCGGCTTGATTTACGCTTACAATCGAAGTCCCTGCCTCATTGATACTAATTAAAGAAACAGTAATAGAGGCTATACTTGAATCTGAAACCGCATAGATCATTGCTCCAGAACTATTTGATGTTGCAGTGACAACAAAATCTGGATCCCCATAGGTCTTGGTTATGTTACTAAAGATAACCGTAGGATTCATTCTAACCCTAAGTGTCATTGTAGCCGTTCCAGAATTATAATTGCTATCTGCTGCTTGATTTACAGTAACGAAAGTAGCTCCGACAGCAAGAATAGATACGGTACTTCCACTTACTGATGCTATGGTATTGTCTGTTATGCTGAAGGTGAATCCTCCTGTACTCTCTGAAGATGCGGAAAGATTAAAATCTGGGACATTAATGTTTTTATCTAAATTACTAAAGGTTATGGAAGGATTCGCTTTAATTATGGTAAGCGTCATCGTCGCTGATCCAGAATTATAATTACTATCAGCAGCTTGATTTACAGTTACAAGTGTTGATCCAACAGCTAATATAGTTACAGTACTTCCACTTACCGAAGCTATAGCGTTGTTTGTTATGCTAAAACTGAAAGCTCCTGTGCTACTTGAGGTTGCAGTGAGATCAAAATTTCCTGATCCATAGGTCTTGATTGTGTCCGAAAATGTTATTATTTGATTAGATTTATTTACCCTAAGCGTCATGGTAGTAGTTCCAGAATTATAATTACTGTCAGCGGCTTGGTTTACAGTTACAATTGAAGTTCCAGCTCCGTTAATACTAACGCTTGTATCACTTAAAGTTCCAATTTCGGTATTAGAAACAGTATAAGTGAAAGCCCCAGTACTACTCGATGTAGCGGAAAGGTTAAAATCCGGGTCTTCATAATTTTTAGTAATATCATTAAATATAATTACTGGATTGGCTTTAATGATGGTGAGCATCATTGTAGCCAATCCTGCATTGTATTTGGTGTCAGCAGCTTGATTTACGATAACCATAGTAGCACCAACATTCCCAATAGTGACTGTTGAGCCATTAACTTGAGCTATACTCGTATTTGATATTGTATAGGTAAAAGCTCCAGTGCTAGATGATGTTGCAGAAAGGTTAAAATCGTTCTCATCATAAACCTTAGTTACATTTTCAAATGCAATTATAGGATCAGTTTTAACTTGTGTAAAAGTTATTTGAGTATTAACCGTAGATGAAAAAGTTGAATTTGTTGGATCACTCCAATCACCATATTCAATCAAATAACCTCCAATACTTGAATGGTTAGGAAATGCTGGTGGTCCAAAATCATTCCAACAATTTCCTCCATTCCATCTGGTAACCATATAGTCTTCACCACTGCTATAATCATTTGGTTCACCGCTACACCAGTTGTTATATTGTCCAGCTACATTGCCACTTGTCGTCTTAATTGCTGTTCCCGCTTCTGGCCCGTCTAACCATTTATAAACCCCTTCCGAACCTTCATCTGATAGTCCAGTCCAAATGTTATTAGCACTTGTCTTTGAATTTATAAATGCTTGTTCGTTTGCAGAAGTGATGGTTACCAAATATCCAGATACCCCCTCGTAAGTAGATGCAAGTGCAGCACTTCTTGCATTGGCAAATGTTGTCTGACCTGAAACAAACTTATAAACGTGTCCGTTTGATGGATTAAAATAACTGTTTGTGGTCTGATTGATTATCACCACTGAAAGGATTATTTGAGCACCCTCAGTTAGTGTTGTATTTAATTTTATTGAGTTCAATGCGTTTTCAATATTTGTTGGTGTACCAATAAAGTTTACGCTCGTTATGTTTGTCCAAGAGTTGTATCCAAAATCTCTAGTCAAACCAGTAGTTGTAGGAACGCTAAAAGTTCCATTTGCATTCCCTGTAGAAGAAAGCGAAACTTTATATGTGGTGGAATCGTTGTAGCCATTCAGTGAAAAATTGCTAATCGAAAGGCCATTTTCAGCAACAGGCACTTCTTGAGTCAATGACACAGTTAGCGTTTGTTGTCCAATTACAAGACTGGAAAACAATAGAAGGGTTAGTTTAACAAGCTTTTTCAATAGATACTATGAAATTTAGTTATCAAAAACTCATGAATGAAGTTTGAATTTAACAAAAAATTATTTTAATTAAATATAGTTAATAATATATGTGTTTTTCACTAATAATTAAAAAAAGAGTACACCTCTCATTTTATTTGATTTTAATGAATAAATAAGACAAAACGGACATCCATTTATGGGTTAAAATGCACAAAAAATGACCTAACCAAAAACATCATTTATTCATAGCACTATAATATAAATAAAACCTCCTACATTCTATAAAAAAAATTTATTCTAAGAAATAAACTTTAAATGTAGAAGTAAAATATAATTCAGCATATTTCATCATTGAATAAATCATTAATTTAATAAAATAATAAAAACATTATTAAAATAAATTAATGTAATTTTTCAGCTTAACAATAAAACATGTCAAAAAAAACAAAAAAAGTTTTAGTGAATAAAATCAGTTTAAAAATAATTGTTTTTCTATGTTTCTTTATTGATGTTTATTCTCAAAGCAATCAAGCGTCAGTCTATGATTTGAAAAGTGAGCATCTGGTCAACCCAATTGGTCTTGATGTCAAAGCACCGAGGTTAACGTGGAAAATTAATGATCCACGAAGAGGAGCCATTCAAAAATCATATGACATCTCTGTCGGAACAGATTCTATTAAAGTTGCAGCAGGCAATGGGTCTTACTGGAATACAGGAAAGATCAATTCTTCTACCCAAATGGTTGTTTATGATGGAAAACAACTTAAACCCTACCAAAAATATTATTGGTTGTTAAAGGTATGGGACAAAAACAACCAAAAAATGAAAAGCGAAAAGCTTGCAAGTTTTGAGATGGGAATGATGGACATTATTAACTGGAAAGGCTCATGGATCTCTGACAGTTGGGATAAAAACAAAAAGGAGGGTCCTTATTTCAGATATGAATTTAGCGCTCAAAAAAAAATAAAAAAAGCTAGGGCATACCTAACCGCTGCTGGTTTGTTTGAGTTATATATAAATGGTGAAAGGGTTGGGGATCACCAGCTTGACCCAACATACACTCGTTTTGACCGAAGAAACTTGTATGTAACTCATGACGTTACTGCGCTGTTAAATGAAAACAACGCCATAGGAGTTTTACTTGGAAATGGATGGTTTAATCATCAGTCAAAAGCTGTTTGGCATTTTGATAAGGCATCTTGGAGGGACAGACCAAAATTCTGTATGGACTTAAAAATCACCTATGAAGACGGTTCTGAAGAAACGATTGTCTCAGACAGTAATTGGAAAAATTCTTTGGGAGCTCTTGTGTTTAACAGTATCTATACTGGAGAACATTACAATGCCCAACTCGAACAGAATGGGTGGAATACATTTGGTTTTGATGATTCCAAATGGAAAAATAGCATCAATACTTCAGCTCCATCAAAAAATATTGTGTCACAAGCACTTCACCCAATAAAGCACGTAGAGGAATTCCGTCCAATTAAAATGAATAAAATAAGTCCGCAACAATATATTTTTGACTTGGGCAGAAATATCGCAGGAATTTCAAAAATTAAAGTAAATGGTGAATCCGGAACCGTGTTAAGAGTTAAGCACTCCGAATTATTGGATGAGACTGGAGAAATAGACCTATCGAATATTATTGTTCACTATCGCCCTACCGATGACTCTGACCCCTTTCAAACAGACATCTACACCTTAAATGGCGGAATAACAGAAACTTTTGCGCCCAAGTTTAATTATAAGGGTTTTCAATACATTGAAGTGGCGAGCAGTAAACCAATCGAATTAACATTAGAGAGTCTCACTGGCGTTTTTATGCACAGTGCTGTTCCTCCCAAAGGAGAAATAAGCAGTTCAAACCCTTTGATCAATAAACTTTGGACTGCCACCAATGCTGCCTATTTATCAAATTTATATGGATACCCAACTGATTGTCCTCAGCGTGAAAAGAATGGATGGACTGGAGACGCTCATATAGCAATTGAAATGGGACTTTTTAATTTTGATGGAATTACTGTTTACGAAAAATGGTTAGCCGATCATCGCGATGAACAACAACCCAATGGGGTTCTCCCTGCCATCATACCCACTAGTGGATGGGGATATCATTGGGCAAACGGACCTGACTGGACCAGTAGTATCGCTATCATTCCATGGAATACCTACCTTTTTTATGGAGACGATAAACTTTTAAGAGACTGTTACTCCAGCATCAAAAGATATGTAGATCACATTACAGAAATAAGCCCCGGATACATAACCAATTGGGGCTTGGGAGACTGGGTTCCCGTAAAATCTAAAACACCAAAAGAATTTACCTCTTCCATATACTACTACATAGATGCTACGATACTTTCGAGAGCTGCAAAAATGTTTGGAAAAGAGGAGGATTTTCTTAAATATTCTGAGTTAGCAAAACGGATAAAAGAGAAAATCAATTCACTTTATTTCAACCCAAAAACATCGATTTATGGGAGTGGATTTCAAACGGAGTTGAGCACTGCCCTATATTGGGGAATTGTACCAGAAGAATATAGAGAAAAGGTCGCTTTAAACTTAAAGAAGAGAGTATTGTTAGACAACAGCCACATTGATGTTGGTTTATTAGGAAGCAAAACCATTCTAAACGCTTTAAGCGAAAATGGACATGCCGACCTAGCTTACAAGCTTGCAACAAAAGAAGATTTTCCCTCTTGGGGAGCTTGGATTAAAAGCGGCGCTACAACCCTTTTTGAGGATTGGAAAGTAGATGAAAGCAGAAAAGGTGCAATGTCAAGAAATCATATTATGTTTGGTGAAATAAGTGCATGGTTTTATAAAGCTTTGGGGGGAATAAATCCAGATCCTCAAAATCCTGGTTTTAAAAATATTTTGTTGGAACCTCATTTTGTGGAGGGATTAGAAAGTTTTAGCGCAAAACACAATGGCCCTTTTGGAGTGATAATGAGTTCTTGGGTAAAAAACAATGGAGTAGTTGCTTATCAAGTAACAGTTCCTCCCAATAGCACTGCACTTTTAAGAATAAACGCCAAGAATTTGCTCCGTACTGATGGCGTTGACTTTTTGGAACAAAAAGAAGGTATATTCAAAGCCAAATTACAATCTGGGGATTATTATTTTAAAATTAAACAAAAACAATAAATTTGAAATCCAAATTCACAATCAAAATATTGAATGGGACATGATAGTAACTTAGGGAATTAACTTCCTACAAGCGCTTAAACTTAATTATAAATTTTTTATTACATTTATACATATATATAGTTAATATAATGAAGGTATTCTTTTTGTTAAAATACAGATTAATCGTGATTTTTGATTTGTTAAATCTAATTATTCTGAATGCTTTTAAAAGGGATAAAAATAGTTTTCATTTTGCGGCTCTAGCAAATCGTGATCAAAGTGATGTCGGTTTTAATTCAGGTATTTACGCAATAAAACTGCATTTAGAAAATGTAAGCATGAAGTGGATTAATAGAACTCTTTTTTTTTATAAATCAGTTGTTATTCAAAAGCTTAGATTAAATATAATTGCTATTTATGAAAAATAGTTTATCAATTGCAGTTGTTTTTACCATTCTATTATTTGGGCTGCTTTTTATTCCATTAGCTGGCGAAGTCGAAAATACTTTTGTGTTTTTTCTAGGTAGGTTTCACCCCATAATTCTTCATCTTCCCATAGGCGCATTGATTGTGTTGTTTCTAATGGAAATAATCAATGATTTTCGCCCAGATTTAAATTTAAATTCTGCATGTAACATTTTACTTTGGTTTTCGGTTATCAGTATTATTCCAACAATTATATTGGGTTTTCTTTTGGCTTCAAGTGGAAATTATAACGATGAACTATTGAATACTCACAAATGGCTGGGCTGGTTTACGGCTTTAATTTGCATATGGTTGGTTGTACTGCGTCAAAAAAAATCATCTAATAAACCAAACAACGTAACACGTTTTTACAAGGTGTTCTTATTCGTAAATGTTTCTCTATTATCACTTGCAGGACATTATGGGGGCTCTCTAACTCATGGGGCAAATTATTTAACCAAGTACATGCCTTCGGGAATGAAAACGGTATTAGGGGTTGATAATGGAGATGCTGAGTATTTAGTTATTAATAGTACCATAGATTCGACTTCGAGAGAAGCTTTGTATTTTAAAAACAAGATTAAACCAATCATGGAGACGCATTGCTTTAAATGCCATGGAGAAGACAAGCAAAAAGGTGACATGCGCTTAGATGTTTTGAGCTGGGACATGATCAATGGACCCGATGCAGAAAGATGGCACTCCGCATTAGACGTGATTAATTTAGGAGAAATGCCTCCGGAGGACGAAACACAACTAAAAGATATAGACCGTCGTGCTATTGTAGATTGGTTGTCTACTAATTTAAAAAAAGCAGCTGTAGCTAAACAAAAAGATAATAAAGGTGTAATGCGGAGATTGACCAAAAAGCAATATACCAATACCTTAAATGAATTGCTCGGTGTTTTTGTAAACTTTGGAGATGTTTTACCTGATGATGGAAAATCAAAATTAGGATTTAGCAATAATGGGAATGTACTTCAAACCTCTGCACTACATATTGATTATTATCAAAAAATAGCTCGAGAAGCTTTGGATAAAGCCATTGTTTTTGGAGATAGACCAAAGTCAAAACGTTACAAGGTTTCATTAGGGAAAGGGATCGGAGATGGAACTACCGGTGCTGAATATAGAGGTTATCAAACCGCTCCAATAAGTAATGAAGATTTAATGGTAGAAATATTAAATCATCAGGGAAAGCCAATTCGAAATTCAAGAATCCAAGAAAATGATTCTTTAACAATGTTAAAGAACAAGATAGGAATTGGCATGAGGGGTTCTGCAAGTAATCGCTACACTATCGTGAAAGAAGGGCTGATATTAAACTCGGCACTGCCTGCCAAAGAATTAACGCCTAAATCGTGGCAAGGGCCGTCTCCTAATTTAAAGCTATTAATTAAAGAAGATTTTCCTAGAACAGGAGATTTCATTTTCAGAGTAGAAGCTTCAAAAGGTTATAATTCTATGTCAGTAGAGCGTTTAATTGACTTAAGAAAGAAAAAACCTGCACCAAAATCTTCAAAAGCTATTTATATCTCGGCTAATGACCTAAAAACACCTAAAGATTTTATCTTAAAAAACAACCGTTGGTTATTGCCTATTAATGTTGCAGATAATGTAAAAACAAAATTCAGTTACAATATACCAAAAGCTGGAATATATCAGGTAGATCTGGTTCATCCGTATGTATCAGATGATGCGATGCCCTCTTATGAAATAAATCTTATTGAAGGAATCAAAGAGGGAAGAGTTGGCGAACGTTTGCACATGAATAAAGCATTAAAAAACAAGGATAAGATCACAACACCAGTCACACTGGCCTATCTATCTGAAGGGCTACATAAAGGTTCCATCGGTGGAAAGTTTTTTGTTGGATTTAGCCATATAGTAATTACTCCTTTGCCGGAAGACGATCCATTACCGGGGATACTAAAAGAAGAAGCTGAAAGAGACAATTCAAAATATACATCAGTTAACCCATCAATTGAAGCGTTTGTGGGCACAAGAACAGATGATGGAATGGATTATAAAACATTTGGAAAATCGCCAGAGGTTACGTTGCCATTGGGGGAATATCAAACTTTTGAATTTAAGGGTAGATTAGAGAATTTCCCTATTCCTTTGGAAAGCGCCAACGTAAGTGGAGACTTGGCCAATATTTTAACCGTAGGGGTATGGAATAATCATTTGGTTAAAGAAAGTCGTTTTAAAGGGCCACCACTGCTTATAAAATCAGTAGAATTTGAGGCACCTTATCATCCTATTTGGCCGCCAAAAAGTTACACAAATATATTTTTCGATTCACCAAACAAGACCAATGTTGAAGCTTATACCGAAGAAATCCTGACCCGTTTTATAGAAAGTGCTTTTAGACGTTCTCTTAATTCAGGTGAATTAAATCGATATATGGATTTCTGGAGAAGCATTAAAAAAGATTTTGAAAGTTATGAGGTTGGTATTAAAGAAGTTTTAGTCGCTGTACTATGTTCTCCTAATTTTATTTACATATTTGAGCCCGAAACGGATGAATCAAAAAAATCAGAGGATGAATTTTACTTGGCCTCTCAGTTGTCTTATTTTTTGTGGAATTCGCCTCCAGATTTAACTCTCACAGCTTTAGCTTCAAGTGGAGATTTACATAGCCAATTGCCAGAACAAATTGATCGCATGGTCAATAGCCCCAAAATAACTCAAATGGTCAATTCCTTTGCCTTTGAATGGTTGCGTTTAGACAGACACAAAAGCATGGATACAGATGTCGAATCTTATGAAGATTTTACACGTTTTGTAAAAGAAGATATGTTTAAGGAGACCTATAGTTTTATCCATCATGTACTAAAAAACAACATGAGTATTATGAATTTTATTGATTCAGATTTTGCCATGCTAAATCAGAATCTTGCCGAGTTCTATGGGATTGAAGGTGTTAAAGGCAATGCATTTCGTCCAGTGAATCTCTCAGAAAACGAGAAAAGAGGTGGCTTGCTCTCACAAGGCTCTTTTTTGAGTGGACACTCAGATGGTGTTCAAGCGCATCCAATAAAACGGGCTGTGTGGTTAAAAGAAAAGATACTAGGAGACCACCCTCCACCACCGCCAGCAAATGTACCCGAATTAGATCCAGAAACCCCTGGTTTTGAAAATCTGACACTAAAAGAACAACTCTTTTTGCACAGAAACAAAACCTCTTGTTTGGATTGTCATCATAAAATTGATCCTTTTGGAGTCGTGTTTGAAAATTATGATGCGGTTGGACGGTATCAATTAACCTCAAAAGAAAAGCCAATTGATTCAAAGTCAAAATTACCAGATGGGACTGAAGTTGAAGGAATAGAGGGAATTAAAGATTATATTTTAGAACTAAAAAAAGAAGAATTTACGAGGTCTTTGGTGGAAAACCTTTTTGCTTATGCAGTTGGCCGTGATGTTGGTTTTGCTGATGAGGAAGAGATTAATAACATTGTAGCAGAGGTCATTGATAATGATTTTCGTTTTAAAACGGTCATAGAACAGATCGTTTTAAGCCCATCATTTTATAAAAAAAAACAAACTTGGTACAATAAAATATTTGGAATATGAGTAGAAAACCCTGGCAATTAGACCGTCGCACCTTTATCAAAGGATTGGGCGTGGCATGTATGCTCCCTTATTTTGAAGGAATGGCAATGAGTAGTTATTCAAAACTTGCAACGCCTTTACCTCCAAAGCGTTTGTGTTTTTTATACTTCCCAAATGGCGTTGGATTACCACCAAAAGAAAGTGCCTATCATAAAAATTGGAATTGGTTTCCAATGGAAGAAGGAACAGATTATAAATTAACTAAATCATTATCCCCTTTATCTCCTTATCGAAGCGACATGTCAATTATAGGAGGCTTAAGTCACCCTTATAGTCGTAATGTCCTAGGGCACATGGCAGGAGATTCTTGGTTAACAGGTGGTGATTTACGTGGTGAATATAAAAACAGTATTTCAGTAGACCAAGTGGCTGCTGAAAAGTTAAGTCAATATACTCGCTTCCCTTCGCTTTCACTGTCAACAGACGGAGGTGTGGGCTACAAATCGAGAACATCCACCCTGTCATTTAATTCCTCTGGAAAACCTCTTCCATCAGAGCACAGACAACGTGAAATTTTTGAACGCTATTTTTCTCCAAGTGGAGGCGCTTCAACTAATGAAAGGCGAAAAAGCATCCACCAAGGCAAAAAGATTGTTGATTTAGTTTTAGAAGACAGTAAAAGCCTTCAAAAGCGTTTAGGAGCAAACGATAAAGCTAAACTAGAGGAATACTTGAGTTCTCTAAATCTGGTTGAGGAACAGGTAAAGAGAAATGAAAAATGGTTAGATGTACCAATGGAAGAATTTGATGCAAGTTTAATTAACCTTGATGTGGATCCAACAACTGCTCCTGAAGATTATGTCCGCTCTATGATTGATTTAATGATTCTAGGCTTCCAAACTGACTCCACAAGAGTCATGACTTACATGATGGCAAGGGAAGACGGTATGGGATTTGGCGATAATTTTCCAAAAATGGCACTTGGACTTCAAGGACATCACAGAATTTCGCATGACAAAACTACTGGCCACTGGGGAGATTGGGGACGTTTGGATCAATGGTACGCAAAACAATTTGCTTATTTTATGGATAAAATGAAAAACACTAAAGATGTGGATGACAGCTCGTTATTGGAAAACACACTTGTTCTATATGGAAGTGCGTGTAGCTCAACTCACAATGCTAGAAATTGTCCATTAATTCTTGCTGGAGGTTCTAATTTAGGAGTAAAACACGGGGCTTATACAAAATTCAGTGAAAAAGAAGAGCGCTTATCTAATCTATTTTTAAGTATGCTTAATAAATTGGATATCGAAGCAGAAAGTTTTTCTGATAGTACAGGGAAATTAGCTTCTATTCTTTAAGAAAAATAATATTTGTAATATTTAAAGTATATGATTTGAGCAAAAAAGAACGTATTCCGATTGTTACAAAAGAGTTATTATTTCCTTTTATTGTTATCACGTCATTGTTTGCTTTATGGGGTATTGCTAATGATTTGACTAATCCTATGGTGTCGGCATTTAAAAAAGTAATGCCTGAATTATCAAACATTCAATCCTCTTTAGTACAATTTGCATTTTATTTTGGATATTTTTTCATGGCATTTCCTGCTGCACTATTCATTAGGCGCTTTAGTTATAAATCTGGAATTATTTTAGGCTTAATGCTCTATGCAATAGGTGCTTTTCTGTTTTACCCAGCAGCAATCTATGAAGAGTTTAATTTTTTTTTAATTTCATTATGGGTCATTACCTGTGGATTGGCGTTTTTAGAAACAACCGCAAACCCTTTGATTTTAGCTTTAGGAGATAAGCGAACAGCTACCCAACGTTTAAATTTGGCACAAGCTTTTAATCCTGTGGGTTCATTAACCGGAATGATTATTGCGCAAGTTTTTGTTTTATCTGCGCTCCGTTCAGATGATTATTCTTCCACAGCTTATAATGCTTTATCATTAAATGAATTGGCAGCAATACGAGAAAATGATTTAAGCATAATTAGTATTCCTTATTTAAGTTTAGGCGTATTGGTTTTAATAATTATGTCGATAATTGTGTTTACTAAAATTCCGAAAACACATACACAAGATATTATGAGTGTCTCTAATTCATTGTCAAAATTATTTACAAATAAAAGTTATAAAATGGGGGTTCTCGCACAAGCAGCTTGCGTAGGTTCTCAGATCATGTGCTGGACTTATATTTTCCATTACGTTGACAATTTAAACGAGGTGACTGGTTGGAATATTACGGCAACCAATTATAACGTGGCAGCTATGGTCTTGTTTTTAACAGGTAGATGGATTGGCACTGCTGTGATGAAGAACATTGATCCGCCAAAAGTTTTAATGTTCTTTGGAGTTGGAGGGGCTTTGGCAAGTATCGGAGCTGTAATATTTCCCGGTATGATGGGACTCCTTTCTTTGGTCGGTATTTCTGTATTTATGTCCATCATGTTCCCCACAATTTATGGTATTGCATTAAAAGACATGGGTGATGAAGTCAAAATTGGTTCAGCCGGTTTGGTTATGGCCATTGTGGGAGGTGCTCTAATGCCGATCCTGCAAGCAGCAATTCTAGATTTGGGTGGTGATGGTTTTAATGATCTCAGTCTGCTGGGGTATATTCCTGAAATAAACCTTTCATTTATACTTCCGGCCATCTGTTTGGCTTTTGTTGGATATTATGGATACACAAACATAAAAAGCCTTACAAACGTTTAACCCCAGAATACTGTAAGAAATTACATTATTTTTTTTTGCTCCCCTCCTATTTTATTCCGTTAAATTTTTATTTTTATAAAATTAAAGAAGCCATGTATTAAGCATTACCATTACACTTTCTTAACCCAACTTAGGTTAATTGGAAACTTTAATTGGCGAAGATTTCAATCTAAAATAAAGATGATATTTACATAATATTTGAAAAAAATTCATTTATTTAATTTTTTTTCATCTTAACAGCTTATAAAGCACTATCTTCGCACTTCTATTAATAAAAATATATAAGATGAATAACGGAACAGTAAAATTTTTTAACAACAATAAAGGCTTTGGATTCATTACTCCAGATTCAGGAGAAAAGGATGTATTTGTACACGCAAATAATCTAGTTGATGACATCAATGAAGGTGACAAAGTTAGTTATGATTTAGAATCAACTGACAAAGGACCTAGCGCAATTAACGTTAGAGTAGCTTAATCAGCTCATAAAGATTCTTAAATCTTAACCTAAAGATTTAAAATATCACCTGTTTAATAATTGGATCTTGATAATTTTCAAGAATACATTAATTATTAAACAGGTTTATTTTTTTACAGCATTTTCACCCACCCATTCAATACTTCGGGTAATATGTTCCAAATAAACTGGATCTGAAAACTGTTCAGCAGTATGTCCAATTCCAGTATACATTGCTCTCCCACCAAACTTTTCATGTGCCCACGCAATCGGATGTACTTGTATTAATGGAATTTTACCTGAAAGAGAACTGTCATCTACTTCCATCAACAAAGTTGCATGAGATTTAAGGGGTTCCTTAAAAAAATACCATTCATCCCTCAATAACCATTCATTTCCCAAGTGACCAATCGCAGGGTGATTCGTTTCCTGATGAACAATCAGTCGGGCATGTTGCGTTCGAGGATGACTTGCAAAATGAGCTGCAATCAGTTCTTGATAGAATGGCCAATCATATTCTGTATCAGCAGCAGCATGAATTCCTAAAAATCCACCGCCATTTTTTATGAACGCCTCAAGCGCAATTTCTTGTGAGCTGTTTAAAACGTCTCCAGTTGTATTAAAGAAAATAACGACATCAACTTTTGACAAGAATTTATTATTAAAATAAGAAGCATCCTCGGTAGTAGTCATTTTCCAGCTTTTCTTGGCCGCTAATGTTCTAAATCCCGCAACACCTATTTTGATGTTATCATGCCTGTACCCTTCAGTTTTACTGAAAACCAATACGTTAAGTGAGTCATTTTCGATTTCTTTGCTTACATACGAGAAAGAAAATAATAAAATACCAATTAATAAGATGCCAAGAATGAAAATTGATTTGTTCATTGTTAAGTATTTATTTTTATATGTTTAACTATAATATTATTTCTTTAAATATACTCTAAAAACATCATAATATTTACATTCAATTTTCAGTAATTATATTTCTTAATCTTACATCACATGAAGTCTACTTTTGGTTCTACCAATCTATTGTTATAAATTTTTCTTTTCCATGCATAATTATTCGGCAGGTTTTTACGATAAATAATTCTAAAATCAATACGTCATTTATCATTCTTACAGATGAAAAAAAATGTATTTCCTTCCTAAAATAATCCTTAGCGTTTAGAAGAATCAACACTCAATTCTTTGTCAAATTAATCATACAAGGTCATATAAATTTTTTTGTTTTGGATCTAGTAAATCCAAAAACTCAGATGAGTTTTGATCTACCATAGATTCAATCCATCATGAAAAGTTGGAATCTATCAAATTAATGATCGGTAGGATACGTGGGTGTCAGTTTTAAAACATTTACAAGATTCAGAAAAGAACTGTTTTTTACCACCTCGACCATTTACGTGTTTTAATGGGTTAGTGATAAATTTTACAAATACACACCCAATCGAAAATCCTCTCAGATTTCCAAAGTAGACGAGAACAAGCAGTTTCTTGCAGGTATTGTTGCCTCTAAAATTAATACATCATCAAAAATTTTCCCCTAGTTTTTATATGATACTGTCGCGTTTGATATAACCATCAAGCGCCGAGCAATGTGCATAATATCCTTTGATTATTTTTTTGCCTTTTTAGATAATTTATCTGGAATATTTGGCCTTAACTGTATATCGGTATTTTTATATAAATCTCGAAACTCTTTTGGGGCAATTTCATAAGATCCATGTGGTGGACCTCAGCAGAGCATCAAACTAAACAAAACACCACTTTTTGCTTATTCTTCAATATAGGCTGTATGATATGCTTTTTTTTTTAATAGCTTTGCAAGACTTTGATGATCAGCAGGAAGTAACAGTTTTTGATCAGCCTTGTTTTAGAGGTGTTGAATTATATTCAACTACTTTTCTTAGAGATATAAATTAAACCTTTATATTTTTGTTTTGTCTAAGTCCTTTTAAAAACTTAATGAAAAATACTATATTAATAAGCTTGCTTTTGAGTTGTACATCACTGGTTTCTCAAAACAAAAATTTAGTGATAAAAGGAAGCGTGGTTGAAAAGTTATCCTCACAACCCATAGCGTTTGCAACCATCCTAATTGGAGATAAATTGTCACAGCAACCTCTGAGTGGTTCAACCTCATTAGACGATGGTTCATTCCGATTGACAACCGACAATATTGATTTTTACGTAGAGATTAGTTTTATCGGTTTTAAAACAGTTCGATATGAGGATTTTAAAATTAACAATGGTGTCATTGATTTAGGTGTCATCACACTTGGAGAAGACAGCCAAAGCTTAGAAGAAGTTGAAGTAAGAGCCGAACGGTCTCAAACCGAATTTAAACTCGATAAAAGAGTTTTTAATGTAGGAAAAGATCTAAGCAGTACGGGTGCTAGTGCACTGGAAGTGTTAAATAATGTTCCTTCTGTAAATGTAAATATTGAAGGAGACATCAGTTTGAGAGGAAACAGTGGTGTTCAAATTTTAATCAACGGGAAACCTTCCGTTTTGGCAAGTGACCAAGGAAATGCATTAGGAACGATAACTGCTGAAATGATCGATAAAATTGAGGTCATCACCAACCCTTCTGCCAAGTATGATGCTTCTGGAACTGCAGGTATAATAAATATTATCATTAAAAAAGACGATCGTGAAGGCATCAATGGATCGATTACGTTGAATACGGGAGTCCCCGACAATCACAGCTTGGGTCTGAGCCTGAACCGACGAACTGAAAAGTTTAATCTGTTCAGCCAATTGGGATATGGATATCGCGAGCAACCCAGCAGACAAAAGGTCATTAACAGGGATTTGATCAATAATATTTCAACTTTCACTGAAGGAAATGAGAATAGAAATGAAGAATTCATTAATGTAATTTTGGGAACAGATTATCACATAAATGAGAACAATGTAATCACCCTAACAGGCCACTACGCTTATGAGATTGAAGATCAACCCTCTGACATCGATGTTAGAATATATGATGCTGAAGACGTATTAACATCCTACTGGAACAGAGAAGAAGTGACCGAAGCCACCAATCCTAAATTTCAATATGAGTTCATTTATAAGAAAGATTTTGAGGACAATGAAGACCATGATTTATTGTTAAGCGCTACAGGAAACCTTTTTAGTAAAGATCAATCTTCTGAATTTTACAATACTGCAATATCAGGTGTAAATCCTTTTCAAAATCAAGAAACAGACACCAAGTTTGAAGAATCGAAATATACTTTTAAACTGGACTACACCAAACCTTTTAATGAAGAATGGACGGGAGAGACTGGCATAAATTATCTAATCAATGACATTAGCAATGATTATAGTGTGCGTGATTTTACAGGCGGGGTTTGGGTACAAGATGATGGCTTAACCAATGTGTTTGAATACGATCAAAAGGTCCTTGGCGTTTATGGTACGCTGGCTTACGAATCAGACAAATGGGGAGTGATGTTTGGCTTGAGATCAGAAGGAACTAAATTGAATATTCTTTTATTAAATGATGGAACTAAAAGTGATCAAAACTTTAACGACCTTTTTCCCACGTTCCATAGCTCCTTAAAAATTGCAGAAGGAGTTTCTATTCAAGTTGGTTACTCTAGAAGAATTAACAGACCTGGACTTTGGAGCCTGAACCCTTTTTTCAATATTCGAAATACCTATAGTATCCGAAGAGGAAATCCAGATTTACGACCCGAATATTCTGACTCTTACGAAATCACTAGCATATTTACTACCGGAGGATTCTCGATGAACATGAGTGTTTATCAATTGTTTACCAATGATGTAATTGAATACATTTCTGATTTTCAAAATGGAATAAACACAACCAGTCCCAATAATTTAGGAACCAAGCGCTCAACGGGTATCGAGTGGAATGGAAAAGTTAGTTTGAATGAAAAATTCACCCTCAATGGAGATTTTAATTACGGATATTTTAAACGCAAAGGTAGCTTTGAATCCAGCTCTTTTGATTTTGATGCAGATCAATTTAGGTCTAAGTTTATGACTAAATATAAAGCATCAAAAAATTTAGATCTTGAAACAACTATTCAATACTTGTCAAAAACCAAGAGTCTTCAGAGTAATAGCGCTGATAATTTATTTTTAGACCTAGGGGCAAGACAAAAAATCATTAAAGGAAAAGGAGTTCTTAACCTAAGCATAAGAGACCTTTTTGCCTCAAACATACGAGAAAGAACAAACATTCAAAATGATTTTTCAACCTACAATTATTATGCACGAGGTAGATTTGTTGTTCTAGGATTCAGCTACGGATTTGGAAAGGGAGAAGCCATGGAATTCTCAGGTCAAAAGCGTTTTTAATTAAAATTAAATAATAATCTTCCTGAAATAATTCTACCAATTCTCGGAAACCCAGGAAGTGCTCTAAATTCGTTGTTGAACAGATTCGTAGCGGAAAGTTGAAACTTAACAACATTACTAAGTTGATACCCAAGTGTTATGTCAACTAAAGATTTAGCATCAATTTTCCCAACATAATTAGCATTATTTGATTTATAACCTTGATCCCACTGATAATTTAATGCGGCATTAAACTTACCTGCTGGACTGTATTGTAGCCCAACCCTAACTTTATTTTGAGGAAAATTTAAATCCCCTGGTTCGCCATCAGAAAGTTGAAACCAAGTGTAATTTGCATTAAAAACCAAATCATCTGTAAGTAAAAACTTAGTATGAGCTTCAGCTCCCCAGTCTTCACTTACACGATTAGGATCTCTTGATAAATATCCAAAAAGCAAATTTGCAGCTTCTCGGTCTGGACTTTGCTCTGCAGCAACAACTCCGTGAAATGGGAGTCCAGCACTTTGGAGTGCATTAATAAATCCTTGTCCCCCAAGTTGATAAGCAGCATTCAATTCAGGAGCCAAACCAGCGACTGTCGCTGCTGCAGTTGCGGAGTCTAATCCCATATTAATCAACCCTTGTTCCAGTTGAGGGATTGCTAAGTCAGTGACGGCATCGGCTAATTCGGAGCCCAGATTAGCAATATTGATTATTGGTGAAATTTGTTGAAATCCTGCACCGCCCTTATTTCTTAAATGATAAATATTAACTCCAAAAGCAAATCGATCTCCGATCAATCCCTTATAACCAAGTTCATAGGAGGTAAGAAAAGAAATCAAATTTCCTTGTCCATTCTCTGGCAATAATGGTTCTCCAGCTTCATTAATGCTATTTACAGAGGCAAAGCCTTGAGGAACAGCATTCTGAAGTACTCCCTGAACCAAGGGAATTAGTGACGCAAGTTGAGGGTTTTTACTTAACTCTCCCTCTATACCCGCTAAAACATCACCATTCACAACCTGAAATGCGGCAGCAAGTGGAAAACCTGCAGCAAAAGGTGTATTTGGGACATCGGGTATAAGCCAATCAATTTGAGGGTTTGCACCAAACGAATAAGGATTCTTGGCTCCCAGTACCCAGACATCTAAAACTCCTGGATAGGTTTGGACGGGTAAATCAAAGTAAATATCAGATGCAGGAATTGGGTTTGCTGCTTTGTTAAAGGTCAATCTAAAGTTATGATTTTTGTTTGGCTTAAAAACGATCGCGGCACGCGGAGAAAAGGTTTTTTCATCGGTAAAGTTGTACCCATCATAACGTCCTGCAAGAAATAAATCTAATTTTGAACCTAGCTTGAACTTCCCTTGGGCGTATCCTCCTAAAATGATGTAATCATCATCGTTTTCATTCCGCCCATAAACATGGTTTTGTGTTTCTGCCGTTGCATCTCTATAATCAACTCCTACAGTCCATTCTGAATTTAAAAATTCTTTAAAATCAAAATTATATTGAATCTGACCTTCATAATGTCCTCTTTTTAATGGAACTATATTTCCAGTACGGTTAAGATATGTTGGATTCTTATCGTTTCCTCCATCATTTAGAATATAATAGGATTGAGCAAACCATCCCTTATACTTGAATCGCGCTTGAGCCCAATATTCATTCCCATAAACTTGACCTTCTCCCAGGTCATTGTAAAAAATAGCATTCCCAGAGTTCCATCCTCCGGAGGTAACAATTTCCATTCCTTGTTTTGGACGAAAATAGAGTGAAGCATTTGCAGCGGCAGCCCAATATTCTTCTTTCTGTTCTTGAGGAATATCGAATAGTTTTATTCCTTGTTTGTCTGTATCTACATTCCCTTGGCTTGTAATCTGTGATCGATTTACGGAAGTCTTGAATAAATCAATAATTTTTTTGTCCTCAGGGTCGTTGGGATCAATTGTAAAATCTCTACCACTCCCATACCTAAGGTTTAATTTATAACCAAAGGTCTCTTTTTCGTTGTGACCTGCGTGTCTGAATGCATTTTTAAAAGTATTTCTTTCTCCATAAATCCATTCCATTGTGGTTCCAGGGTGCCTGAAAGGGTCTTTTGAAATAAAATGGACTACTCCTGTAGTCACATCTGGTCCATATAAAGCAGACCCTGGACCTAAAACAACTTCAATTCGTTCTAGATCGATTGTATTTAATGGTGAGTTTTGAGAATCAAAATACTCTAACCCTGGAGAAATCAATGAGCGATAATCAAGTAGGGGAAATACTCCGGTGGAAAAAATCCCACTGCTGCCCCTTAGTGCTATATTTATACGCTGGCCTGTTTGTTGTTGCAACTCAACTCCTGGTGTGTTGATCAAGGCTCTAAGTGGCGAAATCGATCCTCCAGACAGGGCAACGTCCTTAGCCGTAATGACAGATACCGCAGCAGGAGCTTCTTGAAGTTTTTCAGCCCTTCTTGAGGCAGAAACAATAATTTCATCAAATTCATTTCCAGGAGCTAGGGATATTTTGTTAAAATTATGATCAAGAACCTCATAGATTTGGGACTTATATCCAATAAATGACACAACAATATTAAACGGAAATGAAGCAGTAGTCATCATACTAAATTCTCCATTTTGATCTGTGGTAGTTCCTTGCGTAGTGTTCTCAATTATAATACTTGCACCATAAAGAGGGTATCCTTCTGCATCTAACACAGAGCCCTGGATGTTGTTTTGAGCATAAGTTAAAAAAGTGACTAAAAAGCTTGATAGACAAATACAACAGAAGATGAATTTTTTCATAATTTTATAAGATTTGGAACTTAAAATGTAGTTAATAATTGACGATATGAAAATTTGAACTACTCAGAAAGTATTGTGAAGGTGCACGGTTAGCACTAAAGAGAAATAAATTTAGGGTAGAAATACAAATAATTGCTGTATGAATTTTCCTTCAAAACAAATGAAAGATCTATTCATTATTATATATTTAAATAAAAAAAATGAGAATCAATAATTCAATCTATGAAAAACACATATGATGCAATTGTCGTTGGAACAGGAATCAGTGGCGGATGGGCTGC
>JAFMCL010000006.1 GCA_017857815.1 Flavobacteriaceae bacterium | reverse complement strand
TAATCATTATTTTTAAAATAATAAAACCTAGCGAAAAACAAAAGTTTTGGTTGGCGAAAGTAGGTGTTTTATTACTATATGTTTTTTAACTTAGAACAAAAAATCAGGTTATGAATGAAAAAATTCTAATTTCTCTGTTAGTTTTGTGTTTCCATGGCTTTTCCCAGCAGGTCAAAGTACAAACCGAAGAAGGACTTATCTACATGGAAAACCCAGATTTGTGTACAGGTAAACATTGGACTGAGGCTGAAGGAAAACAAATGTTAGATACGTTTTCAAACCAATGGAACGATCAATCCTCGTGGGAAGAAAGAGCCGACGTTATTAAAAAAACCATTTTAAAGGGTATTCAATGGGATAAAATGCCTCAGATTTCAGGAAATTTTAATCCAATTATTTCTCCTAAAAAAATAATGGAAGGCTATAGTGTGGAAAACATCGCCATTGAAAGTTTTCCAGGTTTCTATATCACCGGAAACCTATACCGCCCATTGAATTCTGAAGGAAAATCTCCAGCCATCCTGACTCCACACGGTCATCTTGCTGATAAACGTTTTACTGATTATGTCCAAATAAGGAGTGCATTTATGGCAAGAATGGGTGCGGTGGTTTTTGCTTACGACATGGTCGGCTATGGGGAAAGCAATCAAATTAATCACAAAATGCCCATTGCATTGTTACTTCAAACATGGAACAGTAAGAGAGTTTTAGACTTCTTAACTACTCTTCCAGAAGTCGATGAAGAGCAAATTGGAATGACAGGCGCTTCGGGTGGTGGCACTCAAACTTTTATTTTAACAGCCATCGACCCACGCATAAAGGTCTCAATTCCTGTTGTTCAAGTATCTGCTCACTTCTTCGGAGGATGTGTTTGTGAAAGTGGTATGCCGATTCATAAGAGCAAATTTCATCAAACCAATAATGTAGAAATAGCTGCATTGGCAGCTCCTAGACCACTATTACTAATTTCTGATGGAGATGACTGGACAAGAAACGTAGATAAAGTTGAATTTCCTTACATACAAAAAGTTTATGAGGCTTATGGAAAGGCAGAAAATGTAGAGAATGTTCACCTTGCGTTAGAAAAACATGATTATGGCTATTCTAAAAGAAAAGCGGCCTATCTTTTTTTTGAAAAACACCTCGGATTAAGCTTTAAAAATATTCCGGGTAAAGATTCCCTCGATGAGAGTTTTATTAAAGTTTTAGACCGCAAAGATCTCGAGGTTTTCAACAGAGATAATCCCCGCTCTGATCACGTAATTGCTGGTGATCAATCTCTTATGTCGTATTTAAACATTAAATCTTCACTTATAAAAACTAGTTTTTAGATAAAAATACTACCTTAGATGTTACTTAAATTTAAGCTTGGAATGAAATCATTTATTACAATATTTTTTTTCTTTTTGATTTTTACCTCATGTACAATTGAAGTTCCTCCAGAAATTATTGCTGCTCAGGAAGAACTTCCTGAGGTCATTGATTTCAATTACCATGTCAAACCCATTTTATCAGACCGTTGCTATAATTGTCATGGGCCAGATGAAAACAGTCGAAAAGCAGGTTTAAGACTTGATATAGAATCAGCAGCGTTTTCAAAATTAAACAGCGGAAAGCGTGCCATTAGTCCCGGCAGCATCTACAGCAGTGAACTCGCCCACAGAATTTTGAGTACTGATCCTGCGGTTATAATGCCTCATCCGGATTCAAACCTCACGCTCAACAGTCGAGAAAAAGCAATTCTGCTCAAATGGATAGACCAAGGGGCGGAATGGAAAGACCATTGGTCTTTTATCCCTCCTAAAAAGATAGATTTAGATCCTGAAGCGTTTCCAGGACTGACAAATCCTATTGATCAATTTGTAAAACTTAAACTTGATGAAAAAGGTTTGGATTTTTCATCACCGGCTTCAAAAGAAACCTTGATAAGAAGAATAACATTTGACCTTACGGGCCTTCCCCCTTCCCTTGAGGAGATTAATAGTTTTGTTGAAAATCCAGATGAAAATGCTTACGAAAAATTAATCGATAGGCTCTTGTCCACGGATGCTCACGCAGAAAGATTGACAGTAGACTGGATGGATCTCTCTCGTTATGCAGACTCCCATGGTCTTCACGCAGATGGAGCAAGAACCATGTGGCCTTGGCGAGATTGGGTGCTTGAAGCAATCAAATCCAATATGCCTTATGACCAGTTCGTAACTTGGCAAATCGCTGGAGATCTTTTGCCCGATGCGACAACAACCCAAAAACTTGCAACAGCATTTAACAGAAATACGCCCATGACTGCCGAAGGGGGTGTTGTGGATGAAGAGTGGCGTTTGAATTACGTTTTTGACAGAACAGAAACCATTAGTACTGCTTTCTTGGGGCTAACCGTGGCCTGTGCAAAATGTCATGACCATAAGTTTGATCCCATTTCCCAAAAAGATTACTATCAACTTACTTCATTTTTTAACAACATACGAGAACTGGGAATGACCGGTGATGATGGAGACTACGGCCCTCTTTTAGCGCTCCCTGACCCTGAAACCCAAAGTAAGATTGATCAGATTAATAAAGACATTAATAGTATTGAAAAAAATATTTCTTTAACCAAAAAAGATCTTGAAACTTTTTATGCCTATAAGGACGAATTGCCCACCCAAAAATCTATCGATAAAAAATTAATCGCTCACTTTCCTCTTGAAAAAACTGGAAAGAAGCCAAAGATTTATATTGATGGTAATTCAAACATAAAAGCTGCGGCAGAAGCCCCTGAAGTTGTTGAGGGAATTAGTGGTAATGCTTTAAAATTTAAGCATGATCATGACCAATTAATCATCAAAGAAACCTTAATTCCTAATTTGGAATGGAGCGATGCCTTTGCTGCAAGTATTTGGATCAATACCAGTCAAAAAAAGCCAAACTTCACACAAACCATTCTGGGATCTGCTGGTGGAAAAAACGAATTGTGGAGGGGTTGGGATTTGTACCTCGATCAAAACAATTTTTTAAATTTAAGGCTGATCAACGTCATGCCTTCCAACATGATTCACATTCAATCTGAAGATTCTATTCGAGTTAATGAATGGAATCAAATAACCATTTCATACGATGGAAGTGGCAAATCCAATGGTGTTAAACTATTTAAAAATGGTGCTGAAATAAATACCAATTCGATAATTAATAATCTTTATAAATCTATAAAGCCTGTAAGTCCAGTTTTCCAAAAAGGATTAGTAGAAAGAACCCGTCCTTTAACGATTGGCAAAGCCAAAGAGGCTTCGACAGGAGATAACGGATTGTTCTTAGGGAAAATGGATGATTTTAGATTTTATAAAGATAAATTAACTGCACTTGAAGTTAAAATGGTCTATGACAACACCTTATCCAAAAATGAAAAGCCCAATGAAAAGCTGATTAAAGATCACTGGGTAAATTCTGACGCTAAAATTAAAGTTTTAGAAAAAGATTTAAAAGCGAAAAGGGAAGCGTTCATAGAAACATATTTTCCTGTTTTAGAAGTAATGGTGATGGAGGAGATGGAAAAGCCTAGAACGACTTACCTTTATAATAGAGGCGATTATACCTCCCCTGCTTTTCCGGTGGAGACCAAAGTGCCACATGTGCTTCCTCCGATGAAAAAAGACCTGCCTAAAAACAGGCTGGGATTGAGCCAATGGCTTTTTGATAAAGATAATCCATTGACTGCAAGAGTTACCGTAAATCGATTTTGGCTCATGATGTTTGGGAAAGGTTTGGTGAGCACTCCGACTGATTTTGGCGTACAAGGCTCCATGCCTTCTCATCCACAACTTTTAGATTGGCTTGCGATTGATTTTGTTGAAAACAAATGGGATGTTAGGAAATTAATTAAAAAAATGGCGCTGTCAAAGACTTACCAACAGCAATCAAAAAGTAATGAACGTTTAACCGAAATAGACCCTACAAATGTTTACTTGTCCAGAGCAAATAGTTCTCGTTTACCCGCTGAAATGATCAGAGACAATGCTCTCTCGGTGAGTGGCTTGATCAATAACAAATTTGGGGGAGAAAGCGTAAGACCTTACCAACCAAGTGGTCTCTGGAGGGAAAAAAATACTTTCTCTCAGTTTCTTCTTGATTATAAAGAATCGGAAGGTGAAGACTTGTATCGCCGTGGGTTGTATACTTTTATAAGAAGAACTTCCCCCCCACCTTCTATGATGGCTTTTGATGCAACTTCCCGAGAAGTTTGCACCATAAAAAGACAAACTACGTCCACCCCACTTCAAGCTTTGGTTTTACTCAATGACCCTCAGTTTTTTGAGGCTTCAAGAGTTTTTGCGCAACGTATCCTTCTTGAAGCAGGAAAAACAATTGAGGAGCAAATCGATTATGGTTTCCGACTGGCGACTTCTCGTCACCCTGAAAAAGAAGAAGTTGAAATTCTAAAAGAACTGTATTCTTCTCAGCTTAAATATTATAAATCGAAACCTTCAGAAGCATATAAATTGGTTAACGTAGGAGAAACACCCTACAACAGAGGGCTTAGCCTTTCTAAAACTGCGGCGATGACTTTGGTAGCCAATACCCTTTTGAATCACAATGAAACATACACGAAAAGATAGATGAATTGTAATCACGACCATTCCGATAAAAACTATAGCCGAAGAGATTTTTTAACTAAAACTTCGTTAGGGTTAGGGGCGTTGTCTTTGGGGAGCCTTGTAAGTCCAACAGATGCCTATGGCAACAGTAACTTTCTTAATCTTTTAGACAGCAAAAAACAAAAACTCCCACATTTTGCACCCAAAGCGAAAAGGGTAATCTATTTATTTCAAAGTGGTGCTCCCTCTCAACTTGATCTTTTTGATTACAAACCAAAACTCAATGAGATGTTTGGTCAAGAAGTACCAAAAAGTATTATTGGAGATCAGCGGCTGACGGGAATGTCAGCAGGACAAAATTCTTTCCCAATGGCAGGATCGCTATTTAATTTTAAACAGCATGGAAACAGTGGGGCTTGGATGAGTGATTTAATGCCGCACACTGCCAAAATCGTTGATGAATTGTGCTTCATAAAATCAATGCATACAGATGCAATTAATCACGATCCAGCGATGACATTGATTCAAACAGGATCACAACTGCCGGGAAGGCCTTCCATCGGATCTTGGCTTAGTTATGGTCTAGGATCAGACAATAAGAATTTGCCTGAATTTGTCGTATTGGTTACTAAAGAAAAATATGGACAACCGCTATACTCTAGGCTCTGGGGAAATGGATTTTTACCTTCAGAGCACCAAGGTGTTCAGTTTAGGGCTGGAAAAGATGCTGTTTTATATTTAGACAACCCTCCTGGAGTTTCATCTAATGTTAGAGAAGAACAGCTTAAGTCTTTAAATAAGCTTCAAAAAATTCAACATGCCGATATTGGCGATCCAGAAATTCTGGCACGAATGTCCCAATATGAAATGGCATTCAGAATGCAGACTTCAGTTCCTGAAGTAATGGATTTTTCTGATGAGCCAGAATACATCTTTAACCTTTATGGAAAAGACAGTAAAACTCCTGGAACTTTTGCAGCCAATTGTCTAATGGCTCGAAAACTTGCAGAAAAAGATGTTAAATTCATTCAGCTTTATCATCAGGGCTGGGACATGCATGGTGGTTTGCCCAAGAATATTGGCGCTCAATCTAAGGAGGTTGATCAAGCGACGGCAGGGTTGATTAAAGACTTGAAACAAAGAGGCCTTTTGGAAGATACTTTAGTAATATGGGGAGGAGAATTTGGAAGAACAAATTACTCTCAAGGTTTATTAAGACCTGACAACTATGGTCGAGACCATCATCCAAGGTGTTTTACGATTTTTATGGCAGGTGCAGGAATTAAAAAAGGAATTACGCTGGGAGCTACTGATGAATTTGGATATAATATTACTGAAAGACCTGTACATGTACATGACTTTCAGGCAACATTGATGCACCTGTTGGGCATTGACCACGAAAAACTCACTTTTAAATTTCAAGGCAGAAGGTACCGTCTGACCGATGTTAGTGGAAATGTTGTTAATGAAATTCTTTCCTAATTCTTTTATATGTTTTACGATTTATTAAATTTTTTAGGAAGCCTTCATCCTCTTGTTGTTCATCTTCCCATCGGATTTGTTTTACTCACAATGATTTTTGAGTTTTTTGCAAATTCAAAAAGCATTATCCAAAACAGAATGATCTCTTTGGGTTGGCTTTTCACTTTTATAAGTAGTTTAATTGCCTCCTTGTTTGGATGGTTTCTTGGAGACAATGGTTATTATTTTGAATCTCAAATCGATATTCATCGTTGGAGTGGAATTCTATTTGTCGTTGTTTGTTTTCTCGTTTGGGTCTATAAATCATTAAATCTTCCCACAAGCACTTTCCTCTCTCGGTTTAGAAATGTTTTTGTAATCACACTGTTGACTGTTACTGGACACTATGGTGGTTCGATGACCCATGGGGAAGATTATTTAACTGAAAATCTCCCCAAAATAATTAAAGAAAAACTTGTAGAAGATTATGAAGAAACAAGCTCCATCTCATCGCGATCTATTGATTCTCTTTTTGTTTATGAAGACTTGATTCATCCCTTTTTAGAAGATAAATGTATGGCTTGTCACAATGATGAGAACACTTCTGGAGGGTTAAATATGACGGTTTTTGAGTTGCTTGTAAAGGGTGGTGAAAATGAAACTGGAATATCGAAAGGAAATGCCTACAAGAGTTCGATTTTCAATCGGGTTGTTATGTCCCAAGGAAATGAAAAGTTTATGCCACCAACAGGAATACCACTTTCTTTTGATCAAACCAAAATTCTCGAGTGGTGGATAGAAGAAGGCGCTAAACTTGAGCAACCCATCACTTCGTTTAGAGAAGATGCTAAAATCCAAAAACTACTCCTCCACCTTTACGAAGTGGATATTCGAGAAAAGCCTTTTCTTGAAACCTTAGTTTTGGAGAATCTCTCTGAAAACGATTTGATTTATTTAGAAAATGAAAACTTTGAGTTCCGATTTCTGTCTAATAAAAACGCTGTTTTAGATCTCAAGTTCATGGGAGAAAACATAAAAAAAGAAAATCTTAAATCATTAGATAAAATAAAGGAGCATATTGTTTGGTTGTCCATTATAGATTCTAATTTAAGTGATGATGAAATGACTTATTTATCCAACTTAAAGAATCTAACTCGATTAAAAATTCAGAAAAATTTCATCAGTAACAAAGGGGTTGCATTTCTGGAAGGTCTAGATAACTTATCCGAATTGAACCTCTATGGAACCCGTATAACAGATGCGTCTTTTGAAGTGTTTTCTAAAATGAAAGGACTAAAAAAACTATTCCTTTGGAAAACGCGGGTAACTAAAAAAGGGGTTGCAAATTTTACTGCACAGTACCCAAACATTGAGGTGATGGTTGGTTATTAATTTAATCCAGCTTTAGCAAATCTTCTTCGTCAATTTCGTCTGGTTTTATGGACTCTATTTGCTCCACTTTGCGCAGTTTGGATAACATCATTTTAGTTCTTGTCGTTACCAACTTGTTTAGCTCTTGATCTGCTTCGTTGATTTTCTTTTGGGCTTTTTCTAGCACTTCTCCAAAAGTCGAAAATTCCTTTTTTACACTCGCCAAAATTTCCCAAACTTCACTGCTCCGCTTCTGAATTGCAAGCGTTTTAAAGCCCATCTGAAGACTATTGAGCATGGCGGCCAAGGTCGTTGGCCCGGTGATTATTATCTTATACTCTCTTTGTAACAGAGCAATCAATGTTGGATGGCGGGTAACCTCTGCATAAAGTCCTTCGAAAGGCAGAAACATAATTCCAAAGTCTGTTGTGTGGGGGGGATCAATGTATTTTTGAGAAATGTCTCTCGCAAATTTCTTGATAGTATTAAGCAAGTCTCTTAAAGAAGTTTCTATTGCTAAAACATCGCCATTTTCATAGGCAGTTTGTAGTCTTAGATAATCTTCTTGAGGAAACTTTGCATCTATGGGAAGGTAAACCGCGCCTTCTTCAGTGTTCCGACCCGGCATCTTAATGGCAAATTCAACCAAAGCATCTGAACCTTTTTTAGTTTTTACATTGGCAGCATATTGTTCAGGAGCCAAAATTTGTTCTAATATATTTCCCAATTGAATTTCACCCAAAACACCACTGGTTTTAACATTACTTAAAACCTTTTTTAAGTCACCGACTCCGGAGGCCAAAGTTTGCATTTCTCCCAAACCTTTCTGAACTCTCAACAATTGTTGGGTAACAACTTCAAAAGATTTACCCAGTCGCTCTTCAAGGGTTTTGTGTAACTTCTCATCAACCGTCTGCCGCATTTTCTCCAACTTCAATTCGGTGGATTTCACAAGCTCATCTTGCTTGAGTCCCATACTTGCAAAATTCTGTTTTTGCAGTTCATTGAAAGCGTGAACATTCTTTGAAAAAGCTTCTTGGAAATCTTTTAACGTATTCCTTAATTCTTCGCGATCCTCTTTGGCCTTTTTACCTAGCGCCTCATTGAGTCTTTCAATACTTTGAGTAAATTCTATTCGATTTTCTCTAAAATTCTTAGCAAGCTCCTCTCTATTTTGATTGAATTCATGCTGAATCAGCTGCCGAAACTCTGGAATAGGATCAGTTGTTTCTTCCTTTTTTCTAAAAAGCTGAAATAGAAGTAGCAACAATATCGCTACTGAAATAAGCAATAAAACAATCTCCATTTTATAAAATAATTAGATGCAAATTAAAAATAAATCAGCCAAGGCTAACAGAAGTCTACTAAAATTAATAAACATTCCTAAAGTAGCATTTTAAAGTTTATGTTTGATTAACCCTTCTTGTGCAACAGAGGCAATCAAAAGTCCATTTCTGTCAAAAATAGAACCCCTAGAAAACCCTCTTGAATTAGAGGCACTAGGGCTATCCGCGGAATAAAGCAACCACTGATCAAAACTAAAATCACGATGAAACCACAAAGCGTGATCCAAACTAGCAAAGAAAGTCGTCCCTTTACTCAATTCTTTCCGGTGGGGTAAGGTTGCGGTTCGCAGTAACCCATAATCAGATATGTAGGCTAATAGTTGGTGCTGCATGGGCATTTTGAAGGGAGTAACTTCATTTGATTTTAACCAAAAATTACTTTCTGCTGGAGCATTAACTTCACTCAAAAGGTCAAACTGCTCAACAGGTCGGAATTCAATAGCTTCTGGTTTTATTTTTTTAAACATTTCATAGACTTTGGGAGAAATATTTTGTGCCTCTAATTGCTCTAAATCACTCAATAGTTTCTCCGGTGGAATATAATTTGGCATTCCGTTTTGATGGTCCACCCCAGGCTGTATTAATTGAAACGAAGCTGACATATTAAATATGGCCCGCCCCTCTTGAAAGGCAACCACTCGTCGGGTCGTAAAGTTCTTTCCATCCCTGATGATATCAACTTCATAAGTTATGGGTAAATCTAGGTTCCCCCCCAAAATAAAATATCCGTGCATGGAATGTGCAAATCGATCATTAGGGACTGTTTGATATGCCGCATGAAGGGATTGCGCCAATACCTGTCCACCAAAAACTCTTCCCCAAGGGGTTTGAAAGTTTTCTCCTTCAAATCGATTTTCATCAATTTTTTTAAGTGAAATCAGGTCGACAAGTTCTTTTAGGGTCTTCATCTTTTTTTATCAAAGTTCCTTTACTTATTTAGTTCTGACAAACTTTGACAACAATTATTTAAAATCGGATACAGATAAGTTTTTTCTTAAGCTCAGATCGAACAATTAAATCGTACAAATCAAATGAAATAATGCTTAGGTTTCCCCTAGAGTTTATGTAATGCCCTCCAAAAAATATTATTTTTTCATTTGACTTAAATAACTTTCAATATGCATTTGATCCAACTTATCTGAATCTCCATATTTATCTCGCATTTCTGTAAATCTATTATGCATCATTTGTTTAACTTCTGCATATTCAGGATCACCGTATAGGTTTTTCATTTCCTGAGGGTCAGTGTATAGATCAAACAACTCCCATTCGTCAATATCATAATAAAAATGAATTAATTTATATCGGTCTGTTCTTACGCCATTGTGTCTTTTCACCATATGAACAGAGGGGTATTCGTAATAAGTGTAATAAATTGCATCTCTCCATTCACTTTGTTCCTTGCTGACTATTTTCCTAAAAGATTCTCCTTGTAAGTCCTCAGGAATCGAAACGTTTGCATAATCTAAAAATGTTGGTGCAAAATCTAAGTTTTGAATCATTTGATTGATCTTAGTTCCTGCCTTAATTTCTTTCGGATATCGCATCAGGATTGGAGTTCTTAAGGACTCTTCATACATGAATCTTTTATCGAACCAACCGTGTTCTCCTAAGTAAAATCCTTGGTCCGAAGTATAAACCACGATAGTGTTTTCTGCTAAACCATTTTCATCCAAGTAATCTAATACTTCCCCAACACCGTCATCAACGGATTGAATGGTTCTTAGATAATCTTTTAAATAACGATTGAATTTCCACAAAGCCAATTCTTTTCCTTCAAGATTGGCAGCTTTCATGGCGTCATTTTTAGGGGTGTAAACGTTTAGCCAGGCTTCCTTTTGTTCAGGAGTAAATCGATCTAACTCTCGCTTAAAGCTGGTTTCATTTCCATAAGGGTCTACTAAAAATTTAAAATCATGACCCCAACGTCCATGGCCGCCATTTCCGTGGGCAGCCTCAATCTGTTCTTCGGTAGCGGCAATTAACATTTCTTGAGCTGCAGCCGCATTTCTTCCTTCATATTCATCAAAAAAATTAGAGGGAAAATCAAAAGTTTTGTCATCAAACAGCGTTAAATATTTCTCTTCAGACTGCCAGTTTCTGTGGGGTGCTTTTTGATGGTATAATAGTAAAAACGGCTTGTCTTTTTCTCTTTTGTTTTTCAACCAATCAAGGCTTAACTCAGTTGTAATTTTGGTAACATAGCCCTGAATACGCTGCTTAATTCCATTAACAATGAAATCTGGATTGTAATAATGACCCTGACCAGGCAAAACGGCAGAATAATCAAACCCCTGAGGAAGTCCGTTGAGGTGGATTTTACCAATCATTGCAGTTTGATAGCCATTGGCTTTTAAAACTTTTGCAAAATTTGGCTGGTCCCAATCAAATTTTTGAACATTGTCAACTTTTCCATTCACAAAACTATGTTTTCCCGTCAACATTACTGCACGGCTGGGCGCGCATATTGAATTGGTAACAAAACCTTTTTCGAATAAGGCTCCTTCATTTGCAATTCGATCAATATTTGGGGTGTTATTTAAATCATGACCATAAGCACTAATAGCTTGATAAGCATGATCATCAGACATTATAAAGACGATGTTTGGCGGTTGCGTTTCTTCACATGAAATAAGAACAGAGGTTAGAAACATTAATATAATATACTTTTTCATTGGTTTAGTTGATTTTCGTTATTGCCAACAATTTATAAAATATCACAAGAGTATTTAAATTTTAGATCACTTTAAATTTTAAAAATGCAAACTTTTGTTAGGCTTAAAAAAAAACAATCATGAATTTCACTAAATTGGATTGAAATATCTAACATGAATAAAAAAATCAAATGGGGCATCGCTGGGCTTGGAAATATTGCAAAGAAATTCGCTTCTGATCTGAATTTAGTTGCCGAAGCCCAGTTGGTAGCTGTCGCTTCTAGTGACATTCATCGGGCTGAAAGTTTTAAAAAAGACTTCAATGCCGATCGGTGTTATGGTAGTTATAAGGATTTATTTGATGATCCCGAAGTTATGGTTGTTTATGTGGCAGGGCTTAACAACCATCACAAAACGGTTGTGCTTGCTGCCATTGCAAAAGGCAAAGCGGTCTTGTGCGAAAAGCCTTTGGGCTTAAATTCTGGAGAAATTAAGCAAATGATTGCTGCGGCAAATAATAATCAGTGCTTTCTTATGGAAGCATTGTGGTCTCGGTTTAATCCTGCAATTCAAAAAGCGAAAAAATGGTCAGATGAGGGAAGGTTAGGAGCGGTTCGATTTATATATTCTGAATTTTCTTTTTATAAAATGGATGCGGATCCTTCTCATCGACTTATGGATTTAAACAAAGGAGGAGGTGCTTTGTATGACATCGGTATTTATCCAATTTTTTTGACCTATTTAATTCTAGGTATACCTGAAAAAATAAGTGCGCAATCGCAGTTTGGCCCTACAGGTGTGGATGTTCAAACCTCAATGATTTTTCAATATGAAAATGCTCAAGCCATTTTATATTGTGGGATTACGAACAACAGCGACAACGAAGCTAAAATTTGCGGAACAGAAGCTGAAATTGTTTTGCCCGGAAGATGGCACGATACGGAAGCCATCACTTTAATCAGAAATGGTGAGGCAACAACTACCGAGTTACCCACTTTAGGAATTGGCTATACGAATGAAATAAATGAGGTGAATCAATGCATTGCCCAGGGTAAAATAGAAAGTTCACTTTGGAGTAACCAAAACGCTCTAGAACTGGCTTTATTGGTTGAGAAAGTCCAAGAAATTAGTGGAATTAAGAACTGAATAAATCTTACTTAACTAAAAACGCCTTGCTATAGGTACTGCTCCCATCGACTTCAATTTTATAGATATATTGACCTGAAGGTAATTTATTATATGGATCAACCCGAAGGGGTAGGTTGTGTTTTCCAGAGGTCAAAATATTTTTAAATACAGTCCCTATTTTTCTTCCCAATAGGTCATAAATAACAATTTCGACTTGACTGCTTTTATTAATATTAAGATATAAATCAATGTCATTTTTTGAATAAACTACGGCATGTATTGGTAAAATAGGATCGTTCGTCAGTTTTAAAAACTGCTCTCCATTACAACCCAAGCCCAAGCCCAAAAGATTATACTCCGATCCAATCATTGCCTTGCTTATTAAGTCAGGATCTGCACACAACCAATCGGTTAGTAGCGTAGCATAAACAGATCTAAAATTAGTGCTGGTGGCCATGTTACCTTTTTTATCCAAAGTGCTTAAACTGGGGTGTTCACCGACAAAAGAATTTCCATTCAAACAGGGACCAAAAAGCATAATTGGTGCTGCAGAACCATGATCCGTCCCGCTAGAACCGTTTTCAGCAACACGCCTTCCAAATTCTGAAAAAGTCATGGATAAAACCTTGTCGTCAACACCATGATTTTTTAAATCTGCATAAAAAGTATTAATAGAATTCGAAAGTTGGATCATCAAAGTTTCGTGTCGCGTTGGCTGGTTGGCATGAGTGTCAAAACCGTTCAAGGTTACCATATAAACTTTTGAACCCAAACCTCCCTTAATAAATCGAGAGACCAAACGCAGCTGAAGGTCGATCGAGCTGTCCCCATAACCACTGTATTCTTTTGAATTATCGTATGCCTCATGAATCACCGAAGCGTATCTATAGGTCGAGTTTACAGCTTCTCGGAGGAAACTAACCTGATTTCCGTGCAATGAATCTGGTGGATTGCTGGTATCAAAAATAGTTCCACTTTCAGCAACTTTTTTCAACCGTTCTGGACTGGATACTGAAAAAGCGTAAGTAGTTAAATCACCGTTAAAAACTAAGTTTCCTCCATTGCCAACCTGAATGGCCAATGGGTTTTTAGGAGGGTTGATCAAATAGTCCATATATTTTTCCTCAAAATACCTACCCATCCAACCTGAAGTGACTGAGCTGTCTTCTGAGGTAGAAGCCCAGATTTCAGAAGACTTAAAGTGTGATAAATTTTGATTTTCATAACCCACCCCATGGACCACTTTCATCGCTCCATTTTTCCATAGTCCCTCAATCTTTTTCATGTAATCTGGGATTCCGAAATCATCGTTGAGTTTGACCAGACTGTTTTGAGGAATATGAATTTTAGGACGTTTGTTTGCATAGGTATCGAAGTCATAGATGGGGACGATCGTGTTTAAACCATCATTACCTCCCTTTAAACGAATCAAAACCAACACTCGATCATTATCAACCTCAGCCAAAGCAGTGGTTAACATTTGAGAGTCTACTACGGAAAGTGTGTTGCTTCCAAAAGAAATTGCACCAGCTCCTGCTACTCCTAGTGTCTTTAAAAAACCACGCCTGTCCCATTGCGCATGCTCTTCGTCATGGGCTTTACCTTTGTCTTTGTTAGCGCTGTTCTTTTTCATTTTAATTGAAATTCGGGAAGTGTTATAAAAAAACGCATCAGGTCATAAACTTGTCTTGGAACTGAGTCATCATTGATATTCCATGTTCCATCTTCAAAATAATTTTCTGGAACTTCACCCCTAAAAACGGCTATGGCTTCCAAGCGCTCCTCCTCCTTCATTTCATAAGGACAAAACATAAAATCTTTTAATGCATTTACAATAACTTTAGGGTTGGTTTCCTTTTCACCAACTAATGATATAATTAATTTCTTAAATTGATTATTATTATTTTTCCAATATATTATTAACAAATAATCGGTAAATTCCCAACGCTTGGGTAAGGTTTCAGAATTGATCCAATCGTGATTCCCTTGCCATCCAGCAACGTCAACAGGAGAGAAAACAATCTGCCCCATGTCTCTGCATTTGTTTTTAAATTGCACCTCTAAATCAATCGT
Source organism: Flavobacteriaceae bacterium (assembly GCA_017857815.1). Classification (GTDB taxonomy): domain Bacteria; phylum Bacteroidota; class Bacteroidia; order Flavobacteriales; family Flavobacteriaceae; genus UBA8316. Next base: position 81,131 of record JAFMCL010000006.1, on the reverse strand, counting down.
ATCATTAAAAGTGAATCCAAGAGTTTTATGCAATCCTACCATCAAGTCAACCGGGCTTTTTATTAAAACATTTCTGTTTTTTACGTCGAAAAAATGCTCGCTTTTAAACAGTTGACTGTAAACAGGAGTCAACTCGAAATTGTTTGAAATCAAAGTTGTGGCAAGTGATGAAACGATAGCATCATCGTGGGTAGGACTCACAAAATATTTATATAATTTTTCGCAAATAAAGTTTGCGATAAGATCTTTCTTCTCCTCAAATAAGATATCAATTACATCATCATACCCCCAATTGCCTGTTCTACCAAAAATATTTTTGCTGCCTTTATCAAAAGTGTTTTCATTAAAAGTAATAGGTCCAAATCTCACCGTTTTGTTATACCCTGTCAAGGCTCTAGAGGTTTCGGTAATATCTTCTTGAACATAACCATTTCCTTGCCCTAAAGTGAAAAGTTCATATAATTCTCTGCCGTAATTCTCATTCGGACTTGAGTTTTTATTGTCATAGCCGTTGAGGTAACGCAACATTGCAGGGGTTAAACCAACCTGATGAACGAAAGTTTTGAAATTACCCAGTGCTTGAGTTTGTAACAAAGCATAATATTGATAAAGATATGCCGGTTGATTAACGTCTAAATACTCGACCACAAAATGATTGCTCCAAAATAGAACCAAGCGTTCTCTAAAAGCATTGTTTTGAAAATCAGTAAAGGCTTGTTTTTGCAAAATCGTATGATAATAGCCCTTATTTTTTCCAGAATCATTAAATTCTTTATTGTCCCAAAAACCCCATTCTGGAGCTTCTGTTGGGGGCAAATCCTTAGCTTCTTGGATTAATTCATCAACGACATCGCTTGGAGTCATAAGAAGATAGCGATTGATCGAGTTGAGATCAACACAGAATCCCATCCGCCTCAATAAAAGCTGTGCCTTTTCTTTATTCCAAGGATTTGAGTTTGAAGGGAGGAATTCTTTCAATTTATTGTAACTTTTAACGATAAATAAATATGTTGTCTATGTTAGGTCTTATTTTTTGATTGTGTTTTTTTTAAAAAGTTTAAGTTTTATTATTAAAAAATATTAATCGATACAAATATTTAGATCTGCCATCCACTAGGGTTTATAAAAAAGAATCTACTTTTTTATAAGCAGTTATGACCGCTTGCTCTCCTTCTTTGCCTTTCAATGAATTTCCGTGTTCCATGCCTAAAACTCCTTTAAAACCTTTTGAATGAATGTGTTTAAAAATATTTGTGTAATTGATTTCACCCGTTGTAGGTTCTTTTCTCCCTGGATTGTCACCAATTTGGAAATAAGCAATTTCATCCCATGTAAGGTCTATGTTTCGAATGATATGCCCTTCTGTTTTTTGAAGGTGATAGATGTCAAATAAAATTTTACATGCAGGACTATTAACTGCCTTACAAATCATATAAGTTTGATCAGAGCGCTGTAAATACAAGTCTGGGGAATCTGATAGTGGTTCTAAAACCATCGTTAATCCATGTGGTTCAAAAATTTCTGCTCCCCTGCGTAATGCTTCAATCACATGTCCATCTTGAACTCCAATAGGTAATCTTCTTTGATAACCTCCAGGTACAACAGTCATCCATTTTGCATTCACACGTTTAGCTACTTCGACCGCTTTTTTACAGCCATCTAAGAATATATCAACATGCTCTTTTTTTCCTGCCGCAAGAGTGTTATTCATATTACCACCTTTGTCAACCACGAATACACCCATGCTCATATTATGTTTGGCAAGTGTTTCTCCCATTTTGGTTTGAGTTGCAATATCCCTTTTCATCATACGGTTATCTTCAAAAGCGGTAAAACCTTGATCCGCCATAAAGTTTAACTGATCAATAGGGTCATTTCCTGCATGATTTTTAAACATACCAAGATGAGGAGCATATTTTAAGTTAAAATTGTGTCCACCCACTAATCCATTTGATTCTGGAGAGTTAAAAGCGTTTACTCCTTGTATGCCAACACCCAAAATAGAGGCTGCTGCCGCGCTTTTTTTTAAAAATGATCTTCTTTCCATTTAGTTGTATTTAAAAGTGATATTAGTAGAATTTTGTTTTTCCAGGAACAGGTATTTTATATCTGCCTTCACTATCTGGAAGTGTCGGTGGCGTGCTCCCCCAAGTCATCATTTCAGGCATCAGCTGTAAGTCGGAATTTAGCGCCTGATCCCAAGTAATTACTTTACCCGAGTAAGTCGCCATTCTTCCCATGATAGCCGTCAATGTACTTTTTGCTCCATTTTCTGCATCTGCAATTACGTCTCCATTTCTAATTGAAGCAAATAATTTATCATGCTCTACTTGGTAGGGATTCCCGTCACCTTTATTTTTCATAGAAGCAGAGGGGTTCTCTATTCCGTTATAGTTATAACTAACATCACCGTCTAAGTTTTTAATGATCCCTTTTCGAGTTGAAACGGTCCCTTTAGTTCCTTGGAAATTTTCCTCAACCTTGTTCATACATCCGGGCTGATGACGGCATTGACTAGAAATCACAGCTCCATTTGCATAGCTGAATTCTACAAAATGATGATCATAAATTTCTCCGTGATCTATTCCATTTCTAACTTCTCTTCCTCCCATTCCTTGCGCCTCTGTTGGATAGCCTCCTACAAACCAGTTGGCAACATCAATGTTATGGATGTGTTGTTCAAGAATATGATCCCCACACAACCAATTAAAATAGTACCAATTTCTCATCTGGTACTCTAACTCGGTCTGACCCGCTTGTCTTTCACGAACCCAAACTCCTCGGCTATTCCAGTAGACTTGACCGCTCATTATCTTCCCAGCTTGCCCATCTTGTATTCTTGCATACAACTCAGTATACTTCTTTTGATAGTGGCGCTGAAGTCCGACGACCACGTTCAGTTTCTTTTGTTTGGCTATTTTAGCTACCTCTAGAACCTTCCTAATCCCAACAGGGTCAGTTGCTACAGGTTTTTCCATAAACACGTGCTTGTCATTTGCAATTGCGTATTCAAAATGATAGGGTCTAAATCCAGGGGGGGTTGTTAAAATCACAACATCAGCCATATCAATGGCTTTTTTGTAAGCATCAAATCCTGAAAAACGGTGTTTTGGATTGACTTTTATTTTTTTAACACCGTCAAAGTGTTCTTGAATTCCAGCTAAACTTTTTTCAATTCTATCTGGAAATGCGTCGGCCATTGCAACTAACTCGGTGTTTTCATCAGCGTTTAAAGCTTGAACAATTGCGCCACTTCCTCGACCTCCACAGCCGACCAAAGCTATTTTTAACTTCTTCTCTGCATGGACATTTGCCATGGCTTCAAGGGGCAAAGTAGCGGAAAGAATTCCCGTGGTCGCCAACGTTGTTCGTTTTACAAAATTTCTTCTTGACAGGTTTTCGTTTGATTTCATTTTTTTGTTTTTTAATTCCAATATGATTTTTGTTCTTCGGGGGGAGGGGGATTCACAGGGCGCACAATTCTGAACCCAACAAAGGGAGCGTCAGTATGCCACCAAAGACTCTTCGGTATTTGAGGGTCTCTTTTCTTCCATTGTTTAGAAGAAGGTCTTCGCGCAGCACTTCTGAGTCTGCTTTCACTATCAGTCCATGCGCCACCTCTAACTGATTTCGGATAAGTTTTAGTGGGTTGAACATAAGGATTGATTGATTTTTTTCTTTTTCTTGATTTGTATTCCGTTGGAACATATTGATCTAACGTCCACTCAGAAACATTTCCATGCATGTCGTGCAATCCAAATGGATTGGGTTTTTTGACACCGACTTTATGGTAAGCTCCATTACTATTTCCTTCATACCAAGCATATTCATCCAAAAGGGAAGCATCATCGCCAAACGAATAGGCGGACTTTGTTCCTGCTCGACATGCATATTCCCATTCAGCTTCCGTTGGTAAACGATAAAAATTACCTGTCATTGCGGAAAGCCATTTACAGAATTTAACGGCAGCCAGCTGAGTCATGCAAATTGCAGGATACCCTTCTGTTCCCATTCCAAAGCTCATTTCCACATAAGGCGCAGTAGCTCCTGAGACACCATCCACATCAATTGTTACCTCGTTTCCTTCTGCTTTTTCTGGTTTTTTGCTGTCAATTTCTCTGGAGACAAATAGCTCATACAAGTCCCAAGTGATTTCATATTTTCCCATCCAAAATGGCGCGATCTCAACCTCATGTTGGGGCCCTTCATCTCCAAAATGATTTTTCTCTGATTTTGGACTCCCCATCACAAAGTTACCTCCAGGGACATAAACCATGTCAATTTTTTGAGTAGTTCCTGGAATAGACTGTTGATAGGCTGCCTTATTTAAATCACTAATCTGATTAAAACTTGAAAAGGTAATAAGTGCTATTACTGTTTTATAAATCATTTAATTTTTTACTTTTAAAGGCCACCCTAAAAATTGTTTTGCGTCTTCATTGGTCACATCGACATTACGAGGCCAACACTCAAATGTGACTTCATTTGAAGTGGTGTTAAATCGAATAAAACCAAATCCAGAACCATTAGAATCAGAATCCGGATTTGCATAAGCATGCATTGTGATTTTGTTGTTAAACCCATCTAAATATTGCCCAGTCCAAGGAAGCAAATCGTTGGCGTTTTTCCCGGGTTTTTCATCTTCTGGCCACCACCATCGGCTGTAATAATTATTAATAATGGCCGGGACTACAAATGCCCACGGACCATCATCAAATTCAGTTATTCCATGCTTAATTAATGTCGGTAAATGTTGATCACCTGCAATGTGAACGGCTCTCGCTTTTTTTATTAACTCAAGGGCTCTATCTCTTCCGTTTTGTGGCCATCCATTAGAATCTAAATCAGCATGCAACCGGTTACTTTGCTTCCCATGAAGGTGAGCACCGCCACAAAAACCAGTTGCAGAGAGCACAGCCTTCATTCGATTTTGATCTGTATTTTCTCCCCATTGTTTCAAAAAATTTAACTGAAGATCTCCAAGCAGTTTTAACTCAGGAAGATTAATGTCATCTGGATTATAATCTGGATTTAAAATGTGATCCGCTCTTGGCCCTTGAAGTGGTATCTTCCCGTTGGGACCTGATTTAAACTTCCTGTCTTCTATAATCGCAAAGTCTATGCCTCCGATTACTAAATTTGTGAAGTAAGCATTTATTCCTTGCTCAAGAGGTTCTTTGTGAAATGGGTCTGGTAAATGTGAGGTTTGTGCCCGCTCTACCATTTTTACGTATTCAGGATGAAAAAAATATCCTCCATCGTTTCCATCAGCTCTCAAGGACTTTTTTCCGTTTTCTCCCCACAAATTTCCTTGACCAATATCATGGTCATCCGGAATGGTTATGGCAGGGCGCGTTCTAAAAACTTCTCTGAACTGTATCCCAAATTTCAACCAAGCAGCTGTGTGTTCTTTGTGGTCATAAGACTGATCTCCAGCAAAAAAAACGAGATCTGGATCTAGGGCATTAATATTTTTGACATAATTTTCACGACCTCCACGGTCTTTATTACTATTACAGGAGAGCGCCGCTAGTTTAATTTCTTTTTTATCGATTGGATCTTTTCGTATAAGCCCTTCAAAGCTTGCAGAAGAACCATGTAAAAGTTTGTATCTATACGATTGATTCATGTCCCAGTCTTCAATCCTAAATTGAGCTGACCAACCCAGTTCATTGACTTCTTGAGTCTGCACTTCTTCCCAGCGGTCATTTTGATAAATCGCCAATCTTACTGATCTCGTTTCTTTCGGGTAAAGCGGGAATAGCTGAGCCGATAATTTCAATGTATTGTTGGACGTTGTATAAATTCCAAAGGCAATTACTTTATCACGATCTACCTTCATGTCAATTATTTTTGAGACCCCGCGATTCCACCAATCATTTGTTGACAAGGTGTCTAATTTGGCGAAAGGCGCTTTCAAATAACTTTTTTCTGGCTCCTGTTGGCAAGAATTAAAGAATAAAATACTTAAAGAAAGAAATAAAAACTGCGTTGTAGATTTGGTTGAAATCATCGATTTTGTTTGACTATAACATGGTTTTGTTTGAAAGACAACTTTATTTTTAATTCTTAAACATAAAACCTTAAATTATGTGGAAAAATTATTACTCCCATAAATAGTTTTAAAAGCATAATTAACCTAAATATTAAAATTTATTGAACTATTCTAACACAATATATAAAAAATATGTGTTGATCCTGTAATTCTTAAAAATAATTAAAAACCGCAAAAACGATGTCCTGTGATGTCCTGCTTAAAATGAGTTCGAGATACTAAAAACCAATCAAATAGCCAATTGAAAAACTGAAGAAGCCGTTTTGATTTATATCCGTTTCATTTCCAATTGCTTTCGGTACATTAATTGTGTAAGCGAATTGAAAATCCCAATTTCCATAATCCGCCTCAAAAGGGAAGCTGAATTGTGAATTAATAAGGTCAAAAACATCTGTTTCAGCTGCAATCGAATTGAATAAAGAAACTGAGTTCTCCTCACTAATGGTCTGTTTACTGAATAGAAAGTTAAATCCTGGGCGAAAATCAAGTGTAAATTTTTGATCCTCAATTAATTTGATTCTAAATGCAGCATCTGTTGAAGCGTAAAAAGTGCTTGACCCTCCAAAAAGATATCCTCCAGAGACCCTGATTTTAAGGATTTTTTCGTTTAAAGAAATGGAGGTTGATATTCTATTTGGATTCAAGTCGGAGGTATTCGAAAGGAAAAAACTTCGTGAAAAAACTCCTGTTAGACTTAACTTTTCCTTCTTCCCTATGAATTTAGAATAGCCTGCGCTTAAAGAAATAAAATCCCATTGTGGATCTAGTTCGCTGTAGGATGCCGAGCCAATACTTAGAAAGAAATTATTGGAACTCATATAGGACAAACTCGGGGTGAATCCATATTGGTCAACACCAAAATCACGGCCAGCAAAATAAGCTTTATCGCTGAAGGAAAATGTGGCATAAAGGAAACTCAACTTTTTGGCTTCAACGCCAAAACTTTCTATACCAAACAGTTCGTCAAGAATATTGTCTAATTCTGATTCCTCTTCGTCTGTTTGAGAAAAAACAAAGCTGGCAGAAAACAAAAAGGCAACGAAAATAATTTTTCCCATTGTCTAAATATAGCGAAAAGTAGAGGATACTTATTTAATTAGTTAGCCTCCAGCATTTTATTTTTTTCAACCTCACCTTTTCTCATTCGATCCTTAATGTTTCGTTTTCTCTCTTTTACTTTATCTTTTCGCCCCTTCATGTCTCCTTTATATTCTTTCATTTTCTCACGACTTTCTTTGAGATTTTTTCCGCGTTGTTTAATCGCGATCTTTTGTTTGTCAGTGAGGGATTTGGAAAACTCTCTTTTCAATGCCCTGACACTTTCTCTATTTGCTTTGAGTAATGTTTTTTGAATTTCAGAAAAAGATGACATCAATGCTTCTTGCTTTTGGCTCTTTGAAAGTTCTTTGTTGGAAAGAATCGATAGTTGTTCTTTAGATAAACTTTTCTTGAATGATGCTCGATTTTCTTTAACTAAAGCTCGTTGTGCTTCAAGCATTTCCAATTGCTTGGGGCTGAATATTTTTTCGGGAGGCTGAGCGATATCCTGAGCCACAGAAAAATGGGTTGAGATCAGGCTCATAATTAAAATTAATGAAAAATATTTTATCGTTTTCATGATCATTTTTCGTTTCTTAATTTATGATTTGAAGGACATATTCTTCTTCAAACCAATCATCAAATTCATTGTCTTCTACAAATAAAGACTCGATGGTTGTGTCGTTAGAGACAACGATCTCCTCGGAGAATGTTATGTTTTGATCGTCAATAGAATTATCAGAATTCACCACACTGTTGTAAAGGGTTACGGTCAATAAAACCATTATGGAAGCAGCAATTGCATAGGTCCATTTGTATTGAAATAAACTTCTGACTTTAGGAGTAGTCTTTGTTTTTTTCGACTGCTGAGATTCTTCTGATAGGACTACATTTTCAAACTTTTTTGCCCAGATCTCTTCTTTACTTTTGCCCAAAGGAATTTCAACTTTACTTAAAAAGTCATTTATTTCCTGACCTGAATTTTTGTTTTTATTCATAATGTTCGAAGATTTGTTTTAAGTGTGCTTAGTGCTTGACCCATTCTTTTTTCTATTGCCTTGTTGCTTAATCCTAAACTTTCGGCAATTTCGCTGTATGTTAAGCCCTCCATTTTATTCATCAACAAAACGGTACGCTGTTTCTCGGGCAATTCTGTTAACGCCTTCTCAAATTCTTTTTTCTTTTCACTATAAAAATCCGCAGCATCTTCTTCATTTATAATCTTAAAGTCTAAAGTATTAATGTAATTACTTTCTACCTTTTTATGTCTTAAATAGCTGATAAAATCTTCTCCAGCCATTTTGTATAATAGGCTCTTTATATTACCATTGGCTATTTCCATTTTCTTAGTCCAAACTTTCATAAAGACATTCTGGGCAATGTCACTTGCCAGATCCCGATCCCCTGACCGGTAGATCAAATATCTCCTGATGGCGTCAAAATGTGCGTCGTAAACCATTTTAAACTCTTGAGCTGTCAAATTTATTTATTTTTAAATAATCCCTCTAGGAAACTCTAAAGAGATTATTGAACAATAATTCACCAATTTAAACAAAATGAACTAGATACATTATTAAGATTTTTTCATTTTATTTTTAAGGATATTTTTAAATCGATCTCCTCTTTTAATATCTTTCAAATCTACGGTTTCTATTTCGCCATCTTTGGTGATCTCAACCAAAGTGTCACAAGTACCGTCTCCAAAATCAGTGATGATTGTACTCTCCCCGACCGTAGTTGTTTTTGTACCTTCAACTGGCACTTTACCTCTTTTTAATTTACCATCAATATCACAATCGTAAACAAATTTTATTGGAGAGGTTATCTCCATGCTAAAGCTTACTCCTTCTGTACTTATTCCAGAAGATGAACCTGTAAGCGTGCTGGATACTCTTACATCGTCTTCTTTGCTTGTAAACCTGATCATTTCAGATGATTTTGTAGAAAAAGTACCGTCGTCATAAATCATTTTCCCACCAGAATGAGTGGTTTGAGTGGTTCTATTTCCATTTACATCTATCGTTAAAATTTCTGATCTACGGGTTCCTTCTATTTTTACATCGTTCATGTAAAAATCACTGTATTCGACTTGTCTAAAGCTTCCTACCTCATTCCGAGTTTCTGAATAGGTAATGACAATAGTTCCACGGCGAAGTTGTCCTCTTTTTCCATAACACTCGCCTGAGAATGTAACGGTTTTGATGTTGTTTTCTTCATCATCAACAACTGTTGCACACTTACCATACTTGTCTCCTTCAAAATGTTTCGGTCCTTTGTCAGCAGTTGCATCTGCACTTCTGGAGGAACTTGAAAATCGGTCTGTGAGCTCCATACTTTCAGCTACCATTTCATCAACATCCTCATTAAAGGAAAGTGAATTAATGGTTTCTAGAACAGTTGTTGTGCTTAAGTTTTCGGAAAAGCTACTTTCTGATCCTTTATCGCAAGCAATAAAAGAAGTGGCAATTAATACTAGAGTAGAAAGGTTTGTTAATTTCATGATGTGTAATTTTAAGTGTTATATCTATAACCCGATTGAGATTTTCAACACCCTACTTTTAGGTTAAAAAAATTATTTAACTATTTTATAATTTTCATTTATAGAAGGAAATTGTGCCCCTACTTCTTTATACCATTTATGAAGTTCTTTGCGCATTGCCGTTGCGATTTCAGGCTTTTCATCAACAAGACTGACCTGCTCTCCAATATCATTACTTAAATCATAGAGTTCTATTTGTCCCTTTTCATTTTTAAGCATTTGTTCGTGCCATTCTATCAATTTATAATTTTTCCAACGCATCGCACTGGCTGGACTCATTCCAGAACCTTTGTGATAATGAGGATAATGCCAAAAGAGTTTCTCTCTCTTTAGGTCCTCTTGTTTGAACGCAGAGACCATGCTAATTCCATCTAATTTGTTTCCCTCATCTGGAACAACACCTGCAACTTCCATAAAAGATTGCATGAAGTCTACGGAGGATATCATCGCATCAGAAGTTGTCCCTGGTTTAATTTTTCTTGGCCAACGTATAATTAACGGAACTCTAATTCCCCCTTCATAGAGCCATCCTTTTCCTTTACGGAATGGTTTTTGAAATGCATAGGCGTCTTTTCCTCCATTGTCTGAATAAAAAATGACCAGCGTATTATCACTGATCCCCAATTCTTGAATGGTATTCAATATATCCCCTACACTCTTATCTAACTCTTGAACCATCGATGCGATTATAGGATGGTTTTCTGGTTTGTTATTTTGGTCCTTTTGTTCGTATTTCTTAATCAACATGCTTTTAGAAACCAGCGGATCATGAATCGCATTATGAGAAAGCATTAAAAAAAATGGTTTTTTCAATTTTCTTTTCATGAAATTAATTCCCAACTTGGATATTGTATCGATATTATGAGCATCATTCTCGGGCTCTTGCCATGCTCTTTTCATGGATATGATTGGTTTGTAAGTCACAAAAGAAACGTCAAACCCCTGCTTGTCAGGATTATGTGAAATGCTTTTGGGGGGTGTTTTTTCTTTACTGAGGTGCCACTTTCCAAAAAGGGCAGTTTCGTAACCGGCTGTCTTCAACATCTCGGCAATCGTAATCTCTTCCAATGGAAGAAATTTCTGCCAATTATCGGGAACTAAAAGTGGCTTATCTTTTGGACTATACCCTACAAGATAATTGGTGAGGTGAAGTCTTGCTGGATGCTTCCCAGTCATAATCGAAGCGCGGGTTGGCGAGCATATCGCTGCTGCAGTATAGGCCTGTTGAAACAACATGCCTTCTTTCGAAAGGCGATCTATGTTAGGCGTTTCATAATAAGCATTTCCATATGAGCTTACTTGATCTGTACCCAGATCATCTGCTAGAATAAACACAATATTAGGAAGATTCGACTCGTTGTGACAGCCATAAAAAGTCATTAAAACGAACAAAAAAATAAAGGTTTTCATTAAAATTGAATTTTATAAGTTAATTAAACTGGGGACTGGAGCTTCGACCCTGTCCACCCATGAGCTGATTTCCTCCCTCATTCTTGAAGCGATTTCTAATTCTATTAGGCTAAGATCTAATTGCTCTCCAATGTCCTTTTTAATATTAAACAATTCCATCCGATCGTATTCATAATAATATATGGCTTTATAATCTCCTGAGATCATCGTCGTGGATGGAACTGCCCGCCAATAATTTTTTGTGCCATCATAAGCGGGAAGAATTGATGCTTTGCCTTCCCCCAGATATAAGGGGAAATGAAAAAATATATTTCTGTTTTTATCAAAAGGTCTATTATTAAATAACGGAACAATCGAACGCCCATCTACTGTTTGATTTTCGAATAATTTAGTGTTGCTGATTTCCGCAAAAGTTGGCATCATATCCACCCCAGTTACTGCGACGTCCGTTTGAGAATCTGGAGGAATTACTCCGGGCCACTTAACGCAAAAAGGCACGCGAATTCCCCCCTCATAATAGGTTCCTTTTCCTGCTCTTAAGGGTAAATTTGATGTTCTGTCTAGAAGTCCTCCATTGTCTGAGGTAAAAAACACCACCGTGTTTTCCTCTAAATCCAGTTCCTCCAGTTTTTTAAGAACCCTACCCACACTTAGGTCTACTTGCTCGACCTCAGCAGCATAAACTGGGTCAAACTCTTGCCAAAGTGGATTCGTTTTATTTTTCTTTTCGAAGTATTCGATTCTTTCTTTTCTTGCAACGATTGGCGTGTGAACTTCCCAATGTGACAGATACAAAAAGAAGGGAGATTTCTGGTGGTTTTCAATAAAAGCTATAGCACCGTCTGTCAATTTTTCTGCGACATGAATGTCTTTATAGAATCGAGCTTCATCTCCGTTTTTGTTGGTATAAAACTGTGGTTCTCCATTTGCGGAATTGAAGTCAAAACCTTGGTTGCTGTTCCCCAAATGCCATTTTCCAAACCGTGCTGAAACATATCCCGATTGCTTTAAAAGTTCTGCTAAGGAAATAAACTCATCATCAACCTGATTTATGTTTACTGGAAATGTGTCAAAAGTAGCATCTTGATTTTTGGTGGGTACTTTATAACGCATTTTCGAAACCAAACCTCCTCGAGAAACACCCTGAGGCAAATAGACCTTATGACGTGGAGTATAGGTTCCTGTAAGTAAACAAGCTCTTGAAGGAGCACAATTTGCAGCTCCCGGATAGAACCTATTCATAACCATTCCTTCTTTTGCCAATCGGTCTATGTTGGGTGTTTCATAAAACTGCTGTCCATTGTAACCTACATCCATCCAACCTAAATCATCAGCAATAATAAAAACTATATTGGGTGGAGGAGTCACAGTAGTTTGTGAAAAGATGGTTTGTGATATAAAAAGTCCAAAAAGAAACACCGTAAAACGTCGAGTAATCGTCTGGTTTGATTTCATAAGTTTTGAATAATAAATTCTATAAAGTAAACAAATAAATTTTTATGCCTTAAAAACAGTTCCTTGAGCTTTTATCCAAATAACGCATTAATCTTAATTATTTGTTATTTTTGATTGATCTAAATCTCACCGATGGATATAAGACTTCAAGAAGTTAAAGTGTTTTTGTACAGAATTCTATTGGTCTACTTTAGTTACACAATTTGTCGGCTTCTTTTTTATTACTTCAATCAAGATTTAATTCAAGTTACAGGTTTTATGCAGCTCCTAGAGCTTTGTTATTTCGGACTCCGATTTGACAATACGGCCATTGCTTACACCAATATGCCGTTTATTTTACTGTCAATACTTCCAATTATTAAAATCACATCAAAAGGTTACCAGAGGTTTTTAATTTGGATCTATTTTACTTTTAACACTTTGGGAATGCTCATCAACTTCATCGACTTTGCCTATTATCGGTTTAATTTAAATCGGATGATGATGAATGTTATGGAAACAATTCAGTCAGAATCGAATAAATCAGTATTACTTTTTCACTTCCTCGCTACCTATTTTCATCTCCTTATATTATTTGTCGTTATATTGGTTGCTTGGATATGGGCATACAAAAAGGTTAAAGTAATTCCCTCTGGAATTATCAGTTACACTAAATACATCCTCAGTTCTCTGATCTTCTTTTTTGGGACTGTTACTCTAACAATCATGGGTGCCCGAGGAGGGGATTTTAAAAAAAGTACACGACCAATATCATTGATTGACGCAATGGACAATGTCGACAATCCGCAGCATGCTGACTTGGTATTGAACAGTACTTTTACATTAATCAGAACCATTAATAAAAATAAATTCAAGAAGTCAAATCGCTACAGCGAGCAAGAAGTTAATCAAATACTAAGACCCATAAAGCAATATCCTCAAGCTGAAAAATTAGAACCCAAGCCCAATGTTGTAATCTTCATTCTTGAAAGCATGGGCAGAGAATATTGGGGAGCATTTAATGAAGGGAATGACATCCCTGACTTTGTGAGTTATACCCCTTTTTTAGATTCGCTTTCTAAGCAGAGTTTGATCTTTCCGAATGCATTTGCCACCAGCAGAAAATCAATTCATGGAATGCCCTCTATTTTGGCTGGAATTCCTTCGTTCGAAGTTTCCTATGCCTCATCTCCCTATGCCAAACAAAAAGTCCAATCAATCGTTTCTGTTGCGAATGACCTCGATTATGACACTTCTTTTTTTCATGGGGCATCCAATGGATCTATGGGGTTTCTGGGGTTTTCAAATACATTGGGATTTAATCATTATTATGGCCGTGCAGAGTTTAACGACGAAAAGGAATTTGATGGGTTTTGGGGCATTTGGGATGAACCCTTTTTGCAATACATGAAGTCTGTTTTAGATACAAAATCAACGCCTTTTCTGAGTACTATATTTACAGTTACTTCTCATGAGCCTTATATTATTCCCCAGAAATACGACGGTCAGTTTGACAAGGGCTTTATCCCCATGCATCAATGTGTTGGGTATACTGATTATGCCTTAAAACAATTCTTTGATAAAAGCAAAAAAGAGCCTTGGTTTGAAAATACAATCTTTGTTTTTACAGCAGATCATGGGAATCAATCCCATTTTCCGTTTTATGAAGAGACTGTCAACCGTTTTGCCACTCCGATAATGCTCTATAAGCCCAATGGCGAGCTGAAGGGCATTGACAATACACTCGCAAGCCACATGGATATTTTTCCCACCATTGCAGATCTTATTGGCTATGAAGAGCCCTTTAGGAGTTGGGGGAGAAGTTTAATTTCTGATGAACAGCAAAGCCCATTTGTAATCAATTATTTTAGTGGTGGAAGTTATTTCATGATGGACGAAAAATACATCTGTGTTCATGATGGTGGGAAAGCAATTGGATTTTATGACAGCAAGGATAAAAACATGCAAAACAATCTAATTGCTGAACGAAATGATTCGATGAATCAGTTGGAAAAAAAGTGTGGAATTTTCCTTCAAAATTACTTTAACAGTATTGTAGACAATAAAATGCACACAATAAAAAGCGAAGAGTGAAAAAGATTTATTTTATAATAAAACCGCTTTCCCCAAGCAAATCAAAGCGGCTTGAATCTCTTATAAAAACCACTTTTAAAGAGGAGGCCGTGACCCTTTTTCTATGGAAGTCTCTATACAAAGGTCATGCAATCGAGTTGTCAAAAAAAGCAGTTGATGAAAAAGCTGATGTCATTGTCGCTTGTGGAGGAGATGGAACAATTAATGAGGTGGGGCAGGCCATGGTTCATCGTGCAATTCCTCTTGGAATTATTCCCTTAGGCTCGGGAAATGGTTTGGCAAGACACTTAAAAATCTCTTTGAACAACGCCAAGGCGGTGCAAAATATTTTAATCAGAAAAACAGTACCCTTTGATGTAGGAAGTGTTAATGATAATTATTTTTTCTGTAACATGGGAATTGGTTTTGAAGCGCGCTTTATTCAACAATATGGAAAGAATAAATCTCATGGTTTATGGGCCTATTTTATAGCTTTTATTAATGCTTTGAGTGTTTTTAAACGCCCTGAAATACAGGTTGAGTATGAGGGGCTGAATAAAAAAATGAAACCTTTTATTTTTATGCTTTCCAACACAAATCAACAAGGATATAATTTTTCAATTACCAAAGACGCTAAGAGTGATGACGGAAAATTAAAAATGGTGTGGATGGAAAAACCATCTTGGTTAACCCTCGTGCAGTTTGCTTCTCAAGTGTTGTTTTATGAAAAAATTAGGCTTAAAAAATTCAATTCGATTAGTGTTAAAGAACTTAGAGTTACTCCAAACAATACTAAAAAAATCCTGATCCAAATTGATGGAGAACATTTACCTCTGAAAGACGATTTTTTAAAGATCATTACTCTAAAACATGCTTTAGAAGTGATTGTTCCTGTCTAATAAACTAAAAAAAGCTCCCCGTTATACTGGAAAGCTTCTCATCAGTTGCTAAGCTATTGGTTTCCCAATTTTAACAACACACAACGTGTTTATATTAAAAAGGATTATAAATTAATCCAAATGTTTTTTATTATTAAATTCATACAAAGTTACTAAAACAAGTTAAATAATTGAATATTACGGGATTTAATTAATTTAATAGCGAACATATTGTGAGAAAGAACCCTTGTTTTAAGCATTGTAAAGTATGGCAGAGTCTACCCTCAGACTTTGCCTGACATGGACTTTCTTTGTAAATAATATTTGTCAAGCTTAGACAAGTCAGACCCTGATGGTTGTAAT
The DNA here is from genome assembly GCA_017857815.1 of Flavobacteriaceae bacterium. Classification (GTDB taxonomy): domain Bacteria; phylum Bacteroidota; class Bacteroidia; order Flavobacteriales; family Flavobacteriaceae; genus UBA8316. Next base: position 65,341 of record JAFMCL010000006.1, on the reverse strand, counting down.
AAGTTCATGAAAACAGTTGCTTAGGAGTAGAAGAAAGTAAAAAGGTCTTAAATCTCTTTTAACCTATATGTTTGGAAACTATAAACATTTATGTACGTGGGATTACAACTCACTCTCTAAAGTTTTGGCTGAAGTTAGTTTTACCAAAATCAGGCGATGTAAATTTAATATCCTGATGATAAAATGCTTCTTTTAGTAAAGAACAAAGAAAGGTTCGTAAACTTTTTGTCTATTGAGGTCGTCAAATAGTAAAACTGTGGATTTCGCTTCACAAAAACCTTGATCAACACTGACAAAAGATTTTTTTTTGAAAATACAAACGGATTAAAACCTGCTAACATTCTGAAATAAAAAAAACCCCACTTTTTGGTGGGGCATTTAAAGCTATTTTGCGGTCTGGACGGGACTCGAACCCGCGACCCCCTGCGTGACAGGCAGGTATTCTAACCAACTGAACTACCAGACCTTATTGTTAGCGGATGCAAATATACACCCCATTTTGGTATTGCCAAATTTAAAGCAAACAAAAAAAGGAGAAATTAGAATTTCTATAATACTGCATCGAGTGCGTCTGAATAAGCTTTCTTTGGAGCGACTCCTACTTGTCTTCCAACGAGCTCTCCTCCTTTAAAAACTAAAACCGTAGGTATGTTCCTGACGCCATATTTTGCTGCAAATTCTTGGTGTGCATCTACATCAAGTTTTCCAACAACTGCCTTGCCATCATAATCCTTACTGATGTCCTCAATAATCGGACCTACCATACGACAAGGGCCACACCAGGCTGCCCAAAAATCGACCATTACGGGTTGTTCAGATTTCAAAACTATCTCATCAAAATTTGCATCAGTTATTTCTAGTGCCATTTCATTCTGTTTTTTATTTAATACAAAACTAGTCAATTTTAAATTGTTTTTTTTAATCTGCATCAAATTTACTTATGCAAGGATTAGAAAACTAAATCCCTATCAGTTGAGTTTGTAATGCCAAGAGTTACTTTCCAAGTGATTTAACAATTCAGTTGAAATTTTCACCTTTTGCTTCCGGCTCAAGAGGGTTAATTTCACAGACTTTTCGGGATCGATAACATCAAAAAACAAAGGTTTATCACCACGGAATCCTTTTAACTCTTTTTTAAGCTTTTCAATTGCAGGTGGTTCCAGCGTTCGAATATCGAGTTGAAGGGTTATCTTTTTCGAATTATTATTGACCACATCCTGAAGCATTTCAAAATTCAAAAACTGCACCCTAGGTTCTCCTACCCTACCTGTTTCTCTGTTTGTCCAACCCTCTCGAACATTTATTTTAAGTCGAATAAATAGATTCATCCCAATAAAGTGCTTAAATTTAAGGTACTCCTCACCAAAAATCTTAAACTCATATTGGTCTTTAAAGTCTTCCAATACAAACTTGCCCCAACCTTTGTTGTTTTTTGATTCGAGGTGATCAATACTGTTTATTATCCCTCCAAAAAAGAGTGTTTTATTTACAAAAGGTTTTAAATCCTTCAAGTCACTTAAACGATTGGTAGTGAAAAAATCCATTTCCTTTTTATAATCATCCAGAGGATGACCAGAAATATAAATTCCAACGACTTCTTTTTCTCTTTTTAATTTTTCTAAGTTATCCCACGGATCGCAGTAAGGAATTTTCAGCTCTTGATAAACTTCATCTGATTGACTTCCAAAAAGATTGGTCTGTGATGAATTTTTTGATTCTTGATATTTTGAACCAAATCGCATGACTTTTTCTAAAAAAGTAATCCCCTCACCATCTGGGTTAAAATATTGCGAACGGTGGGTCTGTGAAAAAGAATCGAATCCGCCCGCTAAAGCTAAATTTTCAAATGCTTTTTTGTTTGCTGCTCGCAGGTCAATCCGCTTGACGAGGTCGAAAATCGAATTGTATTTTTCATCTTTTCTGTGTTCAATAATGGTTTCTACCGCTCCTTTTCCTACACCTTTGATGGCCCCCATTCCAAACCGTATGGCATTCTCATCATTGACCGTGAACTTATAGAAAGACTCATTGATGTCAGGCCCTAAAACGTTTAAGCCCATTCTGCGGCATTCCTCCATAAAGAAAGTTACCTGCTTGATGTCATTCATGTTGTTTGATAAAACGGCTGCCATATACTCGGCAGGGTAGTGTGCTTTTAAATAAGCGGTCTGATAACCGATCCAAGCATAACACGTAGAGTGTGATTTATTAAAGGCGTAAGAAGCAAAGGCTTCCCAATCCTTCCAGATTTTCCCTAAAACTTCTCGTGGATGATTGTTCGCCACACCACCCTCAATAAACTTAGGTTTTAATTTTTCCAATAGGGCAAAAATCTTTTTCCCCATTGCCTTTCTCAGTAAATCTGCATCACCTTTACTGAAGCCAGCCAACTTTTGAGACAACAACATCACCTGTTCTTGATAGACCGTAATCCCATAAGTTTCTTTCAAATACTCTTCCATTTCTGGAAGGTCATAAGTGATAGGTTCCTCTCCGCTTTTTCGGCTTACAAAACTAGGAATGTATTCCAAAGGTCCTGGCCTATATAGTGCATTCATAGCAATCAGATCAGCAAAAATATTAGGTTTTAAATCCTTGAGATACTTTTGCATTCCCACTGATTCGTATTGAAAAATCCCAACCGTTTCTCCTTTCTGAAACAACGCATATGTTGCTTCGTCGTCTAAAGGAAAATCATCAGGATTTAGGTCAACATTGTGCTTATATTTAACCAGCTTGACCGTGTCCTTGATCAATGTTAAAGTCTTCAAACCCAAGAAGTCCATTTTCAACAAACCAGCTTCTTCAACGACGGAGTTGTCAAACTGAGTTACAAAAAGATCCGAGTCTTTGGCTGTTGCGATAGGAACAAATTGGGTGATATCATCTGGAGTAATGATCACTCCACAAGCGTGAGTCCCGGTGTTTCTAATTGACCCCTCCAGCATTTTTGCCTGTTGAAGGGTTTGTCCCGCAAGGTCGTCTCCTTTGAAAATTTCCTGAAGTTCTTTTACCTGACTAAACTCGTCAGACCTAACCTTTTCTTTTAACGCTCTATCATCAAGCCCAAAAACTGCAGCCAACTTGATGTTGGGAACCAATTTTGCTATACGGTCTGCATCTCCCAATGAAAGATCCAATACCCTTGCCGTATCTCTTATGGAGGATTTGGCAGCCATCGTTCCATAAGTAATGATTTGTGCAACCTGATTCGAACCGTATTTTTCAATTACATAATCCATTACGCGACCTCGACCTTCGTCATCAAAATCAATATCAATATCGGGCATACTCACACGATCCGGATTTAAGAAACGCTCAAAAAGCAAATCGTAAGCAATGGGATCCAAGTTGGTTATTTTTAAACAATAGGCAACTACCGAACCTGCAGCCGACCCTCGACCCGGACCAACGGAAACATCCATTGCCCTTGCAGCGGCAATCAAATCCTGAACAATTAAGAAATATCCCGGGTAACCCGTGTTTGCAATAACCTTTAACTCAAAATCAATTCTCTCTTGAATCTCTGGGGTAATAATTTTGTAACGCTCTTTGGCTCCTATTTGCGTTAGATGACTCAAATAATCATTTTCAATTTTAATGGGATCAAGCGCATGGGGGGAATCAAATTCGGGGGGGATCTCAAATTTTGGGAGCAATACATCCCGAGCCAATTCATAAGATTCGACTTTATTAATTACCTCTTCAACATTGACAATCGCCTGAGGTAAATCTGAAAAAAGAGATTTCATCTCTTGTTGCGACTTAAAATAATACTCTTGGTTGGGAAATCCGAATCGATAGCCCCTTCCTCTTCCGATGGGAGTGGCTTGCTTTTCTCCTTCTTTTACACACAATAAAATATCATGCGCATTGGCTTCTTCTTTTGTTGTATAATAGGAATTATTTGATGCGATTATCTTTATGTTGTGCTTTTTAGACAGCTCTAAAAGCACCTTATTCGCTCGCTTTTCATCCTCCTGATTGTGACGCATCAGTTCGACGTATAAATCTTCTCCAAACTGTTGCTTCCACCACACAAGGGCTTCTTCTGCCTGACGGTCGCCTAGATTCAGAATTTTAGAGGCTATTTCACCATATAAATTTCCTGTTAAAACAATCAGATCAGATTTATATTTTTCTACGATCGCTTTGTCAATCCTTGGTACATAATAAAACCCATCTGTGTAAGCGATGGAACTCATTTTAGAAATATTCTGATAGCCATTTTTGTTTTTGGCAATTAGCACCATTTGATAACCATCATCCCTCCTGGATTTGTCCCGATGATTTTCGCAAACAAAAAACTCGCATCCCAAAATGGGTTTCAATTTGTCTTTTCCTTCCTCTAACTCGGCATTATGTTTTTTAACCGCCTTGATGAAATGAAAAGCCCCCATCATATTGGCATGATCGGTCAATGCTAAAGCCGGCATATTATCGGCCGCAGCAGCTTTGACAAGATCTGTAATTCTCGAGGTAGATTGTAAAATGGAGAACTGTGAATGAGTATGCAAATGCACAAAAGGGATTTCTTCTAAAACACCCAAGTCTACCGCTGGCTGTGGCGGAACTTCTTCCTCCATTTCAGCTTCTTTTGCCAATAGAGCTGAAGCTTCTTTAAGATTCACATGACTCAGTCCAATGCCTTTTACAGGCTCGGTTAAAACTTCTTTAAGGTTTTCTAAAACCTCAACTCTTTCACTCAACGCCTTGGGTTGGACGTAACCTTTACGAAACAATTCAAAAAAGCAACGTGCAGTTGCTTCAACATCAGCAGTCGCATTATGTGCTTCATCAAATCCTTTTTCAAAAAGATGTGCGTGCAATTCGCTAAGTGTAGGTAATTTAAACTTACCTCCTCTTCCTCCTTTCAGCTGACACAAAGTGGCAGTTTGCTCCGTACAAGTATCAATTATTTGAAAATCTTCGAGGGGGTTTTTCCCAGTTTGTCTGTAAAACTCAGCCCCCATAATATTGAGGTCAAACTTGACATTGTGTCCTCCTACAAATTCACATTTTGAAAGTGCTGCTTGAAATTTCTCTAAAACCGTATTAAGCTTCAATCCTTCTTCAGCTGCCAAAGCAGTAGAAATTCCATGAATTTTTTCAGCATCATAAGGAATCGTATAACCTTCTGGATGAATCAGATAGTCCTCATGAGAAATACAGTTACCGTCTCCGTCATGCAATTGCCAGGCGATTTGAATACAGCGTGGCCAATTTTCTCCATCAGTCAAAGGAGCTTTCCAGTTTTTAGGTAAACCAGTGGTTTCAGTATCAAAAATTAAAAACATAACGTATTTTAGAGATACTAATATAGTTTTTAAAACAGGCTTCTTCGAAAGATTTTTCTAGGAGTTATCAACGGATGTCTTTTTTTAAAACATCTTAAAAAAACTAAACCTCTGCTATCTTTTTGATTTGATCAAGCATGGTTTTTAAACCATTTTCCGAATGACACTTTCCAGCTTCATTAGCAAACCCTTCTTGCTGCCATGTAAAGACCGTCTGACCATTGTTCTTCTGCTCTAGTTTATACGTAACTACAGCATAATTTTCTAGTTTATCTTTTAATCCAGAAAAACTACTCCAATAATTATACTTAAGGGTTTTGTATTTTTCAACCTCCAAAACGTTTCCTTTGTCATGATAGTTCTGTCCCTCATAATTCCCCTGAAACGAAATGGGACTTCCCACATTCCAATCGGTAATTGTCTCTGTACCAAAAAGATATATTTTTATTTTCTCGGGGTCGGTCAGCACTTCCCACAAGCTTTCGGGACTCGCATCTACTGTGACGCTATGAGAAACAACGAGGTTCATTTGAATCGTAGGTTGAGGAGATTTCACTGAGTTGAGATTAAAGGTTGTACTAAATTAATAAAAAAATAAATCTCCTTGAACAAAGAAATCATTTTGGGTTTCCTTATCGTTAAAGAAGCACTTATCTTTGAAAAAAAAATACAATCGAACAACTGTTTGGTGTTTTAAGTAAAAGTAAAAATCAAGAAGCGTTTGAAGAGGCGCTTCATGGTGAAACATGTACTTATGTGAAAGGTTTGGTTGGATCAGGATTGAGTTTTCGTCTGGCGACTGCTTTTAAAAAGTTAAAAAAAACCACTCTATTAATTCTTGAGAATTCTGAACAAGCGGCCTATTACTTAAACGATATGGAAGGGCTCTTGAAGCTTACGGAAGTGCTTTATTTTCCTGCCAGTTATCGTCAAGCTTATAATCCAGAGGCCACGGATAATGCAAATGTTCTGTTGCGTTCGGAAGTTTTAAAAAAAATTAGTGACTCAAAAAAACCGCAACTCATTATTAGTTATCCTGATGCGATTTTTGAAAAAGTAATTTCTCAACAAACCTTAAAAAAGAAAACCCTTCGAGTGAATATGGGCGATCTTTTAAATTTGGATTTTATCAACGAAACCTTGTTTGAATATGGTTTTGATCGGGTCAACTTCGTTACCCAACCTGGGGAATTTTCAGTTAGAGGAGGGATTATTGATGTTTTTTCTTTTTCTCACCAACACCCCTATCGAATTGAGTTTTTCGGGGACAAGGTAGAAAGTTTGAGAAGTTTTGATGTCAACACACAGCTCTCCATTGGGATTCTTGATAAATTAGATTTATTGCCGAATACTTCTCTAATTTCCTTTACTGAAAAAAGAAAAAACTTAATTGAATCCTTGCCAAAGCAGAGTTCATTGATTATTGATCAGATGGATCTATGTTTGGATCGCATGGATTCATTGTTTAAAAAATCCATAAAAGAATTTGAAAAAGTTGAATCGGAAGTTCAATTCCCACCTGAAATCTTATTTACCCCAAGGGCTGCATTGTCAGAATTGCTTAAAAACAGGGGAATCATTATTCTCAATAATTCAGAATATTTAAAACCCAACCGTACTTTATTAATCAAACAAAGCCCTCAACCTTCAATCAACAAACAGTTTGACCGTTTGATTGAAATTTTAAATGAAAATCATGAGCAAGGCTATTCAAATTGGATTTTTTGCACCAGTGAGGCGCAACGCAAGCGCTTGAACGACATCTTTCAGGAGATGCAAATTACGGTGCATTACAAAACCGAAGTTTGTCCGCTTTATATTGGTTTTCAGGACTCAGACGCTAAGTTGGCCTGTTTTACGGACCATCAAATTTTTGAGCGGTACCACAAATACAACCTTAAATCAGCTGCTGCTAAAAAAGAAACTTTAACACTTAAAGAGCTTACTCATCTTAATGTTGGAGACTTTGTGACTCATATCGATCATGGTATTGGAAAATTTGGAGGGCTTAAAAAAATTGATGTTGAGGGAGTTCAGCAGGAGGCCATTAAGTTGATCTATGGTGAAGGAGATATTCTGTATTTGAGTATTCATTCTTTGCACAAAATCGCAAAGTTTAATGGTAAAGATGGACATGCCCCCAAACTCTTTAAACTCGGTTCGAAAGCTTGGAAAGTCCTGAAGCAAAAAACAAAAAGTAAGGTTAAGGAAATTGCTTTCAATTTAATTCAACTCTATGCAAAACGTCGAAAAAAGATAGGGCACTCCTATCCTCCAGACAGTTATCTACAGCTAGAGCTGGAAGCTTCATTTCTGTTTGAAGACACTCCCGACCAAAGCAAATCAACGGCAGATGTGAAAAGCGACATGGAAAGTGAACGACCCATGGACCGACTGATCTGCGGTGATGTGGGATTTGGAAAAACTGAAGTTGCCATTCGGGCAGCATTTAAAGCAGCAGATGACAGCAAGCAAGTGGCCGTTTTGGTTCCGACAACAATACTCGCCTTTCAACATTTTAATACTTTTTCAAAGCGTCTAAAAGAGTTCCCTGTTAAAGTTGATTACATCAATCGATTCCGTTCGGCTAAGGATCGAAAAAGAATTCTCGGTGAGCTGGAGGAAGGTAAAATTGATATTATTATTGGGACCCATCAGTTGGTCAATAAATCCGTTAAATTTAAAGACTTAGGACTTTTGATAGTGGATGAAGAACAAAAATTTGGTGTCGCTGTTAAAGAAAAACTAAGAGACATAAAAACAAATGTTGATGTCTTGACCCTAACGGCGACCCCTATTCCGCGGACGCTTCAATTTAGTTTGATGGCGGCCAGAGACCTCTCCGTCATCAATACGCCTCCACCCAACCGCTACCCCATTCAAAGTGAGATTGTTAGATTCAGTGAGACCTTGATAAGAGATGGTGTCATCTACGAAATGCAAAGAGGTGGACAGGTGTTCTTCATTCACAACCGAGTAGAAAACATTCTGGAAGTGGCGGGATTAGTTCAGAGATTGATTCCCGATGCAAGAATTGCAGTGGGTCATGGGCAGATGGACGGAAATAAATTAGAAAAAACCTTGGTGGGTTTCATGGAGGGAAAATATGACATATTAATTGCAACGACCATCATCGAAAATGGATTAGATGTTCCTAACGCCAACACAATATTCATCAATAATGCTCAAAGTTTTGGGTTGAGTGACCTGCACCAAATGCGTGGGAGAGTTGGGAGAAGTAATAAAAAAGCCTTCTGTTATTTTATCACCCCTCCGCTCAGTGCAATGGCAACAGATGCCCAAAAAAGAATGAAAGCAATTGAACAGTTTTCTGAATTAGGTTCTGGAATTCAAATCGCGATGAAGGACCTTGAAATAAGAGGAGCGGGAGATATCCTAGGGGGGGAACAGAGTGGTTTTATTAATGAAATTGGCTTTGATACTTATCAAAAAATACTTGAAGAAGCCATTGACGAACTCAAGGAAAATGAATTTAAAGACCTGTTTCCAGCAGATGGAGAGGGCAAAGAAAAAACCTACGTAAGAGAAGTTCAAATCGATACGGATATTGAGATTTTATTTCCCGATGAATACATCAATATTGTTAGCGAAAGGCTAATGCTCTACAACGAACTTAGTAAGATTAAAGAAGAGGAAAAACTTAAAGAATTTGAGAAAAATTTGGAAGATCGTTTTGGCGAAATTCCACCACAAGGGATTGAATTATTAAATACATTAAGATTGAAATGGTTGGCCTCTAAATTCGGTTTGGAACGTTTAATTATTAAACAAAACAAATGCATTGGATATTTTATATCTGATCAACAAAGTGATTTTTTCCAAACCCCTGTGTTTGGTCTTATTTTAAATGCTGTTCAATCTGATTCTCAATCGATGAGCATTAAGGAAAAACAGACTCGAAACGGATTGAGGTTATTGTTTGTTTTAGAAAACGTTTATTCTATAGAAAAACTACATCAAAAACTAGAGGCTATTCTTACACCCCTAAAGTGATTTTAAATTTTTAATTACCTCAAAAGCAACATTGACCGATTCTTCATCCATCAAGATCGTAAACTCATTCGAGGTAGAAATAACTTCACTTATGTTTACACCCTCCCAAGACAAGCGCTGAAATATAAAATAATATATTCCTGGAATTTTGACGTTTTCCGTCGGAAGCTTTACTGTGATTGCAGATAGGTTTTTAAGTTTGTCAATACAGATCTCGTCCTTAAAAATCTCTTCCACCAAATAAGAAATATTACTACTAACCACAATATTGGATTCACCAACTCCTCTTGAGGAAGTATAAAAAACATCGTTTCTGTCCTTAATCTCTGTAAGAAATTTGGCTTGAGCAAGCAGCAAGGTATCGGTTAACTTAAAACAATAATCTGTCAATGCTGAGCGAACAGTGATGTCTCCCAGGTTTTTTAAAACACTAACAATTCGATGCGTTGAAAGAAACTCTTCATTGTCAGAAATTCTTTTTAAAGCCATCACTATTGCGCCACTTCTGGCAGGTTTCTTAAGAGATTTCTCGATGTCTGGCTGGATTTGTCTGGCCAAAGAAGTCAGGTTAATAATACCCTGAGAGAGTGCTGAGGACAGATAGGGTTTTGTCTTAACGTATTCCGAAACTTGAGAAGCAATTGTTTTCAAAGTGATAAAATGTATTGTTATTAGAATACAAAATTAATAAAATAAAACAAATTGTTTAATTCACAACATTTCATTCGAAAGAATAGAATGCATTTTCAATGTGATTTTGAGTCCACTGTTGTTTTTCTACGACATAAGTGATCACATCAAACCTGACATCATAATTAAGTTCTCTGGTTTGAATAAAATGATCCGCAGCCAAAACTAGGAGTTTGATTTTTTTTGAAGAAACAGCATCTTCTGGATTTCCAAAAATGCTGGCTGATCTAGCCTTTACCTCCACTACTACAAGAATATTTTTTTTTAAAGCAATGATATCGATCTCTGCTTTCAAATAGCGATAGTTCCTTGCTAGGATTTTATATCCACTTTTCACAAGATATTTAACGGCGCGGTTTTCGGATTCTATTCCGAAATCGTAAGATTTACTCATGGGACAAGTATTTGCCTTAAGATAAAATTAAATTCTCTTTAGGGCAATAAAATCATTATTTTTGCAAAAAAACAGCATGTCACTAGTACCTAAAAGATATACGATAACTGCAGCGTTGCCTTATACCAATGGCCCGGTTCACATTGGTCACCTTGCGGGAGTTTATGTGCCTGCAGATATTTATGCCCGTTATCTGAGACTCAAAGGGAGAGACGTGGCTTTTATTTGTGGGAGTGACGAGCATGGAGTCGCAATTTCAATAAAAGCAAAGAAGGAAGGTAAAACACCTCAAGAGATAATTGATAAATATGACAAAGTTATACGAGAAGCGTTTGATGAGTTTGGAATAACTTTTGATAATTATTCTAGAACTTCAAGGGCTATTCACCACGAAACTGCAGCTGAATTTTTTAAAAATCTTAACGACAAAAACGAGTTTATAGTTCAAGAGACAAAACAGCTTTTTGACCCAGAAGCCAAGCAATTTCTTGCAGATCGTTTTGTGACTGGAACTTGTCCTGTCTGCCAAAATACAGAGGCTTATGGAGATCAATGTGAGTCGTGTGGAAGTTCTTTAAACGCTACTGATTTAATCAATCCCAAATCAACATTATCCGGAAGTGTTCCTGAATTTAAGAAAACAAAACACTGGTTTTTACCCCTAGACAAACATGAAGATTTTATAAAACAATGGATTCTTAAAGGTCACAAATCAGATTGGAAACCCAATGTTTATGGTCAAGTAAAGTCGTGGATTGACAATGGCCTTCAGCCCAGAGCAGTAACGCGTGACTTGGACTGGGGGATTCCTGTTCCTGATACAGACGCAGCAGGAAAAGTCCTTTATGTCTGGTTTGATGCCCCCATTGGTTATGTCTCTTCAACCAAAGAATGGGCAAAAGGTAAAAACATTGACTGGGAGCCTTATTGGAAATCTGAAGACACCCAATTGGTTCATTTCATAGGTAAAGACAATATTGTTTTTCATTGTATTATTTTCCCAATAATATTGAAAACCCTTGGGGGATTTATCTTACCCGAAAATGTTCCTGCCAATGAGTTTTTAAATTTAGAAGGGAATAAAATCTCAACTTCAAAAAACTGGGCAGTCTGGTTACACGAATACCTTCAAGATTTTCCAAACAAACAAGATGTATTGCGGTATGTACTTACTGCGAATGCTCCTGAAACAAAAGACAACGATTTTACTTGGAAGGAGTTTCAAATAAGAAATAACAGCGAATTGGTTGCTATTTTCGGGAACTTCATCAATCGCGTTATGGTCTTGACTCACAAGTATTATGAAGGGAAAGTTCCTGCTGCTGGAATTCTGAATGAAATGGATCAGGATACCTTAAATACAATGATTGCTTTTCCAAAAAAGTTGGAGAACGCCATTGAAAAATATCATTTTAGAGAGTACAGCCAACAGTTAATGAATCTTGCCCGTCTGGGAAATAAATATTTGGCGGAGCAAGAACCTTGGAAACTAATAAAAGAAGATCCAGAAAGAGTAAAAACCATTATGAATACTGCATTACAAATTGCAGCAAGTTTGGCAATATTATCTGAGCCATTACTTCCGTTTACTTCAGGTAAAATGAAAAAAATGTTTAATTTTAGTGACTCTTGGAATGAAGTCAGCCGTAATGTCCTTGAAGAAAGCCACCAACTCAATAGTGCTGAACTCCTATTCGATAAAATTGAGGATGCTGAAATTGAAAAACAATCGGAAAAGTTAAATGCAAATAAAATGGAAGAGTCAAGTAAGAATGTTAAAGCAAAAGAAAATATTAGTTTTGATGATTTTTCTAAATTAGACTTAAGAACAGGAACCATTATCACTGCAGAGAAAATGGCTAAGACAAAAAAACTCTTGGTCATTAAAGTTGCCCTAGAAAATGAAGAAAGAACCATTGTTTCAGGAATTGCTGAAAGCTACAACGCCGAGGATATAATCGGTAAAAAAGTCACAGTCTTAACCAATCTTGAACCAAGAGAAATCAGAGGTGTTGAAAGCCAAGGAATGTTACTCATGGGAGAGGATAAGGACGGTCGTTTGATGTTTGTCTCACCTGAAGATCCAGATGCAGCAAACGGATTACCAATTAGCTAAGACTTCCCTTTGATTCCCATTGCATTCGATCCCATCTATGTTTTGCCATTGCCCGAGCGGCATCGGTTTCCAATGGAAAAGTATGACCTTTTACCAAAACAATTAATACATGAAGGAACCTGCGATGCGACTGATTTCTTCTCACCATCACCTGCAACTGATCTTGTTGTCAAAGCAATTCATGAGCCAAAATATGTAGATCGACTCAAAGCCATGGATTTAAGCGCTTCGGAAATAAGAAAAAACGGGTTTCCAATTTCAAATCAACTCGTAGATAGAGAATTCATAATTGCCGGGGGCACCATTGAGGGTTGTTTAAAATCCTATAACACTGGGATTGCGTTTAACATTGCGGGGGGTACCCATCACGCTTATCGCGATCATGGCGAAGCCTTTTGCCTGCTCAATGATCAAGCGATTGCAGCCCAATTTCTATTGGATCAAAAATTAGCCAATAAAATACTCATCATAGATCTTGATGTTCATCAAGGGAATGGAACCGCCAAAATCTTTGAAGTAGAGGATCGCGTTTTTACTTTCTCAATGCATGGTCAGAAAAACTACCCTTTTAAAAAAGAAAAAAGTGATTTGGACATTGCACTTGAGGACCAAACAACAGATGATACTTTTCTGAATATATTAGAAAAAACATTGCCTGATCTTATTCTAAAGACAAAGCCTGATTTTATCTTTTACCTCTCAGGTGTAGATGTCTTGGCCACCGATCGACTAGGAAGGTTAGGCATGACGCTCGAGGGTTGTAAAAAAAGAGATCAAATTGTTTTAACATTTTGTAAAGAAAATGAAATTCCTGTGCAGTGTAGTATGGGTGGCGGCTATTCAAAAGAGATAAAACTTATCATTGAAGCCCATGCCAATACTTATCGGGTTGCACAAAGTGTTTTTGGCTAATGCCAAGTCTGGCTTTTCATGTTAATTACAGCAATCACGATGTCTTTCCTACTGAGTTGTCCCACCAATCTGTTTTTGTCTAATACAGGATAACGCCTTCTACTGGATTTAGAAAACATTGATGCTGCTTCAAAAATGCTCAAAGAAGCGTCGATGGTGTCCACCGGTGACGTCATAAAATGATTCACTGTTTTATCTAAAATGGGCATATTAAAATAACGGCTTTCTGAAATCTCTTTCATACAATCCGCTTCTGAAATAACCCCAATAAGATTTCCCGCAGTGTCCACTACAGGGCCTCCAGATATTCGATGTTTAATAAACAATTCCATCACATCATGAATACTTTGATCTGGGCTAAACAAAATCAAGTTTCGACACATGATATCGGAGACTAAAATGTTTTTATTTTGGACTTTTGGGGTTTTAGCACGCTCCCCTTGAAAACTCTTGACTGGCATACCTTTTGGTTTTTGTGTTTCCTAAATATAATGATTTTTATATTTCTATTTGATTTTGTGATAAATATTCGATAATGTTACCAAATAATTAGGAATTAAGCTCAATGGAAAAAATAGGAGTTTTGGGATGTGGTTGGTTAGGTCTGGCCTTCGCCAAAAAAGCAATTGAAAAAGGATTTCGGGTCAACGCCACTACAACAACCCCATCGAAGAAACACAAATTACAACTGACTCAAATAACTCCTTTCTTGCTTGAGGTTAACGAAAATGAAATAAATGGGGAAGACCATTTTTTTAAAGATGTTTCAACGCTTATCATTGCAATTCCGCCAGGTTTGAGGAAGAACCCCTATCGGAATTTTGATAAGATCATTGGTCAAGTTATTGTCAAAATCAAAGGTTTTAAAATCAAAAAAGTTGTCTTTTTAAGCAGCACTTCTGTTTATGGTTTTCAGGAAGAGGAAATTACCGAGGAAAGTCCAACATTAGGAGCGACAAGCTCAGCAATTCAACTATTGATTAGCGAGAAAATGCTGCTAGAATCAGAAGAATTTGAAACTTGTGTGATCAGGTTGGGAGGGCTCATGGGGCCTGAAAGACATCCCGTTTACTCTTTAAGCCTTAAAAAGAACATCCCTAATCCAGATTCCCCTATCAATTTCATTCACCAAAGGGATGCAGTCAAAATTATACTTAAATTAATAGAAACTTGGCAACCCAACGAGATTTATAATGCAGTAACGCCTTTCCACCCTTCTAGAAAAAATTATTATACTGAAATGGCGAGTATTGCAAACATAAGCCCACCTGATTTCCAACCAGAGGGTACTGTCAGAGGCAAGATCAGTTCCCAAAAAGTATTGGATAAAATTGATTTTACTTTTTTAGTGGATAACTTGTTAATATTAAATTGACCACTGATTGATTCTAAAGAGCCTTAATCTCTATTTTAGGGTAAAGATAAATCAATGTCCAGTAATACACTTTTTATTGCAACACTTGAACAGATTCTTACCTATCTTAAGAATTCTAAGTTAGAGTATTTAAAGGCTTCTGACCGCCACAATGATTTAAATCACAAGCGATTTTTCAATCTTCAATCTACACTTAGAAACCGTTATTTTCAGGATATTATTGTAGTCTTAAGATCAAAAAAAGTGGAAATTGATGACCTAGTGATCAATCGATTGAACTTTGAACAAAGGTTGGCCTCCTCGCTGGGGAAACCAAAGTTGAATGTTTTTGAAAATTGTTTTAAATTGGACAAAAAGCTACTCGAATTGTATGAAAAAGCTTTGGACTTAGACGATTCTTTTGAGATTGTCAAAACTCATAAATTTAAAATTGAAGACATAATTGTTCAAAACAATCAGTTTTACGAAAATAAAGCGTTTACGCTAAACTCTTAACTCCCATCTAATTCTGAATCCTCGGGTTTTAACTTAATTTCTTTCTCATCACCGATACTTATCATTCTTTCTAATAGGATATTGTAATCTTTATAGAGCAATTTCAAAGCATCATTAAGTTTTTCATTTTGATTGTTTGAAGCGTAGAAATAACATTTATTGATTTGAGTCTGTACGACTCTAATACGGCTAAATATGGGCAAGGTATTAAAGGGTTCGGGATGCGGAGACTTTAGCAGCAGAAAGGTTAATTTCTGCAAACCTTTCAGGAAAACAACAATACCCTCTGGATTGAGTTTTGAAATGTCTTCAATTGCGTCTTTAAAGGCAATAAAATCTAGCCATTTGTCAATTTTATTTTCAACCATAAACTCAGGCGTGAACTCAATAAACTTGACTATAATTTCAGGAGTATCGATCTTTAATGAATCTTGCTTAACACTTTCATCAATTTCAATTTTAGGCTGAATCTGCTTGCAAGAACCAAGGCTAAGAACAACAATAAACAGAATTAAATATCGCATGATTTATCAAAAATAGTGAATTACAATCCTATGGTGGTTTGTTTGATTAATAATACAGTAAAAAATATGATCTGAAGTAAATATAAGTGATATGGAAATCCACTTTCTACCTTAATTTTCAGAAATTGATATCCAAATTGGAGGCACAATGCTACTGCTCCCCAACCAACATAGTTTTGCAATGGTGCTTCTCCTCCCTCAAAAACCCAAAAATCGAGGCGTGGTGCTACTGGTTCTATCAAAAGATCTAAAAGAAGCATGAGACCAACTCCTGTAATAATTCGCATGAATGTGTTTTCGTAAAACTGGTGGGCTATTGCCCCTGTTATGATTGTAAGCATTGCCCAATTGACTCCAATCATCAATGGAACTCCCAGCAACTTAATACCCAATTGTTCTCCATATTGATAATTCCCAAAAATCCATCCAAATTGAACCCCTAAGATTTCAGAAATCATACCGACCAAGAAAGCGATAAATACCATTGGAAAAAACCATTTGTGTCCTTTCGAATTAAGAAGTAATAAAAAAAAACTTATCAAAAGGTTTAATGGAGTTGCGGAGATGAACCAGTCAGAATTCCCATAGAGCATTCCAAGAATTCCACTGACATGAAATAACCAAATAGTTGCAATGGAGAGATTTTCCTTAGTTAATTTAGTCGGTATCATCAGTTCCTTTAGGGATTAAATCGGTTGTGATTTTTGCGGACAATAAACAAAGTGGAATTCCTCCACCTGGATGAACACTGCCTCCACAAAAATATAAATTTTTGATTTTGGAAGTGAAATTAGGATGCCTTAAAAAGGCTGCCATTTTATTATTACTTGAACTTCCGTACAGTGCCCCTCCATAGGAAGCTGTTTTTTCTTCTATCATAGGCGGTGTCAATTCCTGTTCCACCTCAATAAATTTTTCCAAATCAGTTTTTAATATTTTATTCAATTTATGAATAACTCTTTTTCTTAATTCGGTGGTGATTGCATCCCAATCCTGGCCTTTGTCGGACGGGGTATTGATCATCACAAACCAGTTTTCGCAACCATCAGGCGCATCTTTTGGAACATCTTTTGAGGAAATATTAACGTAAATCGTAAAATCGTCCGCTAGCTTATTTTTATTAAAAATAAAATCAAATTCATTTTTATAATCATTGGCAAAGAAGATATTGTGTAAATCCAAATTTGGAAAAGAATGCTTAATTCCCCAATAAAAAATAACCGCCGAACTTGATCGCTCTTGTGACAGAACACGCTCGGGGGCTGGCTTGTTTTTAAGCAATTTTCGGTAGGTTGGATGAACATCCATGTTGGAAATAGTGACATCGTAATTGATCTTAACATTATTCACAACAACCCCAGTTGCTCTTCCCTGATCCGTAATGATTTCCTCCACTTGTTCGCTGAAGTGGAATTTGACTCCCTGTCGTTTTGCCAGTTCATAAAGCGAGTGCGAGATTTGTTCCATTCCACCTTCAGGAATAAAAGTTCCAAATTCCTGTTCGAGGTGTTGAACAAGGGTCATTATTCCAGGAGTTTTAAATGGACTAGAGCCATTATAAGTAGCATAGCGATCATACATCTGAATCAAATGTGGCTCTTTCAATTGCTTTGAATTGACGCCATGCAAAGTTTGATTGATTTCATAAAGGCTTAAACTAGACAAGGCCTTTAGGGTGTTTAAGTTTAAAAAAGTCTTAAACTGATGTAGTGATTTTTCCAGAAAAAGTGGCGCTGTTAAATCAAATTTCTTTTTGGCTCGCCTTAAATATTTTTTTAATGGTTTGGTGTCAATGTTTAATTTTTCCTGAATTTCTTTAAAAAAAAGCTCTTGATCGTCATAAGCGGTGATTTGAGTCTGATCCTCCCAAAAATACTTACATGCAATTTCTTTCTTTTTAAAATTAAAATATTCCCGATGGTCTTCTTCAGACAGCTCAAAGAGTTCGGTTACAAAGTCGGGCATCGTAAACAAGGATGGGCCAGCGTCAAATCGATACTTTCCCAACGTAAATGCACTGAGCTTTCCTCCGGGATAATCATTTGCTTCGTAAACAGCAACTTGATATCCTTTTTTTGCCATTCTTATACTGGCGGCAATTCCAGCAATTCCTGCACCGATCACAACCGCTGTCTTCATTGAATATCCTCTATTTTTTTAAATCCTGTATCTGAGATTAAGTGAAATCTTGCAAAAAGATCTTCGCTATACCAGCCTTGAGATTTTGTTTTTTTTATAATCTCTGCATGTGCTTTCCCTTTATAAGCAAAGGTCTTAACCGCTTCCATGTTTTCCCAAAGACTCAAAGTCGCTTGCTGAACAAAAGGCCATTCGCCAATTCCCTTAAAAAAGGACACCCCTTTTGCATTTTCTATGGCATCACTCGCAGCGGGTACTGCTTTCCAAAATGGTAACAAGCGGTTCCATTTCAAAGTTGCGCGAGTAATTACTGCTACGGGAGCGGTGGGATTAATATTTGGTTTTGTTTCCTTCCTTAATTGAAAAGGATTTTGACCACTCCAAAGTCCATGACTGTGAATCGGTTTAAGTTTTATTGTCCTGAAAACGTTTGCCTTTTTCATGTATTTTTTAATCACCGTACTTTTTGAATAAAAATCATTTGCTTCTTTTTCAGAATTCCATACCCCCAATAAAGCATAAGTACCAAAGTCTGGCCAAAGACTAAAACCGTTGCCTCCACCAGTTCCCATTAGCTTGAAGAACTTAAGACCATTGGCTTTTGACAAATGCATCGGCATCAGTCCCATTTGCTTAAAAGCCCAAAATTTATGTGAATTAAATTTAAAAAAAGTGACAGTGGTAAAGCTGTCCATATGCTATAGTTTTAGAATTAAAACTAAGGTAAAAAGAAAAGAAGAATATGAATTAAATAAATTGATGTTGTTTTAAAAAACCTATTAAAAATTATTTACTTTAAAATATATCTCGATATGACATAAATAAGCTTGCTGTACAATCTGAAATAATCAAAATTCCATATCTTTGAGATATAACTATTTTATTTATGTCCATATTTTCTGTAGCAGTCGTAGTCATAATAACTACCGTAATTGTCCTATTGGTGATTTTCATTGATATGTCTAAAGATTAAATCAGGTGAAGTCTCCGATTTTATTTGATAAGTTTATCTATGTGTTGATTATCCTAAACATCGTTGCGATGATTATGGAATCGCATGAAAACCTTCGTTTGACTTATGGAAATGCATTTAGCATTTTTGAAGCCACTTCGATTTTTATTTTCTCTTTTGAATACCTCTACAGGGTATTCATTGCTTTTAAAGATGATAAACTGAAAGGAGTCTCTAAATATGTTTTTAGTGTTTTTGGAATAATTGATTTGATTTCAATTTTGCCATTTTACTTAAACACGTTTATAAAAGTAGATGGACGTTTTCTTAGAATATTAAGGCTTTTCCGTTTGACACGAATTTTCAAATTAGGAAGGGACAGCTCCTCATTAAAGCTATTTACCAAAGCGTTGTTTTCGGTAAGAAACGAGCTAAGGTTTACCCTTTTTCTTTCTACTTTAATGATCTTGTTTTCTGCCTCCGCGATTTACTACTTAGAAAATGATGCTCAACCAGAAAAGTTCTCAAGTATCTCAGAATCAATTTGGTGGGCAACTGTCTCCTTGGCAACCGTTGGCTATGGCGATGTCTATCCCATCACAGTTGGTGGTAAAATGTTTGCTTCTCTAATTTCTTTAATTGGAATCGGAATCGTGGCGATCCCAACAGGAATTATTAGCGCATCCTTTGTTGAAGAAATTCGATTGGTGCGAGAAAAAAAACCATCCTCAATTAAGCCCGATAAGAAGTAATTGATTGTTTGATTACCATTTAAAATAGAGATATCTTTGCTAGGTTCATGAAAAGAAAAATCACCATCATTGGATCAGGGTTTTCCTCCCTTTCTGCAGCTTGTTATCTCGCACAAGCTGGAAATCAAGTTACAATCTTCGAAAAAAACAGTAGTCCTGGGGGACGCGCAAGACAAATGCACCAAGACGGTTTTGTTTTCGACATTGGTCCCTCGTGGTATTGGATGCCAGATGTCTTTGAAAAGTTTTTTGCTGACTTTGGGAAAAAGCCAAGTGATTATTACCAGTTGGAACGTCTTGATCCCGGCTACCAAGTCTATTTTGGTAAAGATGATTCTATGTTGATTGGAGATTCCTTAGAAAAAATATATGCAGAATTTGAAAAGGTTGAAACTGGAAGTGCTAAGAAGTTAAAACGGTTTATTGGGAAAGCTGCTCATAATTATAAAATCGCAATTGACGAGTTGGTTTATCGTCCCGGAATATCACCACTAGAGCTAGTGACTCCTGATACCATTAAAAAATTAGGGTACTTTTTTACTACCGTAAAACGAGAAGTCGTTAAGGAGTTTAAAAACCCCAAACTGGCACAAATACTTCAATTTCCTGTTTTGTTTCTAGGAGCAAAACCGTCCAACACTCCTGCCTTTTATAATTTTATGAATTATGCAGATTTTGGATTAGGTACCTGGCACCCAAAAGAAGGGATGTACAGTATTGTGAAGGGAATGGTTGCACTTGCCGAAAGTCTTGGAGTTAAGATTGAGCTCAACAGTCCTATTGATTCTATTTTGGTTAAAAACAAGAAAGCTTTTGGTGTAAAAATTAAAGGGAAAGAAATCTTATCTGATGTGGTTTTAAGTGGCGCCGACTATCACCACACCGAAACACTTCTCGAACCCGAATACAGGGCTTACAGCGAGGCTTATTGGTCTAAGAAGGTGTTTGCTCCATCTTCATTACTGTTCTTTATTGGTTTGGATAAAAAGGTTAAAAACGTATCCCATCACACCTTGTTTTTTGATGTCGATTTTGATGTACATGCCGAAAGTATTTATGATGACCCAAAATGGCCAGAAGAGCCTTTGTTTTATGCTAATTTCCCTTCGAAAAGTGATGCTTCAATGGCACCAGAAGGAAAAGAAGGTTGTTTTTTATTGGTTCCCATTGCTCCAGGATTAGAAGACACAGAGGCCTTAAGAGAGACGTATTTCGAGATCGTATTTAAACGCTTGGAAGAACTCACTGGTCAAAGCTTAAGAAAAAATATTTTATTTAGAAAATCCTTTTGTGTTAATAATTTTAAATCTGAATATAATTCCTACAAGGGGAATGCCTATGGAATGGCAAATACGTTATTACAAACCGCTTTTTTAAGACCAAAACTTAAAAGTAAAAAAGTTGAAAATTTATTTTTCTCGGGTCAGCTTACCGTTCCAGGCCCAGGAGTACCTCCGGCATTAATCTCTGGTAAATTAGTTGCGGGCTTAATAGAGAAGACTACCACCACCAATAGATAAATGTAAACTGTTCTTCCTTCACTTTAATCACGGAATCTAGTTTTTTTATGTTCTTTTCCAACGTTTGGTCATATTTAGTAAGCTGTTCTGAAATTTGATCCCAGAGTCCCAATCTTTTAAACAAGTTGTATTTTAAAAACCTGTCATCTTGTATATATTTTCTGTTTTTAATCCAGAACTCTACTTCATAAAGATCAACCTCCTCTAATTCGTAAATCCATTTATTTGCAACTCGTGCTTCAAATTGTTCTACATAAACTTTTTCTTCCCTGTCGGTGTTCAAGATTAAATACTTTAAGTCGGTTCCGTCATAGGTGTCGTTGACAAACCTTCCTACTTCTGAACCTAAGAATCGGAATGTTCCATCCAATTTAATCGACTCATAAACGACACGAGGAGGATTAAAAGGATTATAATTAGTGTAAAAAGACAATGGAGAGTATGGCTCTTCATCTTCTTGATCTAGAAAAATAAAAACATTCTCATTGTTATCCTCCCACTGATCATAAAGCGCTTTGTAGAGCACTTTAATCCATTGGTTTTCTAATATATAATCTTGAGTATAGGCTTGGATATCTCTCATTTCATCCCTTAAACCGACCAAATTGTCAATGTTTGACTCCCGATCTCCAAAGTCTTCTCCCTGACTTTCTACACCAAAAGAAACCAATACACCAAAAAATACAATCAAAAATTCAACAAATCCTTTTTTGATTCTATCGTAAAAGTCCTGAATTGAAAATCGATCTCCAAGCGTGATGATTCGCATGAACCAACTCAACTGTTGCTTATCTATTCCTTCTTCTTTCTTATCCATAGAAGTTAATTAATTTTAATCGAATTAAAGTTAACATAAAATTTACTGTGTTAATTTTTATGAATGAAATTTATTTTTTGGTTAAAGATATCGAGAATAATCTCAAACAAAATTTTTTCAAAATATGACAGGTTTACTTTACAAATACCTTGAGAAACAGGGGGATCACTTTTCTTAAATTTAATAGAGAATTTCATAAAATAGCTGGGCAAATTTCTAAATGAAATGATTCCTGCTTCGACAGTTTTATGACTATTGATGAATTCTGGATGCACATAAGAATACAGTAAAATTTGAAACAAGTAAGCGTAGTCTCTATTGCTCAAAAGCAAATCCCAGTCGGGAATTATTAGTTGATTTGGATTGACGAGACCCGTCTTATAATCTATAATTCTCAAGGTTCCATTAAACTCATCAATGCGATCCACCACACCAATAAGTTTTACTGGTTGAGATAACCCTGGAATAGAGATTTCCTTTTCAAATTTTTTCTCCAAATGAAGAACCTTTAACTGGTTCCCCTGCTCTACAATTTTTTGCTCCGCATTTAAAAGATCAATCACAGATTTTTGAAGTACTTCAAAAATGATATAATTACGACCTGTTCGCTCTTTATTTCCGTGGTAAATACTTTTATATTTCTCTTCCATCAAAGACGGCAAACGTTCAAACATTGAATCAAAATCTTCAACTGTTAATGTTTTTCCAATAAAGGGGGTGTACAAACTCTCCACCACCTCATGTACCAAAGTTCCTTTATCCATATTGTTAATGGAACTCTCCATTTTTTGAGTTTCAGAAATCCCTAAAACCCTTTGATAATAGAACGCTAGAGGGTCTCTCAAATACAACGAAAGAGAAGATGGCGAAAAACCCTTGACTCCTATGGCGTTAAGTTTATTCATTATTTCATCGTTCTTCACAACCGTCGAAATAGGAGTGGCGGATGGCTGATAGTCCAATGTTAATTGTTGTTCAACAAGCTTGTGATTAGGCTGATTTTCAAAAATAAGCTGATGTAGAAATCGACTCTTTTCGCCGGCATTGAGACCCTCACTTTCTGTGTTGTATAGCAAATATACGTTTTTTGCTCTTTGGAGTAATCGGTAGAAATGATAAGTATAAATGGCATCGTTTTCAACGAAAGTTGGAAGACCAAATTTTTTCTTTAAATCAAAAGGTAAAAAAGAAACTGTCTTTTTTCCAGCTGGAAGTATTCCCTCATTCAAGTTAGTAATGATGATGTTGTCAAAATCCAAAAGACGGGTTTCAAGTAATCCCATAAACTGAATTCCCATGAGTGGCTCTCCCACAAAATCAATTTTTTCAGACTTGGTTAACTCTTTAAAAATTAACACCAATAATGAAATGCTTTTTACAAACGGATGCCTTTGATTGATCAAAATCATTTGATTAAAGTTTTGTCTAAACCGCTGGAAATAGGCAAGGTGCAACAATGCTTCTTCTCCTTTTTGGTTTTCTAAAAAGGCGATGAAATGTTCAGACAATTGCACCAGCCGATCAAGCATGTCAGCCACCGTCGTGAAGGGCTTAAAACAAATAGCACTTAAGGAAACTGAATCTTCTTTGTTTAAGAAAAAAGATGGAGACACATAACTCAAATTCTTTTTTCGCAACTCAGAGAGTGTTCCTCGTATGTTAATTTTTTTAGATTCAAAAAGCGCATCGCACCAAGCGGTAGTGAAAAACGATTGTAGATTTTTAAAATAAAAACTTCCCTTTGAAACATTAGAATGTAATTTTAAAAAAGTATCAAAAAAAGTTGCTGCAGTTGTCTCCTCCAGTGGATAGCCCATGGTTACATTCCATTTTTTCTGGGCAACTGAAAGAGAGGAGAGCGCAGGAATCAAAAGAGATTCATTACCCAATACAACGGCAGTTTTCTCATCACTCCCTTTTTCTTGGATCCGTTCTGCCAATTGAGCTGCATACTTTGCTTGTGCAATGTTTTTTGTCACTCCAACCAAATTGATATTTTTAGGCTGACAAAAGTTGTCTTTAAAAATAGGTTTTTCTTTACCTCTTAGCAAACTCCATTCCTCATGATATTTCCGAATGAATTTTCCCGCAGAATGAATACCATCCTCAAAAAAGCAACGATCAATGTCCCAAATCAGGCTGCCTGCCTCCCGAGAAACAAACTCTTGAATTATTTGAGATTCAGATTTATTTAAAGCATTAAAGCCAACAAAAAAATGTTGCTTATCTGTCCCTTGAGTGTAGTGCTCTAAATTAGCGACTGCCTCTCTAAACAACATTCCCAACATTCCTTTTTGTTGATTGTATAGCTGATCATTCAGACGCTCGTATAAAAGCGGGAGTCGTTTCCAAAAATTGAGATGATTTTTTATTAATGGAGTAGATGAATCTTCTTGAGCCCATTCTTGCATTTCATGTAATGAAGCTTGATATTCAAAAAAAACTTTGGTGTCAACAAGATGTGCATCCATTTCATTGAAATCAGCAAGCACAATTGAGGCCCAACCTAAAAACGAATCAAAACCATCTTGTTCCTTTTCCGGAGTGTGCTTTTGATAGATCTCATAAAACTCGTATAACAAGTTGACGTGCGCAATTTTCTCTAATCCTGAAAGTTCCTCAACAAAACTTTCAATACTAACAATTTCTGGAGCAAACTGAGGTTGATCAATTTGAGCCGCTAAGGCATTTTTTAAAAAAAGGGTTGCTCTTCGACTGGGTACAATGATTTTTATTTGCTCGAAGGGGTACTTTGAGCAAATGATTTCTTGTGCAACTTCATCTAAAAAACTCTTCATTCTTTTAAATATTTTTCACCTCGATTTCATTGTCTATATAGACCAAATATTTCTTATAAACTTTGGTTTCAAAACGATTTAAAATTTCTTCATACTGACACAATTGATCCTCGTGCTTTGGTTGGTATTTACCTGTTTTATAATCGATAATAATCCAACCTTCATTTGATTTAACAACCCGATCTGGTCTAACAAAAGAAGCATTTGGCACCAGAATATCTTGCTCATTAAAAACAATCACTCCCTTTTTAAAATAGGGCTCAAGCGCTGCATGTGAAGTGACCTTATATAATAAATCATTATAATACTCTATCTCTTCACTTCTAAACAAACCTTTTTCTACAGCATTTAAAACCAAAGGCACTATGTCCTCTTCACTAACTATTTCTCCTAATAGATCATGAATCAAAAGCCCCCTTATCCTCGCCTGAGCGGTCTCTTCATTTTCTCCAGAATAGCTCTGAAACCAAAGGTGTTTTTGCCAATGAGTAGAGATTTTAAACTCTGGCAATAAGGTCGAAATTTTCTCCTCTTCCTTTTCTCGCCCCTGAGTGATTTCTCCCCAACAAAAAGGGTCTTCTAAGGATGGATTATGCCCTTGATTTTTTACAAAGTGATTGATTAAAGTGGAATAACTTTTTGTCGCTGCTATGTTGTCTTTCTCAAGTGGGCAGATAAGGTACAACTGATAAACAGCACGGGTTAATGCCACATATAATGTGTTTAACGAGTCCATATGATCTTGCCTGATCTTCTCTTCATAAAACGACTCCCCTGATTGACCTAGCAGTTTCAATTTAGATGAAAAATTAATCCTTCCCCACTCAAAATCATTTTTGTATTCCTCATCGATTGGATACCACATTTTATCATTTGAAGAAGTGGATAAATCTTCTTCAGCAAAAGGAATTACAACCACTGGAAATTCTAGACCTTTTGCTTTATGAATGGTTAAAATCTTTACAGCATTGATTCCTTCTGGAGTGGAAATGTTTACAGCACTTCCTTTCTGTTCCCAGTAACTGAGATAACTCACAAAATCGGATTCATTTTTTAAAGAAAACTCAAAAATATTATCTAAAAAAGCAGTAAGATGAGCGTCAATAGTTTCTGACATCTCAAAAGCCTCAATTGCATACTCGACGGCATCGTAAAGTGATTTTTTTCTGAAGACATCGAGATTAAACGAAGATTCAAAATCACTATTAATCGAGTTAAAAAACTTATTTTTATCTCCGAAAAGATACTGTTGAAGTAGGTCGTGATAAGCCATTGGAGATTCCTTTTCACTCCATAAAAACTCTAAAACTTCCTTGCGCTGCTCTAATTCATCAGGGTCTATGGATAGCCGTAAAAGGGCAATTAAAAAAGTAACCTTTTTAGACTGTGATAAGGACAAAGATTCGGAGGAGACAAAAGAAATTCCATGCTCTTGAAGAATCTCGGCAATTACACTTGCTTGTTTCTTTTTACGAACCAAAACTGCCATTTCCTCCCATAAAAAACCATTTTTTTGGGCTTGCTGTAAACACCTGATGGTTTGTTGCTGATAAATCGGAATTGTGTCCTCCTTTTTTCTTGTGTTTTCAATAAAAGTTATCTCAACATATCCACCGTCTTTATTATTTAACTTCTGTTGGGTCTGCTCAGAATACATAGTTTTTTGTTGTGTATCTGTAACTTCACCTCCCACAAAAGAGAAAAAATTATTATTAAAGGTAACAACTGAGTCACAACTCCGGTAGTTGGTGTCTAAGTTTTCAGTTTCAGAAGGGATTTGAAAAGGGGACTGTTTATCAAGTAAATTCAAAAACTGTTGATTGTCTCCCCCTCTCCAACGATAGATCGCCTGTTTTGGATCTCCAACTAAAAGTAAAGAGCCTAGCTTTTGTTGGTCGTCTAGGCTTTCTAGTGCATTTGCTATTAATGGGATTAAATTTTGCCATTGCAATCGAGAGGTGTCCTGAAACTCATCAATAAAATAATGCCGATATTTCTCTCCCAAGCGTTCATATATATAAGGTACGGGTTGGTTGGCTATTGTTTTGGCAATGATTTCATTAAATCGACCCAAAAGCATTCGTTGTTCAGAATTCTGAAAGTCTTCTAGGGCTTTTTCCAATTCATTGATTAATGATACGGGAACCCAATACTTTATTAAATCCTTTAAAATCAGCATCTTACCAACCTTGGATTTGGCCTCAAAATACTTCTCTGTAAGTTGCGGCTGAATTCGATCTATAATTTCTTTTTTATTTTCGTCCAAAGTTTTTGCATACAATGCTTTTCCCTCCAACAAATCTGTGCTCAGCTTGTTAGCATAGATGTCCTCATAAACACCATTGGAATGTTTTTTGAAATGATTATAAATGATCCCTTTTCTTAAAAAATCTTCCTTTTCAATCCCATTAGATTTGATGATTTCAAGGGCTTCCTTTCCTATTAAGATCAAATCTTTTTGCGTTGTTTTTAGCACTACTTCAAATCGGTTTTTTTGCTCTAAAAAATCCTCTAAGCTTTTTTCTTTAAGGCTTATTAGGGGAAGACGATCGTTTTCGTTAAGCAATAATTTTGAAAAATCATAAAGATCTTTTCCAATATCCCAACTGCGTAATTCTTCTGTTTTTGAAAGACTGAAGGCAACCAAAAGTTTTGTTAAATCTTGATCAACTCCTGCTTTTTCAAGAATACTTTCAGTTAATTCTTCTAATATTTGATCACTTTCAATTGCCACTTCAAAACTTGAAGGAATTTTCAAATCTCGAGCGAAAGTTCTAATTATTTTATGGGTAAAACTATCAAGAGTGATGACCTCAAAAGCTGCATATTCATGTAGAATTTTTTTTAAAACACGTCTTGATTTATGTTGCAAAATCTTTTCACTTAAATTAAGGTCTTTGATCAACATTCGATAAATTGTAATGATTTTCTCATTATTTGGATCGCTCGAAAGCAAGAATAAGAAATTTAAAATCCTACCCTTCATTTCATTTACTGCCTTATTGGTAAACGTTAAGGCAAGCATTGACCTAAAGACATCATCAGTTTCGGCCGAAAGTAACTTTTTTAAATACCGATAAACCAAAGAAAACGTTTTCCCTGATCCTGCTGCTGCATTTATTATTTGAAATGAACCCTGATTCACGCTATTTATAAATTTCTTAAATTTAAGAGATTTCATTCGCATGCTTTACGATTTGAGGAAAAGAAATTTTATTTTTGTAACTAACTAAAAAATTAATTATGGCTTTTGAATTACCAAAATTACCTTATGCACACGATGCGCTTGAACCGCATGTTGATGCAAGAACAATGGAAATACACCATGGTAAACACCACAATGGATATACCACTAACCTAAACAACGCACTTGAAGGGTCTGGTATGGAAGGAAAAAGTATAGAAGAAGTACTTAAAAACATGGACATGAACAATGGTGCCTTGAGAAACAATGCTGGTGGTTTTTATAACCATTCATTGTTTTGGGAGATAATGAGTCCAAATGGAGGGGGAAAGCCCTCTGGAGCTCTTGCTGATGCAATTGAAGCAAGCTTTGGTTCCTTTGATGATTTTAAAGATACTTTTTCTAAAGCGGCTGCAACAAGATTCGGTTCTGGATGGGCGTGGCTATGTGTTCATGCAGGTGGAAAGGTTGAAGTATGCTCTTCTGCAAATCAAGACAATCCGATCATGCCGGGCATTGGTTGTGGCGGTACACCTATTCTCGGAATCGATGTGTGGGAACATGCTTATTATTTAAATTACCAAAACAGAAGACCTGATTACATTTCTGCATTCTTTAATGTTGTGAATTGGGATAAAGTGAGTGAGTTGTTTGAACAAAACAAATAAACTTCATTTTGAGTATTTGGATTTATTGCAAATAAAAAGGGAGGATAAATCCTCCCTTTTTGCCCCAAATCTTACCATGAACTTAACCTACTTATGTTCTGGTTCTGTAAAAGTAGATTTTTGTCCTAGATTGTTGTTAAAAAACCGATTAAATACTTTTAATTTAGATGAAATACTAATTTCGAACCTCATATATATAGTTAAATAATTTTTTTAACATTTAAATAGTCTATTTCAAGGATCATTTTTAGTACGCTCTTCCAGCCTTACCTTCATAAAAATTCATGAAAGCTCGGTTCACTACTCGATTCCCTCCCGGGGTTGGATAGTCTCCAGAAAAATACCAATCCCCCAGATTGTGAGGGCATGCCTTATGGAGGTCGCCAATTGTTTGATAGATTACTTCAACATCCGCTTTGATAATGTCTCCTTTTAAGATGACCGCAATTTTGTCAGAAACTTCCTGATCGCTAAAAGGAGCATAAAGTGCTTTAACGTGATTCTTAACTTCTGTGATTGGCAAACCAATCGTTTGTTGACAGTCTTTATAGATAGAATCGAGCGTATGAGTCAATGTTCCTCGGTCCTTGTGCAAGGCTAAGGCTGCCTTAAAGGCAATGAAGTTATTGAGTTTTGCCATATCAATTCCGTAACAGTCCGGATACCTAATTTGAGGTGCACTAGACACAACAACTATTTTCTTAGGATTCAATCGATCTAACATTTTAAGGATACTTTTTTCCAAAGTAGTTCCCCTCACAATACTGTCATCTATAATAACCAAACTATCCGTTGGTTTTATAACACCATAAGTAACATCATAAACATGAGCGACCAAATCATCGCGACTTGCGTCTTCAGTAATAAAAGTCCTTAGCTTGACATCCTTGATCGCTATTTTCTCTATTCGTGGTCTAAGTGATAATATCTTATTTAATTCTAATTCTGTTAACGATTCTTTGTTTTTAATCGCTGCGGTTAAGGATTGAACAATATTATCCTGAACTGCACCTAAAAGTCCATAGAAGGAAGTTTCGGCAGTGTTTGGAATAAACGAGAAAACAGTGTTTTCTAGGTCACTGTCAATTGATTTTTTTATTTGAGGGAACAATAGTCTTCCCAAATGTTTTCTCTCTTTATATATCGCAGCATCACTTCCTCTTGAAAAATAAATTCTTTCGAAAGAACAAGCCTTGTAAGGAAGCGGTTCTAGTATTTTACTCACAGAGGTAACTCCTGACTTCTTCGTTAACAATGCATGTCCAGGCGGAAGCTCAATGATTGACTCAAATGGAACGTCAAATACGGTTTGAATAACCGGGCGCTCGGAGGCGACAACTACCACTTCATCATCTTCGTAATAGTAGGCAGGTCTGATTCCAGCAGGATCTCTAAGCACAAAAGAATCACCGTGTCCCAGTAGACCAGCAATTGCATAGCCACCATCCCAACTTTTAGAAGCCTTTCGAAGGACTTTTTTCATGTTGAGCCTTTCCGCTATTTGGGGGGAAGCGTCTGCTTTTGTATAGCCTTCTTTTTTTAGACTTTTATAAATCTTAGCAACCGCATCATCAAGAAAATGTCCTATTTTTTCCATCACAGTAATCGTATCGGCTTTCTCTTTAGGATGCTGACCCAAATCAACTAATGTCTCAAATAATTCGTTAACATTGGTAAGGTTAAAGTTTCCTGCCACAATAAGGTTG
The DNA here is from genome assembly GCA_017857815.1 of Flavobacteriaceae bacterium. Taxonomy (GTDB): domain Bacteria; phylum Bacteroidota; class Bacteroidia; order Flavobacteriales; family Flavobacteriaceae; genus UBA8316. Next base: position 34,988 of record JAFMCL010000006.1, on the reverse strand, counting down.
CGATGCATCCAGTTGTTTTGACGTAAAAAAGGATGAACACTTTCTATACTATTTTTCCCAAAAGTTCCATACCGAACATGACCGAGTAGCAATTCTCCTGCATAAGGCACTTCTTTTTTAAAAAGTGCAGTGTCTTCTAACAATTCAGGAAATTCTTTCTGTGATTGGGAGATTCTTTTATTTATTTTTTTGAAAATATCCTGAATTGGTTGTTGGTTATTTGAACGCACCCTACTGATGTATCGCTCTCCAGGACTCACGTCGCGTTTTATACAGGCAAAACCAGCGCCATCTTGTCCACGGTTATGCTGCTTCTCCATCATCAAATACATTTTGTTGATGCCATACAAGGCAGTTCCATACTTTTCCTTATAATAACTAAGCGGCTTTTTTAAGTGGAGTAAGGCTATTCCACATTCGTGCTTTATGGCATCACTCATTTTTCGTTTATGGTTTTGATATTATTCATATTCAATTTCAAAGGTAGTTAGTTCTTTAAAGGCTCTTAATCGATCGCTCATCATTTGATGCGAAACATTAACAAGATTTTCGGTTCCAAATTTTTCTACGGTAAAAGAAGCCATTGCAGACCCATAAATGATCGCAGATTTCATGTTAGAAAAAGAAATATCCCCTGTTTGAGTCAAATAGCCTGTAAATCCTCCGGCGAAACTATCTCCAGCTCCAGTCGGATCAAAAACTTCTTCAAGAGGAAGTGCAGGAGCACAAAAAATCTCATTATTATGAAAAAGTAAAGCACCGTGTTCTCCTTTTTTAATGATCACATATTTAGGACCCATTTCATGGATCATTTGTGCTGCCTTAACTAAAGAATACTGATCGGTCAATTGACGTGCTTCTTCATCATTTATTGATATAACGTCAACCTTTGCAATCACTTTGTCTAGTGATTCTCTAGCATGATCCATCCAGAAATTCATTGTGTCCAAAACCACCAACTTAGGTTTGTTTCTTATTTGTGCTAGTGCTGCTAATTGAACATCCGGAGAAAGGTTCCCTAACATGACAATGTCAGGAGTGGATAAATGATCGGGTATCTTAGGATCGAAATTTTCTAAAACATTCAAACGTGTATCCAAGGTCGTTCTGGTGTTTAAATCGTTATGGTATCTTCCACTCCAAAAGAAAGTTTTTCCTCCCTGGACAATTTCTACTCCAGAAACATCAATTCCTTTGTCTTTTAATAGTGCTAAATGTTCTTTTTCAAAATCTTCTCCTACGACCGAAACAACGCCACAGTTTAAAGAAAAACGAGAGGCTGCAAGACCAATATAAGTGGCCGCCCCCCCTAAAATTTTTTCTACCTTTCCGAAAGGCGTTTCGATAGCATCATAGGCCATGGTGCCAACTACCAATAATTTATACTTCATAAAGCAAAAATAATAAACTTATTAAGTGATGTCGATTTTTTAATGAAAGATTTAGATAAGAGTTTTCAATAGGGTTTTTACTGCTCTTTGGTTTTTAAGTTTTGCTCGAAAGCGCTATCCACAAGAAGGGTTTTTTGTTTTGCTGCATTAACTGCCAACCAATCACAGCGCTCATTTTGAGGATGGTCATTGTGACCCTTAATCCACTGGAAATCAACCTTGTGTTTTCGATGAATTTTTAAATAGCGTTTCCATAAATCAGGGTTTTTCTTTCCCTTAAAGCCTTTCTTCTCCCATCCGAAAACCCATTTTTTTTGAACAGAATCAATTACGTATTTTGAATCGGAACAAACCAACACTTCCATTGGTTGGATTTTTAGGGTCTCTAATCCAACGATGACAGCCAAAAGCTCCATCCTATTATTAGTCGTCATGCGATAACCTTCCGAAATTTCTTTTTTGTGACTTTTACCCACCCATTCAATAATGGCCCCATAACCACCTGGACCCGGATTTCCCAAAGAGGATCCGTCAGTATACAGGTGAATTTTATTGAACTTCATTGGTCTTTTAAAAGTTGGTGAACTACCTCGGGATAATGCTTGTGTTCTAACTGATGTACCTTGTTCGCAATGCTTTCGACAGTATCGGCTTTTGAAACTTCAACAGCTCTTTGAAAAATAATAGATCCCTCGTCATAGTTCTCATTTACATAATGTATTGTTATTCCTGTCTCAATGTCCCCAGAGTCTATAACACTTTGATGAACACGATCGCCATACATGCCTTTCCCACCATGCTTGGGAAGAAGCGCAGGATGAATATTGATTATTTTATCTGGAAAAGCGGTTATGATAGATTTTGGAATTTTTAATAAAAAACCAGCCAAAATAATTAAATCAGGTTTAATACTTTGAAGTTTATTTAATAACGAATCGTCTAAATATTCCTCTTTATTAAACACATAAAAAGGAACATTAAGGGACTTTGCGCGATCCAAAACCCCTGCCTTTTTATTGTTCGTTAGGACAAGATCGGTCGTAATTCGATCAAAAGCACTGAAATATTCGATGATATTCTGGACATTTGAGCCCGATCCTGATGCAAAAAGGATGATTCTTTTAAGAGTTTTGTTTTTCATTTGACTTCTAAGTGCCTTTAAATACTAACTTTAAGAATTAATTAAACATTCTTTTCACAAAGAAAAGTTATATTTATTTCCCTTAATAGTGTTTTCATACAAAGTTTTTTATTTTTGTCCACAGTAATTTTAAACCAATTAATTATGTCTGATATTTCATCAAGAGTAAAAGCAATTATCGTTGACAAACTAGGTGTCGATGAGAATGAAGTTGTTACAGAAGCTAACTTCACAAATGACTTGGGTGCCGATTCACTGGATACAGTTGAACTCATAATGGAATTCGAAAAAGAATTTGACATTCAAATTCCGGATGACCAAGCTGAGAATATTGCCACTGTTGGGCAAGCGATTCAGTACATCGAGCAAGCAAAATAAAAATTGCTTAAATGGAGCCAAGACGTGTAGTTGTTACCGGATTGGGAGCATTAACTCCTATTGGAAACACCCTTCCGGAATATTGGGAGGGTTTGATCTCTGGTACTAGTGGAGCTGCCCCGATTACCTATTTCGATGCCTCAAAATTCAAAACTCAGTTTGCGTGTGAATTAAAAGGCTTTGATCCCTTAAATTTCATGGATCGTAAAGAAGCGAGAAAAAATGATCGCTTCGCTCAATATGCCTTGGTGTCTACCCAAGAAGCCATTGAAGATTCAGGCCTAGATCTGGACAAGATTAATAAAGATCGTGTAGGAGTTATCTGGGGAGCTGGAATTGGAGGATTGGAGACTTTTCAAAACGAAGTCCTCAATTTTGCTAGTGGAGACGGTACTCCAAGGTTTAACCCCTTCTTTATTCCCAAGATGATTGCGGATATTGCTCCTGGATTGATTTCAATAAAATACGGATTTTGCGGTCCGAACTTCACAACGGTATCTGCATGTGCTTCCTCAGCAAACGCAATGATTGATTCCCTAAATTACATTCGAATGGGCTATGCAGACATTATTGTTTCTGGTGGCTCTGAAGCGGGGGTAACAATGGCGGGTATCGGCGGGTTTAACGCCATGCATGCTTTGTCCACAAGAAATGATGATCCAAAAACAGCCTCTCGCCCTTTTGATAAAAATCGTGATGGTTTTGTCTTAGGTGAAGGATCTGGAACATTGATCCTTGAAGAGTATGAACACGCCAAAGCTAGAGGTGCAAAAATATATGCCGAGCTTGCTGGAGGTGGACTTTCTGCCGATGCGCATCACATGACGGCGCCCCATCCTGAGGGTACTGGGGCTAAAAAAGTGATGATCAACTGTCTCAGGGATGCCAATCTAAAACCTGAAAATGTTGATGCAATCAACATGCATGGAACTTCTACTCCCTTGGGAGATTTAGCCGAAACCAGCGCCGTTATTTCTGTGTTTGGAAAACATGCTTACAACTTAAATATCAACTCAACAAAATCAATGACGGGACACTTATTGGGTGCTGCTGGTGCCGTTGAAGCCATTGCCTCTATTATGGCCATGAATCATGGTGTCGTCCCTCCTACAATAAACCACAGTACTGTTGATGAAAATTTAGATCAGAAAATCAACTATACGTTCGGTAAGGCCCAAAAAAGAACAGTAAATGTTGCGCTTTCGAATACTTTTGGGTTTGGAGGTCACAATGCTTGTGTCATTTTCAAAAAAATTATCTAAATTAGAATGTGAAGATTTTAAACCACATATTTAAATCCCAAACTTCTGAGGAAGGGGTTTTTTTCAATAGGTTAAAAGAAATCACATCGCTACGTCCGGTTAATCTAAAAATTTATCAAAAAGCATTTACACATCGTTCGATGCATGTTAAAGACGTACATGGCAACTATGTGAATTATGAGCGTCTAGAGTTCTTAGGTGATTCCATATTAAGCGTTGTTGTTTCTAAATTTTTATTTGATAAATTTCCCTCAGCTAAGGAAGGAGGGCTCACGAAGTACAGGGCCAAAATTGTAAGTAGAGAAAACCTGAATCAGATCGGTTTAAAGTTTAATCTTATAGATCTTTTAGCGCTAGAACAAAAAATAAATTTTGGTGAAAATATTCACGGGAATTTATTGGAAGCACTTATAGGTGCAGTGTTTATAGACAGGGGCTATTTGAAATGCCATAATTTTATTTTAGATAAAATAATAGCAGATCATGTGGATGTGGAACAACTTGAACACAGCGTGTTAAGCTACAAAGGGTTGCTAATCGAATGGGGGCAAAAAAGAAAGAAGAAAGTGAAGTTTACCACCACTAGTGATGGTGGATTAGATCCTGAAATCAATTACACTACTAGTGTTTTTATTAATGAAGTGAATATTGTTAAAGCAAGAGGGATTTCAAAAAAGAAAGCTGAGGAAAAAGCTGCTAAAAGAGCCTATTATGCTTTAAACTTAAGGCATTAAAGGACATGAATAAAAAAAAGCTCTATACCCTAGATGAATTTGAAGAAGATGACTTTAGTCTTCTGGCGATTCACAGTTCCTTAGAAAGTTATAAAATTGCTTTTTTATTAAACACCTACTGTGGCAGTCAATTTGTTATGTGCAAAGAGGACATTGAACTACCGCTAAAAAATGCATTTTTTCAAAACTTTGAATGGGATAATCCTAAAAAAGGCATTCATTGCAACCTGTTTTCTAATAAATTTACAAAATTGGATATTAACGCATCAAAGGGTGCTGGCTTATTCGACATTCCTGAAACAAAAAAGGTATATTTGCTCCCAGAACTTAAAAAAGTTGACTATTTCATTAAAATAAATTCAGGCATATCTGTTGAGGTGCTAAATAAAAAAATTGAGTTAATTAATGAGATTTCGACCTGTTATCCCCCTAAGACAAATAAAATAAACTTTCATCATACGCTAAATTTCGATTAATGAGCCAAAGAAAAAAAACTAAAATAGTTGCGACATTAGGTCCTGCTACAGATTCTTTAGATGTACTTGAACAAATGATACTTAATGGAGTCGATGTCTTTAGAATTAATTTTTCTCATGCTGAGTATAGTGATGTAGAAAAAAGGGTTAAAAACATTCGTGATCTTGATAAAAAACTCAATACGCACACTTCCATTTTAGGAGACCTTCAAGGGCCTAAACTTAGAGTAGGCATAGTTGCCGAAGGAACAAGAGTTGCTCCTGGAGACATTATCACCTTTTCTACGGAAGCTCCTTTTGAGGGGAACAAGGAAAAGATCTACATGAATTATAAAAACTTCCCAAAAGACGTAAAAGCCGGGGAGCGGATTTTGTTGGACGATGGAAAACTAATCTTTGAAATCCTAGAAACTGATCTTAAAACTTTGGTTAAGGCCAAAGTAATTCAGGGAGGGGCTTTAAAGTCTAAGAAAGGTGTTAACCTGCCCAATACTGAGATTTCTTTACCCGCCCTTACTCCAAAAGACGTCGAAGATGCAGCGTTTGCAATTAAGCATAACTTTGATTGGATTGCCCTTTCTTTCGTGAGGAATAGTGAAGATCTTTTAGATCTTAAAAAAATAATTGAGAAACATACCGATGAGAAAATTCCAATCATTGCTAAAATAGAAAAACCAGAAGGAATAAAAAATATAGATAAAATCATTTCGCATTGCGATGGGTTGATGGTTGCCAGAGGAGATCTGGGTGTTGAAGTTCCTCCTGCTGAAGTTCCTTTGATACAAAAGGAGTTGGTGCGATTGGCAAAAAAAGCGAGAATCCCTGTAATTATCGCTACTCAGATGATGGAAAGTATGATCGACAGTATGACTGCAACTAGAGCAGAAGTAAATGATGTAGCAAATTCCGTAATGGATGGTGCTGATGCCGTAATGCTCTCTGGTGAGACCTCTGTTGGAAAATATCCTGTAGAAGTGATTAAAACCATAACATCAATCATAGAAAGTGTTGAACACTCTGATTTAATCATCGTTCCTCAAAAAGCACCTAAAATCAAAACCAATCGATTCATCACTAAATCTGTTTGTTTTCACGCAGCACAAATTGCAAATGATGTACAAGCTAAGGCCATTTGTACTTTAACGAATAGTGGCTATACAGCCTATCAAATTTCAGCCTGTAGACCAAAATCACACGTATTGGTTTTTACTTCCAACAGAAGAATTCTGACGCAATTAAATTTACTTTGGGGAGTGAAAGCGTTTTTCTACGATAGTTTTGAAACTACTGATAAGACTGTCGAGCACATCAATGCGATTGCAGGGGAAAAAGGATATGTTGACAAGGGAGACCTTTTAATAAACCTTACAGCAATGCCTATTATTGAAAAAGGGATGGTAAATACGTTACGTATCTCATCAATCTAAAAAGGCAGAGACAATTGAACCCTAAGTTTTTCTTCTTTTTTTTCTGTATTCAGATTGGATAAGGAAAGACCGAGCAGTCTGACAGAGTCTACTAATTTTTCTTGATATAGAAGCTCTTTGGCGTTGCTCAAAATCAAGTTCCTATCAGCAATATAATGCGGAAATGTTTTGCTTCTTGTTTGAACTGAAAAGTCACTAAACTTGATTTTAAGCGTTAGTGTCCTCCCTGCAAGTTTCTTAATCTTCAACCTCTTTTCTAGTTTGTTGGCGATACGCTCCAGTTTTTCTTCCAAATAGACCTCACTGGTGAGATTTTCTGTAAAAGTGTGTTCAGCGCCAAAAGACTTTGGTGTTCGAAAAGGAATCACTGGGCTGTTGTGAATCCCTCTAACGACATTGTAAAAATAAGTACCTGACTTTCCAAAATTATCATTCAGAAATTCTATTGATTTTGTCTTTAAACCCGCTCCATCAAAGATTCCCATCTGATACATCTTCAATCCAGTTTTCTTTCCCACGCCATAAAACTTTTTGACATCCAGCTTTTCTAAAAAAGGAAGCACTTCTTCTGGGGCTATTGTTTTTTGACCATTGGGTTTGTTCCAATCACTCGCGATTTTAGCTAAAAATTTATTAATCGATATCCCTGCGGAAGCATCTAAACCCGTTAACTTTTTTATGTCATATCTAATTTCTCTAGCCATTTGAGTTGCCGAAGTTCTCCCCATTTTATTTTTGGTTACATCCAAATAAGCTTCATCTAAAGAAAGAGGCTCGACCAAGTCTGTGTATTTATTAAAAACAGTTCTTATTTGCATGGAAACTTCTTTATAGCGTTCAAAGTTCGGGGAGACAAAAATCAAATCGGGGCACAACTTTCTTGCCAAAGGTCCATTCATTGCACTTCTAACCCCAAACTTACGCGCTTCATAGCTTGCTGCTGCAACAACACCTCTCTCCTCTCCTCCTCCAACTGCAACTGGTTTATTTTGCAATTCAGGTTGATCTAATTGTTCGACCGCCGCAAAAAAGGCATCCATATCAATATGAATAATTTTTCTTTCCATTTAAATTTTAATCAAAACATTCTTGCTTTTTAATCCTTAATAAATCAGAATTCCTCTAAATTTAGTTACAATAAAATTTTCAATACATGAAAAAAGAAATAGAAAGAAAATTTTTAGTCAGAAATGATAAATTTAAAGATCAGTCTGTTCAAAAGCAAAAAATAATACAAGGATATCTCAGTAAAGATCCTGAAAGAACCGTTAGGATCAGAATTACTGAGAGAGAAGCTTGGATCACCATTAAAGGAAAAAGCAATGACGCTGGAATGACAAGATTAGAATGGGAAAAATCAATTTCCTTAGCTGATGGAGAATCACTTATGAAGTTATGCCTTGCAACACCCATCGAAAAAATTCGATACGTCATTCCACAAAAAAATCTAAACTTTGAAGTAGATGAGTTTTTTGGACATAAAAGCGGGTTAATTATTGCAGAAATTGAATTGCCTTCGGAAGCTACTCTTTTCGAAAAACCAGATTGGCTGGGAGACGAAGTCACTGGAATAAAAGAATATTATAACGCAATGATGTAACTTTCTATTAAAATAGAATTCCAGTTGTATTAACAGATTATTGTATCTTTGTTAAAAATTTAGAACATGTATTCATTGTTAAAAAACTTACACTCTTTTTGGGCATTTTTAGTACTACTCGTAATAATACTTGCAATTGGAAATGCTCTTATAGGAAAAATAAAAGGAAAGGATTTTGAATCCAAGGATTTAAGAATTTCTCTTTTTGGATTAATATTTTCTCACCTTCAGTTATTGATTGGGTTGATTCTTTACTTCGTTTCTCCTTGGTTTGACCAGTGGTCAGCTTTAGGAATGGGTGGTGTGATGAAAGATGCACAAACAAGGCTTTATTTGGTGGAACATCCTTTTACAAACATTATAGCCATCATCCTGATTACGATGGGATGGTCACTTCACAAAAGACAAAGTGATAGTGGGAAAAAATTCCTACGCATTGGATTGTTTTACAGCTTTGGTTTGTTGTTACTCCTTAGCAGAATCCCCTGGAACAACTGGTTATAATTTTTTGAGTTTAAAAAAATGATTGCCACAAAAAAACAAGCTGTCTTTAAACATTTACTTTTAAAGAATAAGCTAAGTATTGCAGTAATTGGTGGCGGAAGCTGGGCGACTGCCTTGACTAAAATTTTATGTGAAAATAAAAGAAACGTTGGGTGGTACATGCGTAATGAAGGCAACATCAGCTTCATTAAAAAACATCATCATAATCCAAATTATCTGAGCTCTGCCAGATTGAGTGTTAAGCGGCTAAATATCAGTTCTGATATAAACATAATAGTCGAGGCTGCTGACATTATCATTTTGGCTGTTCCCTCCGCTTTTTTATCCGAAGAATTGAATAAAATAAAGATTTCAATAAAGGATAAAATAATTTTTTCGGCGGTGAAAGGAGTTGTTCCGGAGAGCATGTTGATCGTTGGAGAACATCTGAATCAAAAATTTGGCGTCCCTGTAGAAAAAATTGGAGTAATTGCAGGCCCTTGTCATGCAGAAGAGGTCGCAATGGAACGACTGTCTTACCTTACTGTAGCTTGCGTTGATTCAATGATGGCAAAAGTTGTTGCTTCGATGTTAAAGACAAAATACATTCGAACCAAAACATCGAATGATATCATTGGGACGGAATATGCCGCCATGTTAAAAAACATCTATGCAATTGCTGCGGGTATTGCCCACGCATTAAATTATGGAGATAATTTTCAGAGCGTTTTGATGAGTAATTCTATTCGGGAGATGAAACGTTTTATCAAAGATGTCTATAAAATGAAAAGAAATATCAACAATTCTGCTTATTTAGGAGATCTTTTGGTGACCGGATATTCGGTCTTTAGTCGCAACAGAACCTTTGGAAGTATGATCGGAAAAGGCTATACTGTTAAAGCAGCTCAATTAGAAATGAAAATGATATCCGAGGGATATTATGCCGCAAAATCAGCAAAGCTAATTAACTTGAAATATGTGACTAGGGTTCCAATAATCGATGCTGTTTTCAGCATTCTTTATGAAGGAAAAAGTCCTGAAAAGGTTTTTAAAAGACTTGTGAAAAAGTTAGACTAGAAACTAGATTTAAATTGTTTTAGAAAACGAATGTCATTTTCAAAAAACAATCTTATGTCCCCTATTTGATAAAGCAACATTGCGATTCGCTCAATCCCCATTCCGAAGGCATACCCCGAATATTCTTCAGGATCAATGCCACAATTCTTTAAAACATTGGGGTCAACCATACCACAACCCATAATCTCTAACCATCCGGTTCCCTTGGTAATACGATAGTCAGTTTCCGTTTCTAATCCCCAATAAATATCAACTTCTGCGCTAGGTTCAGTGAAAGGAAAATAAGAGGGTCGCAGTCGTATTTTAGAATTGCCGAACAAAGACTCTGTAAAGTAAAGAAGCGTTTGTTTTAAATCAGCAAAAGAAACATTTTTGTCAATATAGAGTCCTTCTACTTGATGAAAAATACAATGAGATCGCGCGGAAATTGCCTCATTCCTAAAAACCCTACCCGGTGATATCGTCCGAATCGGGGGTTTGTTATTCTCCATATACCTCACTTGCACAGAAGAAGTATGCGTTCGAAGCAAAACATCGGGATCCGTTTGAATAAAAAAAGTATCCTGCATGTCTCTCGCCGGGTGGTGTTCAGGAAGATTTAAGGCCGTAAAATTATGCCAATCATCTTCTATTTCTGGACCTTCAGATATATTAAATCCAATCTGTGAAAAAATATCAACGATTCTGTTTTTAACCAATGATAAAGGATGCCTTGAACCCAATTCGACTGGGAAAGGAGATCTTGAAAGGTCGCCAATACTTCCCTTTGGTTTCTGGGAAGTCGATTTTGATTGTAGTGCTTTTACTTTTTCAGTAACAGCATTTTTTAAGGTGTTCAGTGCTTGACCAAATTCCTTCTTTTCATTGACTGGCACTTCTTTAAAAGCAGCAAAAAAGTCATTTAACATTCCTTTTTTACCTATATATTTTATTCTAAAAGCCTCTATTTCCTCCTTAGAATCAGTTTGAAACTGATCTACTAGATCAAGATTTTCTTTAATTTTTTCAATCATCACACAAAAATAAACATTCTGTTATTTAATTACCTCTCGATTTAAAAAGTATTCTACTATTGCCTCTTTCATCAAAATACTCTGCTCCCCTGCTTTCAAGGGTGGCAACTCCTCAGTTAACTCAAAATGAGGCCATCCTTGCTCATCAAAAAAATCAAATCGATAGTATCCAAAAGGCTCTAAAGCAGTACAAATTCCAATATGTATGAGATCAATATTATCATCTTTTTTAAACTTCCTATGTATTTGACCCAATTCCTGTAACCCAATTAGATAGAGCATTCCTTCTACATCTAGGGGCTCACCATCAGAAAATTTATCCGTTAGAACCTCAACCAATTTTTCCCACCGATCTTTTAGTAATTGATCTCTAGTAGTGACTTTTTGCATGTGGTAAAGATAAGTGCTTTGAGTTAATTCTCTTGTCGACTTTATGAAAAATAGAGTACTTTCGTGTTCATGAATGTGGTAGACGTTATAATTGCAATAGGGCTGGCATTTGGTTTTTTCAAGGGTTTTTCTAAGGGCTTTATTGTAGAAATCGCCTCTTTGCTCGCCTTGTTCTTAGGGTTATTTGGCGCATTAAAATTTTCTCCGCTTGTCGTTCATTTGATTGAAGGGCATTTTGACTGGAATCCTGCTGGAATTCAAGCCAGTGCGTACTTTCTTGTTTTTATTATAATTGTTTTTGGCATTTCACTATTGGCAAAAGCTTTAACGAAAGTAATCAGCCTTGCTGCACTGGGGCTATTCAATCGGTTTTTGGGTGCTTTGTTTGGAGTAATCAAATGGGGGATTTTTCTCTATGTTGCTTTCTTTTTTATTGGAAAATTAAATAATTGGATTACTCTAGTTGATCCAAAATATTTTGAGGGTTCACTACTTTATGAACCTATTTTAAAATTAGGCGAATTTTTGTTTAATTGGGGAAGTGGAATGTCGGATGAAATTCCTGAAAAGTTTATTTAAAGTCTTTGAGACTGCGAATAATCCCTCCTTTTATCCAGCCTTCAGAACCATTTGCTATTTTAATTTTTTGCCAATCTTGTAGCGCATCTAAAAGCTGAACTTTTGTGCCTTCATGAAGAAGAAACAACACTTCAGAACGAGAGTTTGGCTCGGCCCAAACATCAATTTTTTCACTAAATAAAATGCCGTAAGTTGTAGATTTTTCCATTGAGGATTTCATGAAAGATATTGAGATTGAACTAACTAAAAGTAAAGAAGATAATATCGCAAGAATAAAGAAAGTCCTCTTTAAAATAGGAGTTTTATTCCATAAATAAAGGCCGATAAACATCGCACAAAACCATGCCAAAACAACAGCCAAAATAGCCCATCCTTCTGTAGAAAAAAAATTAAAAAATGTGTTTTTCATTCGGGTCAACTGCGTCTGAGGAAGTAATTCAACGGCATCAATAGCCATGTTTTGGGCGAAAGCAGCGTTCACTTTTATGTCCTGATCATTAGGATTTAAAAGTTTGGCTTTTTCATAATAAAAAATACTCTCTCCAACATTGTTCAGTCGGTAATAGCAGTTTGCCAAGTTGTAATACAATTCCGCACTGTGTTCTCCTTGATCCAAAATTTCTTTATACAGGGAAACTGCTTTTTCATATTTAGCATTATTGTAAGCCGTATTTGCGTTTTCAAAAACTTCTCTAGGAGTTTGCCCATATGTACAAAAGAAAACTAGAAATAAAATAAAAGGTAGCAGTTTCAAATTCATAACTTTCTGTCTATAGTAGCAATTACGTTAAGTGCTTGATCAAAATCTTGCTGCATTTTAGCATCCGTTGCAGGAGAATATCGAGCGATCTCACAGTTTTCCAATAAATTTATAAAAGAATCAATATCATCGGAGGAAAGAGGTTTTTCCTTTAATAGTTGACGGATTTTCTCTTTATTAAAATCAAATGTTTCAATGCTTAATTTGGCTTTTAAATAGTTGTGTAAAGCCCTTTCTAAGGCATCATAGAAAAGTATTTTATTTTTCAGGTTTTTCTTGGCAGAGCCTAAGTATTTTTTTGCAAGTTTATTCGCCGTTTTCAACTTTATTCCATCAACATCACCAGATATTTTTATTTTACGTCGCAGAAGGAAATAAAATATAAGGAGCAATAAAAATGGGGCAACAATCATCAAATAAAACTCTTTACTGCCACAAAAGGCAAGCTGCTCTATTGGTCTTAGGTTTGGAATTAATTTTATAAAACGAAACGATTCGTTTTCAGTTGAAACCAATTGATTTGAAGTCGTGTTATTTTTATTAGTGGAGTTGCCCACAATTGGGCCATCATATACGTCGACAATATGCTCTTGGGACATGAGGGTGAAATATTCTTCTTTCTTTGGGTCGAAATAAGAAAACGAAACGGGGGAGATGGGATATTTACCCTGAAATCTTGGAACAACAGTGTATTTGTCTTCAATGCTTCCCTTCATTCCACCCAGACTTGTTTTAACGTCTTCAGAGTGCTCTGGCTCATAAACCTCAAGTGTGTTGGGAAGTGTCAGTTTCGGCAGGGTGAAGAGCTTTAAATTTCCACTGCCACTTGCTTTAACTTTTAACTCAAAAGACTCCGAAGCTTTTAAGGCATTCTTATTTATAATTAAATTAAAATCAAACTGTCCAACTGCACCAAAGAAATTGGCAGGCTTCCCTTTTTCGGGTAATGGCTTGACATTTATAAATCTTTTTTCGGCAGTAATCGCACGGGAAGTTTGCTGAACAATTCTACCTCCAAAAAAATCACGCCGGTTGGAGGGAAGACCAATAACGACATTTAGACTGAGAGGCTCTAGTGTTAATTTTCCTGTTTTTTGGGGATATAAAACGGTTTTTCTCCAAACAACCACCTTATAATCCTCTCCCCTGAAAGTTGCATTCTGAACCTGTAGTTGGGGGATTTTTATAATATGACTCCAAAAGTCCTGAAACTTTGGACTTTCTATTTCTCTGGCGTCCGATATTTTAAGTGGGCTTCTAAAGTATAGTTTATAAACAACCGTTATGGCTTCATTTAGGTATGGTCTCGGATTGGAAACTTCAGCGACCAGGTGAAGGTTATCGTCTATGAGATACTCTGGGTTATTAGGATCACGAGGCACAGCCACGGATTCGGAAACCGTAATTTTTACTGGAGTCGTCCGATAAACTTCTCCTTCGATTTTGACTGTCGCCGCATTGAGCGTCGCGGTACCTTTCTTTTTAGGGGATAAGAAATAGGTAAATGTTTTGGAAAAACTTCTTTTACCGTTAACCCATGAATTACTTATGGATTGATTTGGACCTCCAACAACTCTGAAGTCAGAGAAATTTGGAGCTGTGAAATTATCTCCATTTTTATTCATAATGAAATCAACCCTCAAACGTTCGTTGAGTCCCATAGATTTCTTGCTCACCCTCGCTTCAAAAGACACCTGCGCAGTGACGTTAAAAACGGTGAATAGCAAAACAATTATATGTAAAATATATTTGTGCATTCTAATTGATTACAAATTTACCAATCTTTCTCCCCTCTAACAGGAGCCCCTTGAATTTTTTCGGCATTGACCTTGTCTTGTACTCTTTTCTCTTGATTATTCATTGCTTCTAGCAAACTTTTCACCTGCTCTGGAGAGAGCTGGCCCTGCTTGGGCTTCGGTGGAGGCTGCTGTTCCTTCTCATCTTTTCCATCTTTAGACTCTTCAGGCTTTTCCTCTTTTTTTTCCTCACCTTCCTCTTTATTGTCTTCAGAATCTTCTCCGTCCTTACCTTCTTTATCCTCTTTTTTGTCTTTTTCTTCCTCCCCTTCTTTGTCTTGATCTTGATCTTTTTTGTCCTCTTGATCTTTATTGTCTTGATCCTTTTGATCCTGATTTTGTTCTTGTTCTTGTTGCTCTTTCTCTAAAAGCTCTTTTGCTAGGGCGTAATTATACCGTGTTTGTTCATCTTCAGGATTGTTTCTCAATGCGTTTTTATAGGACTCAACTGCCTTAGCATAATCTTTTTGTTGCATAAAAACATTTCCCATGTTGTGAAATGCATGATGTTTACTGGACTTATTCTCAGAGAATTTTTGGGTTTGAAAATAACGTTGTTTTGCTTCATCAAAATTCTTTTCCTTGTAATGTGTGTTACCAAGGTTATAAAGTGCTTCTGGTTTTTCTGGAGCTTTGGAAAGTGCTTTCCTGTATGACATCTCGGCGGTATCAAACACAGATTCTTTTGCCAATTGATTCCCATCATAAATATGATTGTTCACAACCGCTTCCTGAGCAGCGCCTATAAAGAATGAAATTAAAAACAAACAGAAAAAAAATCGAAACATAATTTTTTATTTTTCGTTAAATAAATTTAAATTTTGAACCCATTTAGTTTTCGTTTCAAAAAGAAAAATCTCTATCAGCAGTAAAAGAAATCCAGCCAAAAGAAAAGCTTGAAACTGGTCTTTATAACTGACAAATTTTTTAGCCTCAAATTCTTTTTTATCCATCGATTTTAATTTATCTGAAACAAAGTCCAAAACTTCCTGAGTTTCATTCCCATCGATATATTCCCCACCAGATACTTCTGCAATCACCTTCAAAATTTCCGCATTTCGTTTTGTGATGACAGTCTCTCCCTCCATATTTTTCTTATAGGATTCAATTATTCCATTTTTTTTAATAGGAATAGGAGCGCCTTGTTCGGTCCCTACTCCAAAAGTAAAAATCCTAATTCCCAAAGCAGAAGCCCTTTTGGCTGCTGATTCTCCTTCCTCAGAATGGTCTTCACCATCTGAGATTAAAAAAACAACTCGGTTGGTCTGATCTTCATCATCAAAAAATGTTCCAGAAAGATCGAGAGCAGCGTCCAATGCAGTTCCCTGTGAGGAAAGCATGTCAGTATTTAATGCCTGTAAAAACATTCTGCCCGCTCCATAATCCGTAGTAATTGGTAATTGGGGAATGGCTTGAGCTGCATAAGCAATAATCCCAATTCTATCGCTTGCCAGTTGATTCATGATGGCTGACACCAATCGCTTTGATTTTTCCAATCGATTGGGTGCAATGTCTTCGGCGAGCATACTTTTTGAAACGTCAATCGCAAAAACGATGTCTACGCCTTCTCTTTTAACGGTTTCAAGTTGGGTTCCGATTTTTGGATTTACCAATCCTATTACTAAGAAAGAAATTGACAAACTCAGAAGAATTAATTTAAATCCGGGCTTAAATCTTGACCGATAAGGACTCAATTTTTTCATCAAGTTAGCATCGGTAAATTGGAGCTGAGCTTTTCGCTTCCATCGCATCACCAAATAAAAGCCTAGCCAGAGAACCGGCAATACTCCGAAGAAATAAAAATAGAAAGGGGTGTCAAATTGATACATATTAAATAAAGCTTCTAAATAAAGTATTACGTGCCAACCATTCGATGAAAATCATTACCAAAGCGAGAAGGATTAATGGCCTAAATTTTTCTTCATAATTATAATACTTAAACTCCTCAACTTCAGTTTTTTCGAGTTTGTTGATTTCCTGATAAATTTCTTCTAATTTCTTGTTATCGGTAGCTCGAAAGTACAACCCTCCAGTGCTCTTCGCTATTGTTTTTAGTAACGCTTCATCGATCTCTACTTTTGTCACACCATATTGAAACTTTCCGTTGGGCAGTAATCCGATGGGCGCCCTGGCGTTTCCGTTACTTCCCAAGCCAATGGTATAGGTTTTTATATCATATTCTACAGCCAATTCAGTTGCGATCTTGGGATCTATAAATCCCGAATTATTTACGCCGTCAGTCAATAAGATAATCACTTTACTTTTTGCTCGACTATCTTTCAACCGGTTCACAGAAGTTGCCAAGCCCATTCCGATCGCTGTTCCATCTTCTATCAATCCTTCGTAACGAATCTCTCTTAGTGCATTTTTAACAATAGACTTATCACTTGTGATCGGTGTTTTAGTGTAACTTTCTCCCGCATAAATGACCAGTCCAATACGGTCACTCAATCTTTCATCGACAAAAGATGCTGCCACACGTTTAAGGGCAGACAGGCGGTCTGGTTTTAGATCTTGAGCTAACATACTCGAAGACACGTCAATCGCCATAATAATGTCAATCCCTTTGTTTGTCTTTGTTCTTGAGGAAACATCAAGGGTTTGAGGTCGTGCCAATCCCAATATTACAAAACTCAAAGCCAATGATCTTAAAACAAAAAGTAATGGATGCAGGCGAGCGATTACAGAGGAATTGATTTCAAATCCTTTCAGTGAAGAAATGTTGAGTTTAGGTTGAATGTTTTTATGGTTAAAAAATTGCCATAGAATTATCAGCGGTAAAAGCACAAATAACCACAGATAATCAGGACTCGCAAAATATATTCCTTCAAACACGCTTTATAATTCTTTAATTAATTCAAAACTATTCATTATTCTTTCCTCTATTTTATCAGCATACCGATCCTCTTTTTCATAGAGAATTGTCATCGTTATTCCTCCCGATTCGAAATCAAATATATGGGTGGTGTAATTACACCTGACTCGGTTGTCGTCTCCTTTTTTTGGATAATCTAAAGTTCCAAATATTTTCAATGCTGGAAGTCCCGAAAGGGTAGTCACTTCTTCTTCTTTAATTAAAATATTTACGGCTCCTCTTGATTGAAAATCCTGAATGATTTCATTGACCAGCTGTTGAATTTTTTCCTTCTGCCTTGCTTTTTCTGTAGCTTCATCCTCCTCATCTTGATCAGATTTTTCTGGGTTTGGAGGCGTCTTTTTAAAAATTAAATCTAGATAAAAAGGCGAGTCATAGCTTCCTATGGAAAACCGTTGCATCCCACTCCCTTCTACTTTGATTCTTTTCAAAACCTTTGGAGTACTAATTTTTACTGGAGGCGTTCCGTATTGACTGGTTACCCACTCTCCCATTTTTAATTTGACGGTAGGGTTTCCAAGGATCGTGTCTCGAACGGGATAAAAACCATAAACATAAATCGCAATACTTAAAGAAATTATAGCTGCGATTCCTAGGGAAGCAAAGCTCCACTTAATTTGCTTTCTCTTTCGCTGCTTGGCCAAAATCAATTGATATTCCTCTCGCTCCCTTATTTCCTCTGGGGTGGGCTCGGGAAGTGCCTCTTTGGTTTCGATCACCACTTCCTCAACCAAAATTCTGTCGCGTGAAGAAATTCCTTGATCGGGCATTGACCTTGCAAATTTTACCAAATCCGCAGTCTGTAGGACTGATTTAAGGTTTTTAATGGTGTCATGTTCAAGTTTTAGTTTTCCAGAATCTTTCAGCAATTCTAATTTTGAAAGTAATTCATCAGAAGTGCTTTCCAGTGCAGAAATCTTGGCTTCTTCCTCCAAATATCTTCGGATGACATCTGTTAAACGAGAATAATAATTCTTATGTTCTTCTTGATCGGTCGGTTTGATTGATTCTAACGCTTTAAGCTCTTCTATGGCTCTTTCAAAAGGAGGTAGTTTCTTTTTCTTTTGTTCTATTCTCTTTTTGGCAAAGAAAAAAGCATAAATGATACCGATTAGCAAAAGGACTACTAGGACTCCAAGTAAAATGCTTTTTATAACCCTTTCATTATTTTTTTCAACCTCAACAATCGGCTTAATGTCATATAATTTTTGTTTTAAAGTATCAACAACAACAGTGGCAACTTCGATTAAAAGCGAATCCGTTATTTTTAGCGATCCATTGATTCCTATTTTTTGAGAAGGCAACCAATAGGCCCCCGAATCAAATTGAATCAATGCATATTTTTTAGTAAAAAGATAATGGCCCTGTGCTTGAATGGTATCCAAAGGACTTTCTTCTAAAAGCTCGAAAGGAGCGAAAATTGGTTTTTCAGCAAAAGTGAGATCTAAAATTGAGTCAGACTTTAATTGTATTGAATAATTCAATTGTTCACCGATGCGAAGTTGCGTTGTATCAACAGCAGTTTTTAAGTCGAAATCAACTTGTGCGATAAGCTGACTCATACCTAATAAGAAGCACCCTATTAAAACAATTTTTTTCATTCCTTATCCTCTTGATTTAAAGTAGTTCAAAAGTTTTTTTACATAACTTTCATCCAGTCGACAATGCAATGCTCCTGCTCCATTCTTAAGAAATAGGTTTTCAAAAAACACTACTTGATTCTGGTAGTTTTTTTCGTAAGCTTTTCTCACACCCAAAGACTTGGTGTTGATCCATTTTGTGGCTCCAGTTTCGTTATCAATCATGGGGACCAAACCTATATTAGGGATGCTCTCTTCATAGCGATCATAAATCCTAATTCCTGTTAAATCGTGTTTTTTAGCCACAATTCTAAGGGTCTTTTCATAATCAGAATCCATAAAATCAGACATCAAAAAAACGATGGCTTTTTTCTTAAGCACGCCAGATAAAAATTCTAAAGCAGCACTTATTTTTGTTTTTTTACTTTTGGGTTGGAACTCCAAAAGTTCACGTATAATTCTTAAAACATGAGAACGTCCTTTTTTAGGAGGGATATAAAGTTCTACCTGGTCCGAAAAAAGAATTATACCAACTTTATCATTGTTCTGCATAGCAGAGAATGACAGGGTCGCAGCGATTTCGGTTATTTCATCCCTCTTAAATTGGCCCTGGGTCCCGAAATGTTTTGAGCCACTAACGTCAACCATCAGCATAAGGGTCAACTCTCTTTCTTCCTCGAATACTTTTACAAAAGGTTCGTTATAGCGTGCGGTTACATTCCAATCGATATTCCGAATGTCGTCACCATATTGGTATTGTCTTACTTCACTGAAAGTCATCCCTCTTCCTTTGAAGGTGCTGTGATATTCCCCCCCAAAGATGTTATCGCTTAAGCGACGAGACTTAATTTCAATTTTACGAACTTTCTTTAAAAGCTCTTTCGTTTCCATACTGATTTTAGTTGGTGAGAAAAAAGCTTATTTTCCTAGGGAACTTCTACTTCATTGATGATTTGGCTGATCAAATCTTCAGAAGTAATGTTTTCAGCTTCTGCTTCATAAGTTAACCCTATTCGATGACGCAATACGTCATAAATAATGGCGCGTACATCTTCAGGGATAACATAACCCCGATGCTTAAGGAAAGCGTGGCATTTGGCTGCAGTAGCGAGATTGATACTCCCTCTGGGTGAAGCTCCAAAGCTGATTAATGGTTTGATTTTTGCCAATGAATAGTTTTCAGGATAACGTGTGGCGAACACCAAATCAAGAATGTATTTCTCGATTTTTTCATCCATATAAATTTCCCTTACCGTAGTTTGAGCCGTTTGAATTTGCTTTGTCGTAACCACGGGGTTCACTTTTTGCTGGGTATTATTTAAATTAGATCTAACAATTAATTGCTCTTCTTCAATTTTAGGGTAATCAATTACCGTTTTAAGCATGAATCGATCCACCTGCGCTTCAGGAAGAGGGTAAGTACCTTCCTGCTCAACAGGGTTTTGCGTCGCCATTACTAAAAACGGGGAAGGTAGCTTAAAAGTTGTATCTCCAATCGTGACCTGCTTCTCTTGCATCGCTTCTAAAAGAGCAGACTGCACTTTTGCAGGGGCACGATTGATCTCATCTGCCAAAACAAAATTGGCAAAAATGGGTCCTTTCTTTATCGTAAAGTCGTTTTCCTTGATATTATAAATCATGGTTCCAACGACATCTGCGGGAAGTAAATCAGGAGTAAACTGAATTCGGCTGAAGACTCCTTTCACCGATTGACTGAGTGTGTTAATCGCCAAGGTCTTTGCAAGACCGGGTACTCCTTCCAGAAGGATGTGGCCTCTTCCCAGCAATCCTATCAATAGTCTCTCGACCATGTATTTTTGGCCGATAATGACCTTATTCATTTCAAGCGTTAATAAGTCAACAAAGGCACTTTCTTTTTCGATTTTTTCGTTGATAGCTCTAATATCGACATTCTTGTTCATTGTTTCTTCCATATTGTTTCTATTAAGGCGTGTATTTTAGGGCAGTAAAATTCAGGAATATTTTCTCTTTACGTTGTTAATAATTGGTTAAAAATTGATTTTAATCAAAGTTTAATCGGCTTTAAAATCTCCCTAATTTAGGACAACTAATTTAAGAAAAATGATAAAAGTTTCAAAAATAATATCCGGCACCATGAATTGGGGGGTCTGGGGAAATAATTTAAGTACTTTAGAAATGGCAAACCTCATTGAAACTGGGCTTTCTCTGGGTATAAACGCTTTTGATCATGCGGATATTTATGGAGACTATACTACTGAAACAGCTTTTGGAAAAGCTTATGCTCAAACAAAAATAGCAAGAGAAGAATTGTTTTTGATTTCAAAATGCGGAATTCAATGCCCAAGTGACTTTAACCCCATACTGCTGAATTATTATTCTTACTCCAAATCTTATATAATAAATCAAGTTGAACGTTCATTACTAAATTTAAAAACAGATTACCTAGATCTGCTTTTATTGCACCGCCCAAGTCCTTTAATGCAAGGGGATGAAATTAATTCGGCGATTGATCAGCTAAAAGCGGAAGGTAAAATCAAAAATTATGGCGTCTCTAACTTTACTCCTTCACAAATTGATTTAATTCAAGAAACCACCCCTATTCTTTTTAATCAGATCGAATGTTCTTTGACCCATTACCAACCCATGTTTGATGATACATTAGATCATATGATCAATAAAAATATTCAAACCATGGCGTGGGCACCTTTGGGTAACTATTTTAAAGAAAAAGACGAAGCACAACAGCGGATCGAAAATGCCTTGAAGCCACTTCTAAAGAAATATGATGCCGATGAGGATGAGTTGATTTTAGCCTGGCTGATGCGTCATCCTGCTGCTATTCATCCTGTCATCGGAACAACAAAAGTAGAAAGAATTAAAAAATCTTTGAGAGCAGTTGATATTGTTTTGGATGAAATTGATTGGTTTTCTCTTTTGGTCGCCAGTCAGGGTCACCGAATGCCTTAAGCATTTAGGTGTTTAAAAGAAAACCTCATTTATAAATTTATTTAACACAATTGTTCCCCAACTATAGTTAGTTTTTTTATAGTTTTGGTTAACCCAAATTAAAACCAAATGAGATCTCCCGCGCTGCTTTTATGTATTACACTGTGTTTTTTTATTTACTTCTGTTCCAATAAACAAATCGAATACAGTAGTGCCGATTATTTTAAGATTAGTGAGACGCAATATACGATTGAGTCTGCTGCTTTTGTAAAACTCACTGGTCTTTCTTTTTTTAACAATTTAAATGGGCTAATATTCGCTACAGATGGCGTAAGTTTTTTTTCATTAAACGACAAAATGCTCTCTTTAAAAGGAAAAGGAAAAATATTGGGATTTATTATTTACAGCTCTGAAAGTGAAACACTTAATGATGGAGTTCATTTTATGAATTTGAGACCTCCCTACAGTGAAGGAGACATTGCCATTGGTTTTTACACCCTGGACTGGAACGAGGATAAAGACTCAGTCTTTTACGATGAGAATGATGGACCTCGCTTGTTAAGTGGGAAATTAACTGTTACTAAGGAAGGAGAACAAACCAGTATCTCATTTAAGTGTACCGATGAAGATGGACGATTGGTTACAGGTGTTTTTAAGGGAGATTTACTTAAAAACTTATCCTACAACACTGATCATATAAATTATGAAGATTAATATTTATTGATTTCCCTCCATCACGCGAATATCGTCTACCAAAAAAGTTGCATCATAGGTTGACTTTCCATTTCCAATGTATTTAAATGCAAAATATATATTTTCACTTTGAGCAGGAAGTTCAAATTCTCCAGAATCAATCCATGCATTGGAAACATCTATTTTTGAAGCAATTTTAAGCTCTAATTTTTGCCATTGGGCAGACAGTACTCCATTTATATTTCCATTAAAATCATTAGAATAATAAACTTCCAATTGACTTTTATCAGGATATTTAACTGCTGTTCGAAATGCAAAAACAGGATTATTAATGCTACTTGCATTAATCGGAGGGGTTATCAACCAGCCAACGGTTTCTGTGTCTCCTGAGCTATAGGAACTAAAGCTGGCTGACCTACCCAATGTATATTCGTCCTCAACAACTTTCCAATAGGGAGTTCCTTCTTCTGTAAAACTTATCCAACCTTCAGATTCAAATTTTCCTAAGTTTTCGTTTTCAAAATGTTGATTAAAAAAAGGATCACATCTCGGGTCTTGAAAACTAATGTTTTGGGGTTCATTTATTTTTAAAATAAACTTTTCGTTATAATAATCCCTTGTAAGAATACCACTAATAAAGCCTGAATGATCTGACACCACGACGGATTTAAACTTTGAAAATGTACTGGTCGTGACCCAAATACTATGCTGTGTTTGACAATTGACCAGGCGTCGTTCGCCGTCAAATTCATCGTAGCCTTCGGCTGAAAAAGTTTTGCCCAGTTCACTGTTCGAAAACTGAACTGCATTAATTGTGATCCACATCCCCAAGTATTCTTGTTCAAAATCCTCAATCTTAACGGAAAGTGGAGTGATTAAATGGTCTTCTGAAGACCTTACCAAATGTGCAGAAATCAAATGAGCTGATAGGTTTTCGACTCCGTCAGCCGCATAAGTCCCTATCGTGAGCACCCCTCTGTGATAGCCAGCTCCCAATCCATTTAAATTGACATATACTTTTCTACCTACAGGGTATAAATTGTTAAGAGCGGTTTCATCTAATAAAAATCTAAGTGCCGCTTTTGGATTTTCTATCTCATCCTGAAGATAAATCTCTTTATAAAAATTTCCGCCAGCATCACTGCTAGTCACATAGGCCTCAAACCAAAGAGGAACGTCATCCGTTGGGAATTGAACAAAACCTGTTTTGCTTTGAATTACTCTTTGTCTAACGGCAGCTATGCTGGTGTTTGTTTCGGGCGGAATGATTTCCGCTTGAAATTCAGGAGGGTCAAATTCATTGGTGGGAACACACTGGTAGACAATCAAAAGTAGAAATATTAAAAAATATTTTTTCATTTTTAAAGGGTTTAAAATCTAAAATAAAAAGAGGTGAAAAAAGTGGTTCCTCGACCCCACCAATACTTAGGGCCAAACAAAGGCTTAGAACGCGTTTTGTCTTCTAAAAGTGCTGCATAGTTTGCATTGCGACCTTGTTCAAAACCTCCTGTTTTGAAGGTTTCGTCTAATAAATTCTGGAAACTTAAAAATAATCCAAAGAACTTTGAATTTACGCGCCAGGATTTTCCAGCAGTAAGATTAAGTAAAAAATAAGAAGGAAATTGAATCTGCTTCAACAGCGATTGAGCTGTCTCTGGATCATAGTTTGTAAAAGACAATCCATCAAAATCCTTTAAAAAATTCTCTGTCCTTAACAGAGGATTCGGGTCTAAAAAAGCATTTGAAAAATAATTTCCAAAAATACCCAATCGCCAATAATTTGGGTCTTCATATTCAAACCCAAGGGAAAAGGCTCGATGAGGACCTGCTGCAAGGGAATAACCTTTCAGTTTGCTTTTTCCAAAACTTTTGAGTCCATTTTCAAACCCTTGTGCTGTGGTTTCTTTATTAATAACAGTTGACAAATATAGGTCAGGATCATTCCCAATTATGAACTGACCCACCGAGGCAACGCCAGTGATTTTAACTTCGGGAATTGGTTGATAGACAATAGAGAACTCCACGCCCTTATTGTCTTTCTGAATACCAGATAATATTTCTTGGATAAAATAGGCATTGTCTCCCCCCACTCCATCTGCAAAGTAATACGAAACTTCGCTTAGGTCTTTTTGTTCGATCCAATATCCAAGGGCTTTCAGTGCTATTTTGCTGCTTTGAAAGTGGTAACCAAAATCTAAAGAAATTGATTCTTCTTCTTTTGTGTTTGGAACAATTTGGTGATTTTCTCTAGGGTTTGAAAATACATTTTGCTGGGTGGGTGGTCGGTTCAAAAAACCACCGTTCATAAAGATTCGATGCTTTCCCGTAAAAGCATAATCAACTCCAGCTTTTGTGCTTAGCGACGTATACTTTTGTTTATTCCCTTTGCCAAATGAGTTGTCTGGAAAGCTCCCGTTTTTAAATTTCCCGTCTCGTCGGTAAGAGACCTGGTTTAATTTTATTGCTGTAAAGCCGTGGAAACCTTTTCTGTTAAATTCGCCTTGAAGTGAAAAGGCTAGCCCATCAGTTTTTAAATTATAATTATAAAGAAAAGGATCATTAGTCCTTACTTTTTTGTTGGGCTGAAGTAAGTTGTTTTGAACAGATGCTATATCTTCTGCATAATAATTTAAATTGAAAACATGATCTGCTCCTAGCAAGTCATTGGGAGAGGCAAAAAAAAGATTGTTCTCATAAATGTAGTTTCCTTCAAAGTCAAGCTTAAATCCCGATTCAAAAGCCTTTTTATATTCAAAAGAAAACGTAGTTCTGGTGGGTGATTTCACATCCTGATAAAGGGCATAAATTGCTGCTTGATCTGTCTGGTTTTGGTTTATTTCGTATAGTTTAGACCAGTCTATTTGTCCGTCTTGAATTAAAGTCTGTAAGGATAGGTACGCACTTGCAGGGTCTAGATATCTTGGGTTTCTCAAAAAATAACTGGGGAGTTTTTGGTAGTAAGTAGGATCAGGATTCTGGCCGCCCCCAATAAGATAATTGTCTTGAATTCGACTCCCATTGTATAATATCCTGCTTAAAGATTGTTTTCCCCATTGGTGTCCTAAATTAATTTTAAAGGTAGCGTCTTTTGAGATTTCCCAAAGGTGATTCAAAATTATGACAGGTATTTTTATTTCAGCTTCGCGTGAGTTTCTCACTTTTTGATCCTGAAAGCCCCAATAAGGATTGTATTTTCGACCTTTCAAGTCAAAAACCTCCTGAGTCATGGGTGCACTTTTCCCCCTTCGGTTTGGGGTATAGAAAGCAATCAACCAAGTGCTGTGATTTTTATTCCAGTTTTTCTCTAAACCAATAAAAATAGATTTGGCATCATAGGGCGTCCCCTCAGCATAACCGGTTTTACCTCCGCGAAAAGAAACAAGTAGTGCATAATGAATCCCCTTTCCACCAATACTTCCTGAATGCGAAAACATGGTTCGTGTTTGATAGGTGGTATTCGAAAAAGCTTGCGAAACTTTAGAGCCGGAAGACAATAATGAAGGGCGCAAGTTGATTTCTGTATTTCCAAGCAAACCTCCAAAATCGTAGTTAGAAATTGAAAGACCATAGTTAAATTGTTGACCACGATTTGTGAAATCGTTTAGGCCACCCCACTGACTCCACAAAGGACGCCCAGAATCGAAAGAATTCATTTGAATTCCGTTAATGCTTATGATATTATGGCTGCTGTCCAACCCCCTTAATCTAAAAAAGGTGTTGCCAAATTGAAAAGCAGAAACATTTAAAAATGCATCTCTTTGAGAGTGCAAGACGCTGCCAATTTGACTGCGATCAAATTCGTCTTGCCCAAAAGAAAGGCTATTGAGGTCAAACCTAGGTAGTTCGATATCCGCCTGTAATGCCTCTGGTAAAATCCAGTCTTTTAAAGTTAAGTTTTTACCTTTTGGGAATTCAATGGGTACGGTTTGAGATTCAAATTCTTCTTTTTTGAAAATCAAGTCGAGTTTAAAAGTATTTTTTGGAATCTTAAGAAAGAATTTTCCTTCATGATCAGTATAAGTCTCGTTTTCATAACCTATAAAGCTAACATTGACATCAGGGATCGGTTGCTGGTTTTTCTGAATTATCTTTCCATAAACAAAGTATTCCTGAGTAATATCAGTACTTTGTTGGCTGTATATAAGGTTTAAAAAGCCTACCCAGAATAGAAAACACAAAAATCGCATGAACTAAGAGTTTGTTATTCGTGGGTAGCATTAAATTAATAATTCCTATTTTATTGTGAAAAAGTTTCTTTTTATTTTGTTGGTTCTTCTTCTTTTTATGAACAAAATTCAATCTCAAGAAGCCCACCTTCATACCATAGCATTTTACAATCTTGAAAATTTATTTGATCCCGAGGACAATCCAAAAACTATTGATGGTGATTATACTCCAGCTGGAAGACTTGGTTGGAATGAAGAATTGTTAAATCAAAAAATTGACCATTTGGCAAGTGTTATTTCGGAAATCGGGAAAAAAGAAACACACAAAGCCCCTCTTCTCTTGGGAGTGGCTGAGGTAGAAAACATTAGGGTTCTAAAAAAATTGATTGCAAATAAGAATCTTTCAAAGCAGGATTACGGCATTATTCATTTTGACTCCCCAGATGCAAGAGGAATTGATGTCGCCCTACTTTATCAAAAAAGATTTTTTATTCCTTCATCGGTGAAAAAGTATCCCCTTTTGCTTTATGATGGGAAAACCAATAGAAGAAGGTATACGAGAGATCAATTGGTCGTTAGCGGATGGCTTGAAGAGGAAGAAATTCATGTTTTGGTCAACCATTGGCCTTCAAGGCGAGGTGGTCAAAGAAGAAGTGAATCCAGCAGGATGGCAGCTGGAAAGCTGCAACGTAAAATCATTGATTCTCTTCAACGTCTTCAAGCTGATGCTAAAATCATTAGCATGGGTGATTTTAATGACAACCCAAACAATAATAGTTTGAAACTTCTTTCAAAGCAGAGTTCTTATTATGAAAAAAAAATATCTAAGCCATTGTTTAACCCGATGGAGTACATGCAAAAAATGGGATTGGGGAGTTTGGCCTATCGCGATCGGTGGTTTTTATTTGATCAGATTTTAATTTCTAAAAACTGGCTTACAAAAGAAGGAGCATTTTTTTTAAATACAAAGATTTATAATCCTGATTATTTAAAAAATCCAAAAGGGAAATATAAAGGTTATCCTTTTAGAAATCAAATTACGGGTAATTCTTTAAAAGGATATTCCGATCATTTTCCTGTTTATATGGTGATTGCTAAAGTTGTTAATTAAACAAAATCAAATACTTCAACCCCTATGTTTAAAATCAATTTATTTTAAAAATACCTCTATCACAGGTACTTCAACTGGAGGCTTGGTAACCGGTAAAACTAAATTTACATCTCCTTCACCCACTTCCTCCTTAATCCAATGTCCCACTGGATTTGAGATTTTTATTTCTGAAGCATCATGTAAAAACTGTGTGTATTTAATTTTTCCTTTCATTCCTTTCAGGGTGAAATTCTGAAGCGGATAATCTAGCAAATGAATGTAGAGCCTATTTGTCTCAGGATTATAAGTCAGCAATGAATTGTCTGGAACCTCAAAAGCTTCAGGAGCTTGAGTACAACCGTAAATGGCCCTATTATTGAACCTCATCCAGTCGCCAATTTCAGATAATGCATTCTCTGCTCGATAATCGATGGTCCCTCTTCCAGTAGGGCCTACATTAAGCAAAAGATTCCCTCCTTTACTTACCGATTCTATCAACAAAACCAGCAATTGTTTATTGTCCTTCCATTTAAGTTCATCTCGATAATACCCCCAAGAACCACTAAAAGTTTGGCAAGTTTCCCAAGGGATTTTTTCTCCATCGTAGGTGGGCCATTCTTTAACTTTAAACTGTTCAGGCGTTGTGAAATCCCATCCACCCCAATATTCTTTTAAATCAAGTCTGTCGTTTACGATGATCTCAGGCTGAAGCTTTCGAACCTTTTTTATGAGCTCAATTGAACCCCAGTCTTCACGTCCTTTACCATCGTCTCCATTGGGAAAAGAATAGTCTAGCCATAACATGTCAACTTTTCCATAATTGGTCAATATTTCCGTCACCTGGTTCATCAAGTATTCTCGATAAACGGACATGTCCCTTTCTTTATTTAGTGCCTTATAATCTTCTTTGTTTTTTGGCTTTAAGGGGTGAACCCTGTCGATTGTATATTCGGGATGATGCCAATCAATCAATGAATAATAAAACCCGATTTTCAAACCTTCTTCTCTAAAAGCATTGACCCATTCTTTGAGAGCATCTCTTCCATAAGGAGTGTTTGTTACATTATATTCTGTGAAATCAGAATCAAACAATGTAAAACCTTCATGATGTTTGGTTGTGATTACTGCATACTTCATTCCAGCAGCTTTGGCCAATTTTGCCCATTCTCTGGGATTGTATAAATCTGGATTGAAATTATCGAAGTACTTCTTATAGTCCACATCATCGATTCCTTCGTATTTCTTAACCCACTCGTGTCTGCCCGCTAAAGAATAAGATCCCCAATGAATAAACATTCCAAAACGGTCGTTGGTCCACCAGGCAAGTCGCTCCGTTTTTTCTTCTTTGGTTTCATCCCAAATCTTTTTCTGTTGTGCATTTATTGCGTTTGAAACCAAATAAATAGCGATAAGGAGAATTATCTTTTTCATTTTTTAATTAATTAAAATAAGGTTGAGTTAATATTCGTACAATGTATTAAAAATTATAAAAAGGAACCATTGCGCAAGGTCAAGAAGAACAAAGTGAGTAAATAAAAGACTTGTGAGGACAATAATGGCCTAATAAGAAGAATATTATATTATAATTGGGTAACATACTTCTCCCTAATATATTCAAGGTTTAGTTTGGGATCTTCCAACCCTCCCTCCAACCAAGGCTTCAAATTTTTGCCTTTTGAAACTATGAATCCAAATTCATTTGCTTGTTTTGAAAAAATAATTTTATACAGTTTTAGCGCTAAAGAAAGCAAGGGAAATAACAGCCTGATAAACCTTTTTTTGTATCCTCCTTGAGTTACAAACTTGATAAAAAAGGAAGCAGATATCTAGTTTCGAATTGCAATACAATGTATTCTAAAAGAAAAAAGTGAATCTAAAACATAAGCTTTTTAAAGTAAAAGCAAGCTTTTCGGGATATTACGGCTTGTGCGTGTTTTCCTACTAAAATATAATTCTCAATAAAGAATCTATTGCATCTGGTCCAATCCTTCGGGATAGAGGAACTGGTTGTAGGGGAATCGGGTAACGTGAATGTCCCTAATATCGGCATAAACTCGTTTCCTAAACTGTTCAAGATTTTCTTTACTTAAAGCGGAAATAAAAAGTGCATTTCCATTACCCTTATGCATCCAAGTTTTTTGCCACTCCTCAAGAGAATAGTGTTTTTCAGAGCGTTGTTCTATCAATTCTGTATCATCCCAAGGAGCTGCATTATAAGCGTCAATCTTATTGAAAACCATCAGCGTAGGTTTATCGAAACTTTTAATGTCACTCAAAATCTGATTTACTGACTCAATATGCTCTTCAAAATTAGGGTGCGAAATGTCCACTACATGAAGGAGTAAGTCTGCTTCTTGTACCTCATCCAAAGTACCTTTAAACGATTCCACCAATTGGGTGGGAAGTTTACGGATAAACCCAACGGTGTCACTCAAAAGAAAAGGGAGATTTCCGATGACAACTTTTCTAACGGTGGTGTCTAGCGTCGCAAAAAGTTTATTTTCTGCAAAGACATCGCTCTTAGCGATGACATTCATTAAGGTAGATTTTCCTACATTGGTATATCCCACCAAAGCTACCCGAACCAAGGCCCCTCGGTTTCCTCTTTGAGTTGACATTTGACGGTCAATGGTGACCAATTTCTTTTTTAATAATGTAATCTTATCCCGAACAATTCTTCTATCAGTCTCAATTTCGGTTTCTCCAGGTCCCCGCATTCCAATTCCTCCTTTTTGTCTTTCAAGGTGCGTCCAAAGTCCCTTGAGGCGAGGAAGTAAATACTGGTATTGCGCCAACTCAACCTGTGTTCTGGCGTAGCTAGTTTGAGCTCTTTGAGCAAAAATATCGAGAATCAGTCCGGTACGATCAAGAATCTTGCATCGTAATATTTTTTCGATATTTCCTTGTTGGGCTGGGGTCAGTTCGTCATCAAAAACGACTGTGGTGATTTCGTTTTCATCACCATAAGCTTCTACATCTCTAATTTTACCCGACCCAATAAACGTTTTGGGGTTGGAGGATTGCATTTTTTGAACAAATCTTTTTAATACAACACCGCCTGCGGTGTGAACCAGAAACTCTAACTCATCAAGATATTCTTTAGATTTAACCTCGTCTTGGTTGTTGTTTATAATCCCTACTAAAACTGTTTTTTCTAACTCAAAAGATTTTTCTTCAATCATAGAATTAGTTGTTTTTCCAAGTTTTTAGTTCCACGGAATTACCATCGAATACTCCATAAGTGAAGTAAGTAATCCAATCGCCAAGATTTATATATTTTGAGTTTTTTTCTAATTCGATTTCTAAAGGTAAATGGCGGTGACCAAATATAAAATAGTCGAAATGCTTTTCTTTGAGTTTTCGCCTACTGTAGATTGCCAACCATTCTTTTTCCTCCCCTAAAAACTTAATATCTTCTTTTCCTGAAATGAGCTTGTTTTTAATGGAAAGTCGTTTTCCAAGACGCATCCCCAAATCAGGATGTATCCAACGGTAAAGCGTTTTTGCAAAAGAATTCGTAAATAGTTTTTTCATTCTTTTGTACCCTTTATCACCAGGTCCCAAACCATCTCCATGCCCAATAAAAAAAGAGGTTTTATCTATGTTTAACTCGATGGGTTTGAAGTGTACTGTTATGCCCAATTCTTTTTGGAAATAATCGTCCATCCACATGTCGTGATTTCCCACAAAAAAAACAATCGGAATTCCTGAATCTACAATTTCTGCAAGCTTACTGAGAACCCTGACAAAGCCTTTTGGGACTACTGTTTTGTATTCAAACCAAAAATCAAAAAGATCTCCTAATAAATAAATTGCTTGAGCATCTTTTCGGACATGCTCTAACCAAGCAATAAAGTTTTTCTCTCTTAAGCGACTTTCCTCATCGTTGGGCGCTCCCAAGTGATTGTCAGAGGAGAAATATATTTTTTTGTTCTTTTGGAGTTCCATTTTTAACACGTCTGGGAATTATTACCCGATGGCTTGTTCTAGGTCTTCAATCAAATCCTGCACATCCTCAATTCCGACACTTAATCTAATTAATCCATCAACAACACCACTTTTTTCTCGTTCCTCTTTTGGAATAGAAGCATGTGTCATGCTGGCAGGATGCCCCGCCAAACTCTCCACACCACCTAAGGATTCGGCAAGCGTGAAGACTTTAATTTTTTCAACAATTTTTATTGCAGTAGCAAGGTCGCCTCCTTTAGGAACAAAGGAAACCATCCCACCAAAATCATTCATTTGGTCTTTAGCAATTTGGTGGTTTGGATGGGATTCAAAACCTGGCCAATATACTTTTCCAATTTTAGAATGTTGGTTTAAATAGTTGGCAATTGCAGCTCCATTTTCAGAATGTCTTTGCATTCTGACGTGTAAAGTTTTGATTCCCCTAAGGGTTAAAAAACTATCCATCGGTCCTGGAATCGCTCCACTGGCATTCTGTATAAAGGCAAGTTTTTCTTGTAAATCATCATCGTTTACGACCAACAATCCAAGAACCACATCACTGTGACCTGCAATGAATTTGGTGGCAGAGTGCATTACAATATCGGCTCCCAAATCTAGTGGTTGTTGAAGATAGGGAGAAGCGAATGTATTGTCCACCGCTAAAAGAACATTCTTTAACTTTGCTAAGGCAGCCATTCCTTTGATATCGATGATATTCATCATCGGATTGGTTGGAGTTTCTACCCAAATAAGTTTTGTATTTTCATTTACATATTTTGCAACATGGTTTGAATCTTGCATGTCTACAAAATGGAATTTTAGTCCGTAATTCTCAAATATTTTAGTAAAAAGACGATAAGAGCCTCCGTATAAATCGTTTGTCGAAATTATCTCATCCCCAGGGCTAAATAGCTTCATTACTGCATCCATAGCGGCAAGTCCCGAAGCATAAGTCAAGCCATGTTGACCGTTTTCAATACTGGCTATTGATCGCTCCAAAGCTGACCGTGTGGGGTTGTGCGTTCGGCTGTATTCAAAGCCTTTATGATCTCCTGGGCTGCTTTGTGCATAGGTAGAGGTTTGATAAATGGGAGGCATTACTGCTCCATATGCAGGATCAGGAGATTGACCTCCGTGTATTGTCGCGCTATTAAATCTAAGCTTCTTCATCATCAAAATGAGTTTTTATAAACACTACAAAGGTATTGGATTTTAAAGTAATTTGTCTTCAATTAAATAAAAATGATATTACTTTGTAATGTCAATCAATTAAAATGAATTTTTTTCTATATTTAAGCAGTTGTGATACTTGTAAAAGAATACAAAAAGAGTTAAATCTCCCCCATGAAATAGCGCTTATTGACATCAAAAAACATCCGCTTAACTCCGAACAATTATCACTATTATACGAAGCTACAGGAAGCTATGAGTCTATAATAAACAAAAGGGCGCAGCTGTTAAAACAACCTCACCTTAAAGACAAAAAATTAACCGAAGATGATTATCGCGATCTTTTACTAGGTCATTATACTTTTTTAAAACGCCCTGTATTGGTTTATAAGAATAAATATTTTATTGGCAACAGTAAAAACACGATTGAACAAGCTAGAAACTGGCTCAATGAACAGTAGGTTTTGGGCGCTTTTGGCCGCTACGGGTACCGCCACTATTTATGGTTTAAACCATACCGTTGCGAAAGTAATTATGCCGCATTATGTTGGTGCGTTTGGATTTGTTTTCATGCGACTTTCTGGGGCAGCAATCCTTTTTTGGCTGATCAGTTTATTCTTGAAAAAAGAAAAAATTGATCGGGGAGATTTCATGAAAATATTTGTTGGATCGCTCTTGGGAATGTGCATTAACATGTTGTCCTTCTTCAAAGGCCTTCAGCTTTCAACTCCTGTAAACAGTGGCATTTTCGCCACCCTTGTCCCGATTATGATATTGGTACTTTCTTACATATTTCTCGGTGAAAAAATAAGTAAGAGAAAAGTATATGGGGTTTTATTGGGCTTTCTAGGCGCGCTCTTATTAGTGATTTCAGTGAAAGAGAATACCCCAAACGCCCCAAATATCTTACTGGGAAATATTCTATTCATGGTGAACTCTAGTTTTTATGCTGCCTATGTAATTGTGATTAAGCCCTTAACCCAAAAATACAGGACGGTCACCATCATGAAGTGGATGTTTCTTTCTGGATTCATCATCACATTTCCGCTTTCCATTAACGAGTTTAATGAAATCGATTTCCCCAGCCTTCCTTTTGATGCCATTTGGAGAATTGGATTTGTAATTGTCGGGACAACCTTCATGACTTATCTTCTTTCTTTTTATGCCCTAAAAACTTTACAAGCTTCAACTTTTGGTGTTTTTGCCTATGCGCAACCCCTCATCGCGATTTCCTATGCGGTTGCTTCAGGAAATGACTTTATTGATACAATAAAAATTGTCGCCTGTATTTTGACTTTATCTGGGGTTTTTCTAGTTTCGAAAAAACCTTCCTTAAAATAAAAGGCTCAAAACTAAATTTAAGTTCTGTTTTTCTATTAAAATATATTTAAACTTAATTGTGAATCTAATTTTTTTTCTATTTTTGAAATCTAAAATCATTCATGAAAAAATTGATCTTTATTCTGGTCACTTCAACACTTTTGGTTAGCTGTGGCTCAAAAACTGAAAAGAAAAAAGGATTCGAATACAACAGAACTCAAAAAGAAGCTCCTGTTAAAAATGTTG
The DNA here is from genome assembly GCA_017857815.1 of Flavobacteriaceae bacterium. Classification (GTDB taxonomy): domain Bacteria; phylum Bacteroidota; class Bacteroidia; order Flavobacteriales; family Flavobacteriaceae; genus UBA8316. Next base: position 465 of record JAFMCL010000006.1, on the reverse strand, counting down.
CTGCTGGAAAAACGGCAATTGATCTTTCCAATAATGGTATAGGCCCCATAAGCTCAATGAAATTTGATGCTAAAATAGATGATAAACTTGTTGAAGCAGGTGCGGCAATATTTAAACAAAAATGTACGGCTTGTCACATGGCGGAAAGAAAACTCATCGGACCTGCAATGAAAGGAATTTATGAACGTAGAAATCCAGCATGGGTTATGAATATGATTCTAAACCCTACTGAAATGTTGCAAAAAGATCCAACTGCAATTTCATTGCTTAAGGAATACAATAACGTCATGATGTTAAATCAAAATTTAACAGAAGACGAGACTCGAGCTATTGCAGAATATTTTAGAAGTCTATAAAGAATAGGCTTTTCCTCCTGTAGCTTCCATTAAATCAACACAACCTTTTTGTTCCCCTGGTATGGGCACATAGGCCATTACATTTTCACCAATGTACTCATTGGTTTTA